>NZ_JAODNI010000091.1 GCF_025465255.1 Pseudonocardia sp.
ATGGTGGGCGCGGTAGGGATCGAACCTACGACCGCTCGGGTGTAAACCGAGTGCTCTCCCGCTGAGCTACGCGCCCGGGATCCCGGAGCCCGAGGGCCCCGGGAGACGACTCACAGTGCTGCGAGCGCCTTCTTCCAGCCGTCCTGGTCACGCGCCTCGCCCGGCCCGTTGACCTCGGAGAACTGGACGACGCCGTCCTTGTCCACGAGGAACGTGCCGCGCAGGGCGAAGCCTGCGCCGTCGTTGAAGACGCCATAGGCCTTGGCGACCTCGCCGTGCGGCCAGAAGTCCGCCAGCAGCGGGAACTCGTAACCCTGGGCGTCCGACCACGCCTTGAGCGCGAACGGGTGGTCGACCGACACGGCAAGGATCTGCACGTCGGCGTTCTGGAAGCTCGACAGGTCGTCACGGACGGAGCAGAGCTCGCCCGTGCAGACCCCCGAGAACGCGAACGGGTAGAACACCACGAGGGCAGCCTTGTCGCCGCGGAACGACGACAGGGTCACCTCCTGGTTGTTCTGGTCCTTCAGCGTGAAGTCGGGGGCCTGGGAACCGACCTCGGGTGCGGCCATGCGTACAACTCCTCGGAGGCATGCGGGAGCCCGCCGGTCACCCGGCGGGCACGTTCCCGGCCGAGCCTAGGCCACGGGGGGCGAGCCGCCCACCCGCGCCACGGCTGTCGAGGGCTCAGGTCACCGCTTGGCCTTGCTGTTCGCCTTCGGCGACGCGAGCCGGGCGCCGGCCCACTCGTCGCTCACGCTGACGTTCGACGTCTGGGTGAGGCCCGCCGTCGGCGCGGCCTCGGCGATCTCGCTCGGCTCGAGATGGCCGTCCCGGCCCGTCTTGGGGGTCAACACCCAGACGATGCCGTTGTCGGCCAGATTGGCGCGGGCGTCCACCAGGGCGTCGACGAGGTCGCCGTCACCCTCCCTGAACCACATCAGTACGACGTCGATGACCTCCTGCGCGTCCTCGTCGAGGAGTTCGTCGCCGGAGCGCTCCTCGACGGCGTCGCGCACCGTCTCGTCGACATCGGTGTCATAACCCAGTTCCTGGACGACCATGCCCGGTTCGACACCGAGCTTGCCCGCGATGTCGGACGTTCGTCCGGCATCTTCCGCGGCGACCACGCGTGCACCTCTTTCCTCGTGAACGGGCACGGACTCAGCGTCCGCGCCCTAGGGAACCCGACTCATCGATGCGGAATCCGAACACGACCGGACTGCCGCGCGCAACCGCCGTTCCGTGATCACGCGTAGAGGGGCACGATAGGGGATGTGTCGCGCACCCGCCGTACCACGGCACAGGGGCGGTGGAGGCAACACCGCAGCAACACCCGCGACACTGTCGACGACGAGGTCGACACCGAACAACGAGTACCGACACTGCACGCCCACGCAGGGAGATCCCTTGACCGGCCAGAGCACCACCAGCGACGACAGTCCCCGACGCGTGCACGTCATCCGCGACGGACTCGCGGCGCACCTCCCGGACATCGATCCCGAGGAGACCGCCGAATGGATGGACTCCTTCGACGCCGTCCTCGACGCCGCGGGCCAGCAGCGCGCGCGTTACCTGATGCTGCGGATGCTGCAGCGAGCCCGGGAACGACACGTCGGCGTGCCGTCGCTGACCAGCACGGACTACGTGAACACGATCCCGACGGACCGTGAGCCGTGGTTCCCCGGGGACGAGGAGGCCGAGCGGGCCTACCGTCGCTGGATCAGGTGGAACGCGGCCATGACCGTGCACCGCGCCCAGCGCCCGGGGATCGGCGTGGGCGGGCACATCTCGTCCTACGCGTCGTCGGCGACGCTGTACGAGGTGGGCTTCAACCACTTCTTCCGCGGCAAGGAGCACCCGGGCGGCGGGGACCAGGTCTACATCCAGGGCCACGCCTCCCCCGGCATCTACGCCCGCGCGTACCTCGAGGGGCGCCTGTCGGAGGACCGTCTCGACGGCTTCCGCCAGGAGCTCAGCCACGGCGGCAAGGGCCACGGCCTGCCCTCCTACCCGCACCCGCGCCTGATGCCGGACTTCTGGGAGTTCCCCACCGTCTCGATGGGCCTCGGCCCGATGAACGCGATCATGCAGGCGCGGTTCAACCGCTATCTGGGCGCGCGGGGTATCAAGGACACCTCGGACCAGCGCGTCTGGGCGTTCCTCGGCGACGGCGAGATGGACGAGCCGGAGTCGCGCGGGCAGATCCAGATCGCGGCGACCGAGGGCCTGGACAACCTGACCTTCGTCGTCAACTGCAACCTGCAGCGCCTCGACGGGCCGGTGCGCGGCAACGGCAAGATCATCCAGGAGCTGGAGTCGTTCTTCCGTGGCGCGGGCTGGAACGTCATCAAGGTGATCTGGGGCCGCGAGTGGGACTCGCTGCTGCACGGCGACCGCGACGGCGCCCTGATCAACCTGATGAACACCACTCCGGACGGGGACTTCCAGACCTACAAGGCCAACGACGGCGCGTACGTCCGGGACCACTTCTTCGGCCGGGACCCGCGCACGAAGGCGCTGGTCGAGCCGCTGACGGACGACCAGATCTGGCAGCTCAAGCGCGGTGGGCACGACTACCGCAAGGTCTACGCGGCCTACAAGGCGGCGACCGAGCACAACGGCCAGCCCACCGTCATCCTCGCGAAGACGATCAAGGGCTACGGGCTGGGCTCGCACTTCGCCGGCCGCAACGCCACGCACCAGATGAAGAAGCTGACGCTGCCGGACCTCAAGCAGTTCCGGGACGAGCAGCGCATCCCGATCTCGGACGCCGAGCTCGAGAAGGACCCGTACCTGCCGCCGTACTACCACCCCGGGAACGACGCTCCGGAGATCCGGTACATGGAGGAGCGGCGCCGTCAGCTCGGCGGTCCGCTGCCGTCGCGGCGCACGACGTCGAAGCCGCTCGTGCTGCCCGGGGACAAGGTCTACGACTTCGTCAAGAAGGGCTCCGGCAAGCAGGAGGTCGCCACCACGATGGCGTTCGTCCGGCTGCTGCGCGAGCTCATCAAGGACAAGGAGATCGGGGGCCGCTTCGTCCCCGTCATCCCGGACGAGGCGCGCACGTTCGGCATGGACTCCATGTTCCCGACGCAGAAGATCTACAACCCGCACGGGCAGCAGTACACGTCCGTCGACGCGACGCTGATGCTGGCCTACAAGGAGTCCGAGCAGGGCCAGCTGCTGCACGAGGGCATCAACGAGGCCGGCTCGGTCGGGTCGTTCACCGCGGCGGGCACCTCCTACGCCACGCACGACGAGCCGATGATCCCGGTCTACGTCTTCTACTCGATGTTCGGCTTCCAGCGCACCGGTGACTCGATCTGGGCCGCCGCGGACCAGATGGCGCGCGGCTTCCTCGTCGGCGCCACCGCGGGCCGCACGACGCTGACCGGCGAGGGCCTGCAGCACAACGACGGCCACTCGCTCGTCCTGGCCAGCACCAACCCGGCCGTCGTGGCCTACGACCCGGCGTTCTCCTACGAGATCGCGCACATCGTGCAGGACGGGCTGCGCCGGATGGTCGGCGACGAGCCCGAGAACGTCATCTACTACCTGACGGTCTACAACGACCCGTACGTGCAGCCGGCCGAGCCCGAGGGCCTGGACGTCGAGGGGCTGCTCAAGGGCATCTACCGTTACGTCGGCACGAACAAGGAGGACGGGCCGCAGGTGCGGCTGCTTGCCTCCGGCGTCGCGCTGCCGTGGGCGCTGCGGGCCAGGGACATGCTGGCCGAGCAGTGGGGCGTCGGTGCCGAGGTGTGGTCGGTGACGTCGTGGGGCGAGCTGCGCCGCGACGGCGTCGAGGCCGAGCGCGCGAACCTGCTGCACCCGGACGCCGAGCCGGTGACCCCGTACGTGGCCACCGCCCTGGGCGGCTCGGACTCGCCGGTCGTCGCGGTCTCGGACTGGATGCGCGGCGTGCCGGACCTCATCCGGCAGTGGGTCCCGGCGCCGTTCACCTCGCTCGGCACGGACGGCTTCGGCCTGTCGGACACCCGTCCGGCCGCCCGTCGGCACTTCGCGGTCGACGCCGAGTCGATCACGGTCGCGGCGCTGTCCTCGCTGGCGAAGCGCGGGGAGATCGACAAGGGCGTCGCGGGCGAGGCGGCGGCCAAGTACCGCATCGACGACCCGCAGGCGGCCGGCCCGCAGACGTCGGACTCCGGGGTGGCCTGACCATCGGTGCGCGGGGCGCCGAGAGCTGGGCGTAATCGGTTACGTGAATAACCGTTAACGCCGATCGGCGCCCCGGCTCTCCGCTCCCGTGTTTCCTCCGCGTTCCGGAACGGATAACCGGCGAATTGACTCTCGGCAACGCGCCAGGATCGCGCTAGGCTCCGCCCGATGCCGACCGCGTGATCGCGCGGAAGGCGTTCCACCTGGTCGCGAAGGAGTTGCGGCCGGGCGGCGCAATTCGGGACACGGCGTTCCGGTGAGCAGGCACGAGGAGAGCAAGAATGGCAGAGGGCACCGTCAAGTGGTTCAACAGCGAGAAGGGCTACGGCTTCCTCGCACCCGACGGTGGTGGCGCGGATGTGTTCGTGCACTACTCCGCGATCCAGGTGAACGGCTACAAGAGCCTCGACGAGGGGCAGCGCGTGTCGTTCGACATCGAGCAGGGGCAGAAGGGGCCGCAGGCGACCGCGGTCACCCCGCTCGGCTGATCGGACCGACCGACACCCGCAAGCACCTTCCACCACCCATCGGCGCTCACCGGTTCTGCGCTCCTCGCGAGACCTCCAGGTCCCCGCACAGAGATCGATCGGTACGTCGTCGTCGACCGGGGTGACCCCAGCGGTCACCCCGGTCGATGACGTCCGGGGACGGGTGCATCCCCGGACGTGCCATGCTCTGCGCGTGACGCTGTCCGAGGTCCGCAGGGTCTCACCTGCGACACTGCGGCGCCTCGAGCTGGCCGCGGGGGACCTCGCGGGCTCCTGCCTCGCGGCCATGGAGGAGCGCCAGCCGTGGTTCGCCCGGCTGCCCGCGGACCAGCGCGCCGGCGTCCTCCTCGTGACGCAGACGGGCGTCGCGAACTTCGTGGCCTGGCTCGGCGAGCCCACCGAGACCATCCGGCTCACCGCCGAGGCCTTCCGGATCGCGCCGCGGGACCTCGCCCGCCGGCTGAGCCTGCGCCAGACCGTCGACCTCGTCCGGATCGCCACCGAGGTCTTCGAGGAGCGGCTGCCGCCGCTGGCGGCCGACCGCGAGGAGTACCGGATCCTCGTCGAGGCCGTGCTGCGCTTCGGCCGGGAGATCGCCTTCGCCGCCGCCACGGTCTACGCCGCCGCCGCGGAGGCCCGCGGCGCCTGGGACGCGCGGCTGGAGGCCCTCGTGGTCGACGGCGTCGTCCGGGGCGACGCCCAGGACGGGGCCGACGGCGTGCTCTCCCGCGCCGCCGTCCTCGGCTGGGACCCCGCCGCGGCCGTGCGCGTGATCGTCGGCAGCCCGCCGCTCGAGGAGGCGGACCCCCCGCCGGAGTCGCTCACCGGGCTGCGCCGGCACGCGGCCCGGCTCGGCCGCTCGGTTCTCGTCGGGGTGCAGGGAAACCGGCTCGTGGTGCTGCTCAGCGAGCCGCGCCGGAGCCGCGGGGTACCGGACGACGACTCGGTCGGCGCGTCGTCCCCGGAAGCGGTGATCGGGCCGATCGTGTCCGACTTCGGCCCGGGCCCGGTCGTCGTCGGCCCGCTGGCGACGGGCCTGGCCGACGCCCACGCCAGCGCCCGGGACGCGCTGTCCGGGCTCCGCGCCGTTCCCGCGTGGCCGGACGCACCCCGGCCGGTGGCGGCGGACGACCTCCTCCCGGAGCGCGCGATGTGCGGCGACGCGGTGGCGCACCAGCGGCTCGTGGAGACCGTGATCGAGCCCGTGGAGAGCGCGGGCGGCGAGCTGCTGCGCACCCTCGGGAGCTATCTCGAGGGCGGCGGCGCGCTCGAGGCGTGTGCCCGCGCGCTGTTCGTCCACCCCAACACGGTGCGGTACCGGCTACGCCGGGTGAGTGAACTCACAGGCCTCGTGCCGGCGGACCCGCGGGACCAGCTCGTGCTGCGGACCGCGCTCGTGGCCGGCCGCCTCGCCGCGGCGGACCGGACCCCCGACGCGTCCGCGTACACTCCTGACCAGCATCGGAGATGAACCATCGAGACCACGGTCACCTGCGGGACCCTACAAATCGCCCCGGTGGCCACTCGCCTGTCGGGTCGATGATCCCGGTCGCGTTGTGGACATCCTCCAAATCCCGGGGTTGGAGTTGGTGCGTGGCGGTATCCCGGAGCCGGAGGTCGACCGTGTTGGGTAGGCGGCTGTGATCGCGTTGCTCGCGCCGGGACAGGGATCCCAGACCCCCGGCATGCTCGAACCCTGGCTCGACGACCCTTCGGCCTCGGCGAAGGTCGACGCCTGGTCCGACGCCACGGGGCTGGACCTGCGCCGGCTCGGCACCACGGCGGGCGCGGACGAGATCAAGGACACGGCGGTGACGCAGCCGCTGGTCGTCGCCAACGCCCTGCTCGCCGCCGCCGCCCTCGCCGCGCGGATCGACCTGCCCTCCGGCGCCCCGACGGCCGGGCACTCCGTGGGTGAGCTCGCCGCCGCGGCGATCGCCGGGGTCCTCTCCCCCGACGCGGCCGTCGCCCTCGCCGCCGTCCGCGGTCGCGAGATGGCCGCCGCCTGCGCGCTCGAGCCCACCGGCATGGCCGCCGTGCTCGGCGGCGAGCCGGACGTCGTCGTCGCCCGGCTGGCGGAGCTGGGGCTGGACCCGGCGAACCGCAACGGCGCCGGCCAGATCGTCGCGGCCGGCTCGATCGGCGCGATCGACGAGCTGGTCGCCGGGCCCCCGGTGGGCTCCCGGCGGGTGGCCGCGCTGCCCGTCGCCGGCGCGTTCCACACGCGGTTCATGGCGACCGCGGAGGAGGCGCTGCGCGCCCACGCCAAGGACATCTCCCCCGCGGACCCGGTCCGGCCGCTGCTGACGAACGCCGACGGCTCGGTCGTCACCACCGGGGAGGACGCGCTGGACCGGCTGGTCTCGCAGGTGACGAAGCCGGTCCGCTGGGACTCCTGCATGGCCGCGCTGAAGGAGCTCGGGGTCACCGCGGTGATCGAGCTCCCGCCGGCGGGTACCCTCGTCGGCCTGGTGCGCCGGGACCTCAAGGGCACCGCCACCCTGGCGCTGAAGACCCCGGACGACCTCGACAAGGCCGTCGCGCTGATCGCCGAGCACGCGGGAGCGGCTCAGAAGGAGCCCACACAGTGAAGTTCAACCTGGCGCCCGCCCTCGCCGGGGCGCGCATCCTCGGGCTCGGCAGCTACCAGCCCGAGCACGTCGTCACCAACGCCGACCTCGCGAAGCGGGTCGAGACGGACGACCAGTGGATCCGGGACCGCGTCGGCATCGTCGAGCGCCGGATCGCCCAGGACGACACCACCCTCGTGGACATGGCCGTCGAGGCCGGGACCCGCGCGGTGAAGGACTCGGGGCTGGACGCCGGCGACATCGACACCGTGATCGTCGCGACCTGCACGATGCCGAACCCGATCCCCAACGCCGCCGCGCAGACCGCGGACCGGGTCGGGATCCACGCCGCCGCCGCGTTCGACCTCAACGCCGCCTGCGCCGGGTTCTGCTACGGCCTCGGCGCCGCCGCGGACCTCGTGCGCTCCGGGACGTCGAAGAACGCCCTCGTCATCGGCGCGGAGAAGCTCTCGGACTGGGTGGACTGGGACGACCGCTCGACCTGCATCATCTTCGCGGACGCCGCTGGCGCGGCCGTCGTCGGCGGGGCCTCGACCGAGGACGACGTCGGCATCGGGCCGGTCGCCTGGGGCAGCGCGGGGGACATCGCGTCGACCATCCGGATCCTCGGCGAGAGCACGAACAAGCTGCACCAGGAGGGCCAGGCGGTCTTCCGCTGGGCCACCACGCAGATCGCCCCGGTCGCGCTCGAGGCCATCGGGAAGGCCGGTCTCACGCCCGCGGACATCGACGTGCTGATCCCGCACCAGGCGAACCTGCGCATCGTCGAGGCCGTCGCCAAGCGGCTGCGGGCCAAGGGCGCCCGGGAGGACATGCGGGTCGCGGACGACATCGTGTACTCGGGCAACACGTCCTCGGCCTCGATCCCGCTGGCGCTCGACCACATGCGCGCCGCCGGGAAGATCCGTTCCGGCGAGCTCGCGCTGCTCGTAGGCTTCGGCGCGGGCCTCTCGTACGCGGGCCAGGTAGTCGTCTGCCCGTGAGGCCTGATTCGATGTGGCCTGCTTTGCTTGCACCGACCGGCACCACCCCCACCAGAAGGAGCACACCCGTGGCTGACAACGCCGAGATCCTCTCCGGCCTCGCCGAGATCGTCGAGGAGGTCGCCGGCATCGACACCGCCGAGGTGACCGCCGACAAGTCCTTCGTCGACGACCTGGACATCGACTCGCTCTCCATGGTCGAGATCGCGGTGCAGGCCGAGGACAAGTTCGGCGTCAAGATCCCGGACGAGCAGCTCGCCGAGCTGAAGACCGTGGGCGACGCCGTCGACTACATCTCGAAGAACCAGTAAGACCCCGCTCGCATCCGCACCGCCGCTGCACCGCTTTCAGGAGGCCCCCGCATGCCCGCCGACGTACTTCCTTCCGCGGAGGCGGAGTCATGACCGACGTCGTCGTCACCGGCTACGGCGCGACGACCCCGCTCGGCGGGGACGCCACGTCCACCTGGGACGCCCTGCTCGCCGGCAAGTCCGGCGTCGGGCGCACCCGGGGCGAGTGGGTCGAGAAGTTCGACCTGCCCGTCAAGATCTCGGCGCAGCTCGCCGTGGAACCGTCCGAGGTCCTGCCGCGCGTGCAGGCCCGCCGGATGGACCGCGCCGAGCAGGTCGCGATCATCGCGGCCCGCGAGGCGTGGGCCCACGCGGGCCTCGCCGTGGAGAAGGGCGAGGAGCCGCGGGTCGAGCCCGAGCGGCTCGCCGTCGTCATCGGGACGGGCATCGGCGGCGTGACCACCCTGCTCGACCAGGACGACCTCCTGGAGACGGGCGGGCTGCGGAAGGTCTCGCCGCTGACCGTCCCGATGCTGATGCCGAACGGGCCGGCTGCCATGGTCGGCCTCGAGATGGGCGCGCGCGGCGGCGTGCACAGTCCCGCCTCCGCATGTGCCACCGGTGCCGAGGCTCTGGCCTGGGCGTACCGGCTGCTCAAGGCCGGCGAGGTCGACGTCGTGATCGCCGGCGGTGCGGAGGCCTGCATCAGCGGCATCACCGTCGCCGGGTTCGTGCAGGCCCGCACGCTGAGCCAGCGCAACGACGAGCCCGAGAAGGCGTCGCGGCCGTTCGACACCAAGCGGGACGGGTTCGTCCTCGGCGAGGGTGCGGGCGTCATGGTCCTCGAGCGGGCGGAGTACGCCGCCGCCCGCGGGGCCACCGTGCACGGCCGGCTCTCGGGCGTCGGAATCACCTCCGACGCCTACCACATCACCGGGCCGGACCCGGAGGGCACGGGCCAGGCCCGCGCCATGGCCAACGCGATGCGCACCGCCGAGATCTCCCCGTCCGACGTTGGGCACGTGAACTGCCACGCGACGTCGACGGTCGCCGGTGACGTCGGCGAGACGGTCGCGATCCGCAAGGCGATCGGGGACCACCCGGTCATCACCGCCCCGAAGTCCGCGCTCGGGCACCTCGTGGGCGGCGCGGGCGCCGTCGAGGGCATCATCGCGATGCTCTCGGTGCGGGACGGGATCATCCCCGCCACCCTCAACCTCGACGAGCTGGATTCGGGCGTCACACTCGACGTCGTGGCCGGGGAGCCGCGGAAGATGGAGCTCACCGCCGCGGTGAACAACTCCTTCGGCTTCGGCGGGCACAACGCCAGCTTGGTGTTCACCAAGGTCTGACCGGCTCTCCTCGAGCACACTTCCCGGCGTCCCGGCACAGGTTCCACCCTGTGCCGGGACGCTGTCGTCTGTGCTCGAGCGCCGCAGCCTGTGCTCGAACACCCAGCCTGTGGATGGACGGTCGCCCGGGTGACGGGAGTCCGTCATCGTGGCGGCGTGGGCGTCGACGGGGTGTGGTGCGGTCCGACTGGTGGCCGCGGGTCTGGCGCAGGAAGAGGTGCAGCGGCTCCGCAGGAACGGTCGGCTGGCGTCGATCCGGCGCGGGGCCTACGTCGAGGCCGGGGACCGGCGACTCGAGGACCCGGCGGCCGCGCACCGCCTGGGTGTCGCGGCGGCGGTGCGGGTGCTCGCGAGCTGGCCGGGCGGCGCCGTCGTCAGCCACGTGTCCGCCGCGGTCCTCCACGGTCTGCCGGTCTGGGGCGTCCCTCTGGACCGGGTGCACATGACGCGGGCCCGGCGCGGAGGTGCCCGCACCGGCAGGGACCTCTGTCTCCACTCCGCCCTCCTCGATCCGAGCGAGGTCGTCGTCCGCGACGGGATCGCGGTCACCTCCATGGCGCGGACACTCGTCGACCTGGGTCGGAGTGTTCCGTTCCCGCAGGCGGTGACGGTGATCGAGGGGAGGAGCCGGGGACACGGTGTTCGCGGAGAAGCGGCGGGAGGGCGCGCTCCGCGCCGAGGGCCTCACGGTCGTCCGCTGGACGTGGACCGAGCTGTCCGCCTTCGCGCCGGTGGCCGCTCGTCTCCGGGCCGCTCTGGGCCTCCGAGCACACGTCGTGGCGTTCCGGCACAGGTTCGGCCCTGTGCCGGGGCGGCGAAACCTGTGCTCGACCGACCCCTGTGCTCGACCCCCGTGCTCGACCGACCTCAGCAGGGGCTGCCGACGAGGCTGCCGGCGGCGCCCGTGTCGATCCGCGGCGGGCTCCCGGTGAGCGGCAGGCTCCCCCGCCAGCAGATCCGGCCCGTGCGCAGCGTCTCCGGGGCGTCGGCGGGATCCTGGGTGCTCACGAAGCGGACCAGGGCGAGGAGGGCGTCCGCGGGACGGTCGTCGATGCGGTCCACCCGGATCGTGCCGTCCACGGTGGTCCGCACGCCCGCCTGCCAGGCCTCCTCGGGCTGCCGGGCCACCCGGTCCGGCACGACGGTGTCCGACCAGCCCTGGTAGTCCTTGGCGTTGATCGCGTCGAAGTAGCGCTGCAGCTGCGACCGCACGGACTCTCCGGCCGGGTGCGCCACCGCGTCCAGGCTGAGCGTGACCTCGCTCGACCCGGCGCTGGAGGAGGGTCTGTCCGGCGGTGCGTACAGCGGGGCACTCCCCTCGAAGGAGCGGACCCCCGCCACGGCGGCGCCGATCCCGCCGCTCACGAGGACGACGACCAGCACGACGACCAGCATCGTGCGGCGTGCCCGGAAACGTGTACCAGGCCGCCCGGACGCCTCGCCGCTCACCCGGACAGTCTGCCGGATGCCTGCAACCGCCCCAGCAGGGAGGCCGCCGGTCAGCCGACCTGGTGCAGCCAGGTCACCGGGGCGCCGTCGCCGGCGAAGCGGCAGGGCTCGAGGGCCTCGTCCCACGCGGCCCCGAGGAGCTCGGCGATGCGGCCACGGACCTGCGAGGCCGGGGTCTCGGCGAGCACGGCGCGGAGCTGGTCCTCCCCGAGGACGACGTCGCCGTTGGCGCTGGTCCGCCCGCTCCACAGGCCGAGGCCGGGGACATGGCAGAACCGCTGGCCGTCGACGCCGTGGCTGGGCTCCTCGGTGACCTCGAAGCGCAGCATCGGCCACGCCCGCAGGGCACCGGCCAGCGCACCGGCACTGCCCGCGGGGCCACCCCACGTGCACTCCGCGCGCAGCTGGCCGGGAACGGCGGGCTGCGCAGACCACTGCAACGTCACTCGGGAACCGAGGACGCCTGATATCGCCCACTCGACGTGCGGGCAGACCGCAGTCGGCGACGAGTGGACGTAGACCACGCCACGTGTGCTCACTGCTGACCTCCGCTTTCGAGACGAGGATCGCCTTCCCCAACGTCCTCGGTCGTGCGGTGTCTTCGGTGATGCCACTGGCGCGTGCGTGTAGGTGCGGGTCTCCCAACCCGTTCAGGGAGCGGATACGGCTGTGCGGTGATCACTGTGCACGATCCGACGGATCGCCGCCACCACCGCGCGGTGGACGCGGCGTGTCGCCCCCCACCGGGAGTGTCGTTCCGGTAGGGGCCGGCGACTGCCCCGGGCCCGGTCATCCTCCGCCTCCGCCGAGCAGCCCGCCGTCGACGAAGAGGTTGTCCGCGAGATCGGCCTCGCCGGGCACCCGCAGGGGTCCGACGGCGGCGTCCCTGCGGAAGCGGTTGCCGGTGATCCACAGGTCGGAGAGGCCGTCCGAGGTCTCGCCGAGGCGCAGCGTGTAGTCGCCGCCGCCCAGCTCGTTGCCCCGGATCACGACGGCTCCGGGCCGCTCCGCCCGCCACGCGGGCGGGGGGTCGACGACGACAGCGCTCCCGCCACCCGGACCGCGCTCGATCCGGTTGCCCTCCACCAGCACGTCCCCGGCCGGGGCGACGAGCGCGAGGGCGTCGCCGGAGCCCGCGAGGTCGTGCAGCCAGCTGTTCCGCAGGGTCACGCCCGGCCCGAGCCGGGCACCGGTGAGGTCCGGATCCCCGCGGAGGCCGGCGAGCTCGACGCGTTCGGCCGTCCAGTCCGCGCCCTCCACCCCGGCCTCGGTGAAGTCGCCGGTGACGGTCGTGTCCTCGATCCGCACCGAGCCACCGTCGACCGTCCGGATTCCGGCGGGCAGGGTGCCGTCCCCGGTGACCCGGCTGCGGCGGACCACCACGTCCCGTGCCTCGACGACGATCCCGCCCGCGACCTCCAGCCCGTCCAGGACGGCGCCGGGCTCGCTGACCGTGAGCGCGGAGATCCGGCAGAGCGGCAGGTCGTCCGGCACGCCGACGCTGTCCGGGGCGGGCGGCGCGTAGGGCCCGGCCTGCACGCAGGTCGGGACCGCCGCAGGGGCCTCGTCACGGAGGCCGGCCAGCATTCCGCCGGCGGCCGCAGCGGTGATCAGCGCCGCGAGGATCGCCCGCGCCGCTCCGACCGTGCCTCCACCGACCTGCACCATGCGACGGAGAGTACGCAGCCGAGCACTTGCCGTAGTCGAGCTGCTAGGGCGTGGCGTAGTGCATGACCACTCCGTGATCCTCCGTCGTCAGGATCCCGCGCTGGACCAGCAGGTCCAGGTGGGCCTGCGTCTCCAGAACCGCCATCATCATGTTGAAGCGGTCGAGCTCGGGGAGGGTCCGCTCGCGCCGGGTCCAGGTGAGCGCCCCGGCCACCTCGAACGCGGTGCTCCGGCCCTCCTCGGTCGCCTTGAGCGTGGCGTCGAGCCGGTCCGCGTGGTGCTCCAGCAGCTCGTCGACCCGCTCGTGCACCCGCCGGCCGACGGGGCCGTGCGCGGGCAGCAGCGCCGCGTCCGGCCGGTCCTTGAGCAGTTGCAGCGAGACCAGGAAGTCTCCGAGCGGGGTCGCGGTGGGGCGCGGTTCGAAGCCGATCGACGGCGTGATCCGCGGCAGCACGTGGTCCCCGGCGAAGAGCAGGTCCGACGCCTCGTCCGCGAACACGACGTGCCCGCGGGTGTGCCCCGGCGTCTCGACGACCTCGAGGCGCCGCCGGGCGGCCGGCGGCCCGACGGTGACGACGGCCCGGTCCGCGAGGTAGCCGTCCGGGCGCTCCCAGCCGGCCATGTCCCGCTCGCCGCGCGGGACGGCGTCCATCTCGGCGGCCAGCTCGTCCGCACCGGCGCGGTGCAGGCGGGCCCCGTGCACGCCCCACGCCGTGTGCCCGGGGCGGATCGCCTCGTCGATGTTGGGCCGCTCCCCCGCGCCGATCAGCACCTGCGCGCCGAACTCCTTCCGGAGCGTCACGGCCTGCGTGTAGTGGTCGCGGTGGGAGTGGGTGACGAGGAAGCGGCGGACGCCGGCCAGGCCGGAGCCGAGCACGTCGAGCGCCCCTGCGAGCAGCTCGCGGGACTCCGCGAGCGCCCAGCCGGCGTCGACCAGAGTCCAGCCCGCGTCGTCCGCGATCGCGTAGACGTTGACGGCGCGCAGCCCGTCGTTGGGCAGCGGCAGCGGGATCCGGTAGACGTCCGGGGCGCAGCGGTAGACGCCGGACGCGGTCCAGTCCCCGGCCGCACCGGGGTCGTCGTGGAGTTCGGGGCGGGTCATGTCGGCACCCTAGGCGAACGGTCGTTCACCCGACTCCTCACCGTACGAACTCGTCCACCTCCGCCGGGCCGGCCTCGTGACCGACCATCGCCGAGCCGTAGACCTGTGCGAACTCGACGAGGATCTCGTCGAGCGGGAGGTCGGTGTACACGCCGCGGTAGCGGACGTACTCCATGTGCCGGCTGCCGTCCCCGGTGAACTCGTGCATCAGCGCGTCCGCGTCGCCGTCGAACGGGATCGGCGCGACACCGAAGCGGGCGCAGAGCTCGGCGTTGAACGCGGGCGTCGCCTTCACCCAGCGCCCGTTCAGGTACAGGTCGGTGTAGCCATGGAAGACGAACAGGTCCGCGCCGCCCATCTTCTCCTGCAACCGGGACGACGTGAGGTGGTTGCGGACGTCCGCGAAGCCCAGACGCGCCGGGATGCCGGCCGCCCGCGCGGCCGCGGTGAGCAGGACGGCCTTGGGCACGCACCAGTTCGACGGCGCCTCCGCGACCGCGCTCGCCCGGTAGGCCTCGCGCGCGGACGCGATGTGGTGCGGGTCGTACCAGATCCCGTCCCGGACGGCCTCGAACAGCAGCACCGCCCGCCGGACCGGGTCCGGCTCGTCCCCCACCACGCGCGCGACGTACGCGCGCACCTGCGGCGAGTCCGAGTCCACGAACTCCGTGGGAGCCAGGTGCTCCGGGAGGACCGGGTCGTCGGTGATCGGTTGTGCGGTCATCGGGAGAACCTCCTCGTTCGAGGCGATCGTACGACGCGGTTCTCGGAACTCAGAGCGATCGTCGATCGACTTTGCGTCACACACCCCGAACCCGGCGCGGCCGGTCCACCCGTCCGTGGGCCGTCGATCACCTGGTCGGTGAGGCGATGTCGACTACTCTCCGGTCACAGGAACCCCACACGTCGCAGGTGTGGCGGCACGGACGACGGAGGTCTCGAGGGCATGGCAGAACAGGTGCCGGGCAAGCAGGACGTGATCGAGGCACCGTTCCTCACCGTGGCCGAGGTCGCCGAACGGATGCGGGTCTCGAAGATGACGGTCTACCGGCTGCTGCACAGCGGGGAGCTGCCCGCTGTCCGGTTCGGGCGGTCGTTCCGGGTGCAGCGGGGCGCGGTCGAGGACCTGATCCGGGCCGCGCGGTACGAGGCCAGCTGAGCTGCTGTGCTCCGTGCGACGAGCAGACCGCTACGTCCTCCGGGCGGCCCGGCCGCGGGGGCGCAGCGGCGTCGGTGGGAGGGCGGGCGCCGCGAGCGGATCGCCCTCGTAGCCCCGCACCGTCCCGTACGGTCCGTCCGCGCCCGCGATCTCCGCCTGCCACGCCGCGCGGGCCTGCGCAATCTCGGCGCCGGTCCGGCCGACGAAGTTCCACCACATCACCAGCTCACCGGCGAACGGCACGCCCCCGAGCAGCAGGAACCGGCTGTCCGTCTCCGCCCGTAGACGCAGCTCGCGACGTCCGCAGCCCAGGTAGAGCAGGGCACCGACGTCCAGGCCGGGTGCCGGCCCGTCCACCGGCTCACCGCCGATCTCGGGGCTGCCGGACACCGTCAGAACGGCGTGTTCGAAGTCCGGTTCGAGCGGCAGCCGGACGTCCGCGCCCGCGGCCAGCTCGACGTCGACGCCGACGAGCGGGGTGTGCACCCGGCCGGCGGAGCGGGCGCCGTCGACCTCGCCCAGCAGGACCGTCGCGCGCATGCCCGGGCTCCGCAGGACCGGCAGGTCCACGTGGTGCTCGAAGCGGGGCGGGCTCGCGCGGTCCTCGTCCGGCAGCGCGACCCACAGCTGGGCGCCGTGCAGCAGCGGGGCGTGCGGGTCCGGGGACTGCTCGGAGTGCGCGATGCCCCTCCCCGCCGTCATCAGGCCGAGCTCGCCGGGCCTGATCACGACGTCGCTGCCGAGGGAGTCCCGGTGGTGCACCTCGCCGTCGAGCAGCCAGCTCACCGTCTGCAGGCCGATGTGCGGGTGCGGGGCGACCTGCATGCCGGGCTCGCGGGCGACCTCGTCCGGGCCGTAGTGGTCCACGAAACACCACGCGCCGACCATCCGCCGGTCCAGGCTCGGCAGCAGGCGCCGCACCAGTGTGCTCTCCCCCAGCCGCACGGTCTTCGAGCGCAGCAGGTCGTGCGTCGGAGCCGCTGACGCGTCCGCCGAACAGACGGTCACCGACGGGTCGGCCGTCATGTTGCTCATCGAGATCCCCCATCCCGGAAGGTTCAACGGTAGCCGGGACACACGCATGTCATCCGTTGCTGCGACGATCCTGCGACGCGACGTGAGGGCCGGCTCGAGTTGACCGTCACCGAACCGGCACTGCTGTCCCTCCAGATCGCCGTCGCGGGTCCGACGACCGCAGAGGAGCTCGTGCTGACCCTGGACGGCTCCACGTTGCCCACCCCGCGCGAGATCGACGGCGGCTACGGCGGGCGCGTGCACATTATCAAGGAGTGCGCCCCGGGCGCCCTGGTCGTCGGGTACGCGGCGTCGGTGGAGGGCACGTTCCCGATCCCGGCGCCGCCGGGGTCGGAGGAGCACGACCGGATCGTGCAGATGCGGCCGAGCCGCTACTGCCCGTCGGACAAGCTGCTGTCCACGGCGAACCACGAGTTCGGGGACATCGAGGACACCGGAAAGCTGATCGACGCCGTCCGCGACTGGGTCAACGGCCGGCTGCTCTACATCGGCGGGTCCAGCAAGCCGACGGACGACGCCGTGGACACCCTGCTGCTCGGCGAGGGGGCGTGCCGGGACTACGCGCAGCGGGTCGTCTCGCTGCTGCGCGCGCGGGACGTGCCGGCGCGCCTGGTCGCGGTGTACGCGCCGGGGTTGAGCCCGATGGACTTCCACGCGGTCGTCGAGGCCTGGACGGGTCCGAGTGGCGGGTCGTCGACGCGACGGGGCTCGCGCCCCGGCGTTCGATGCTGCGGATCTCGACGGGCCGGGACGCCTCGGACACCGCGTTCCTGACCACGCACCACGACGGCGTGGACCTGAACTCGATGATGATCACCGCGGTGGTCGACGAGCTGCCCGCGGAGGACCCGGCGGAGGCCCTCTCACTCCGGTGAGAACCCGAAGGTCGTGATCGCCGGCGGGCCGCCCGCCGGCAGGCTCTCGAACACGAACCGCTCGTGCGGGACGGTCTGCTCCGGCAGCGCGTCGACGGGGAACCAGGCGAGGTCCGCGGCCTTCGTCTCCTCCTGCAGGACCGGTTCGCCCGTCCAGCGGCGGCAGGTGAAGAAGAAGTCCACCCGCTCGTCGATCGGGTCGTCGTTGCGGTGGGTGCGGTGCATCGCCGTCAGTGGAACGAGATCGTCCGGATCGACGGTGACGCCCAGTTCCTCCGCGGCCTCCCGGCACGCCGCCTCCACGACGGTCTCCCGCGCCTCGACGTGCCCCGCGGCGGCCGTCGCCCACCAGCCGTCGCGGTAGCCGGTGTTCCGCCGGAGCTGGAGCAGGACCTCCCCGCCGTCCTCGGGGCCGCGGCGCAGGACCACGTAGGCGGCGGGCACGAGCCGGAAACGATCGATCACGGCGCAGATTCTGCGCGGGCAACACCGCGGTAACCCGACCGGCCTACCGTCGTGGGTCGAGGAGACCCGTGCGGAGGGAGACCGCCATGAGCCGCGCCGCGCGCCTGCGCACCGGCGGCGGGCGGCTGGGCGCGGTCCCGCAACGCGACGCGGACCTCCGCTACCGGACCGTCCACGGGTACCGGCGGGCGTTCCGGGTGGCCGGATCCGGGCCGCCGGTCGTGCTGATCCACGGCATCGGGGACAGCTCGACGACCTGGGAGAGCGTGATCCCGGCGCTCGCCCGCCGACACCTGGTGATCGCGCCGGACCTGCTGGGCCACGGCCGTTCGGACAAGCCGCGCGCGGACTACTCGGTCGCCGCCTACGCGAACGGGGTGCGGGATCTCCTCGGGGTGCTCGGCGTCCCGCGCGCGACGCTCGTCGGGCACTCCCTGGGCGGCGGCGTCGCCATGCAGTTCGCCTATCAGTTCCCGGAGCGCACCGAGCGGCTCGTCCTGGTCGGCAGCGGCGGTGCGGGGCCGGACGTGAACCCGGGGCTGCGGCTGATGTCGATGCCCGGCGCCGCGCTCGCCCTGAACGCGCTGCGCCTGCCCGGGATGCGCTGGCAGGTGGGTGCGGCCGTCGAGATGCTGAAGGTGCTCAGGACGGGCCTGGGCCTCGACGCGCCGGACATGCTCCGCATCGTCGACTCGCTCCCGGACGCGACGGCCCGGGCGGCCTTCATCCGGACGCTGCGGGCGGTCGTGGACTGGCGCGGCCAGGTGGTGACGATGCTCGACCGCTGCTACCTGACCCGCGGCATGCCGACGCTGCTCGTGTGGGGCCGGCGGGACGCGATCCTGCCCGTCGCGCACGCGTACCGGGCGCACGAGGCGATGCCCGGCAGCCGGCTGGAGATCTTCCCCGAGGCCGGGCACTTCCCGTTCCACACCGACCCCGCGCGGTTCGTCGGGCTGCTCGAGGACTTCCTGGGCTCCACCGAGCCGGCGCGGTGGAGCCCCGAGCAGTGGCGGCAGCTGCTGCGGGCGAAGGGCGGGACCACCGGTCCGATCAGCCCGGCCGAGGAGCGCTCCGCGACCTGACCCGGCTCGTCGTGAGGACCAGCAGGAGCGCACCGACCACGGTGAGCGCGACCGTCCCGGCGGTCTGCGCGACGGCGTCGGCCGGCGGAACCCGTGCAGGCAGGGCGTGGAACGCCGTGTGCGGGATCGAGTACAGCAGGAACCCGATCAGCGTGGTCCGGACGAGCAGCGGTTCCGGTCGCCACGCCGTGATCCCGAGCATCACCCCGACCGCCAGGCTGTACGCGCCGACGTCCGGGACGAAGTGCTCGTGGTAGGGCGGGAAGTACGCGGCCCAGGTGTGGCCGGGCAGCGGGAAGGCGTCGAAGAAGGCGAGGTCCCCGACCACGCGCCGCTCACCCGGTTTCCTGCTCAGCACCCGGGGCGTCGCGCCGCGGGCCCGCAGCCGCTCGACCAGCACTCGCCCGAGGGTCCCGGTTCCCCCGGTGCGAGGATCGGCTCGTCCATCACTGCTCCCGTCGTCCGGGCCCGGATATCGGCCGTACGGGAGGGGACAGGGCCGCGCTGAGGAACGTGACGGGATGCGTCCCGGCTCACGCCCTGGCGTGCCTCGCCGCCCCGCCCCGACCTGTCCCCGGCGCTCGAGTGGCTCGAGCGTCATCCTGCGCTGCTTGAGCCACTCGAGCGCCGGAAGCCTCCGCGCCGGAAACGGCCGAGGGCCCGGCACCGTGCGGTGCCGGGCCCGTCTGGGCGTGCGGAGTGGGTCAGCTGCAGCCGCTGGTGGAGCCGCAGCCCTCGCAGAGGTAGCAGGAGCCCGCCGGGCGCATCTTCGTTCCGCAGGTGAGGCAGAGCGGCGCGTCGGCCGCCTTGCCCAGCCGCAGCTCGAGGAGCTCCGTGGAGCTGCCGACCTCGACCGGCGCCGGAGCGACGCCCGCCGGTTCGGCCGCCGCCGGGGTGGCGTCGACGCCGGAGCGGATGGCGTCGATGTCGACGTCCGCGCCGAAGTCGCCCGGGCCGTAGCTCTCCGCGACCTGGCTGGTGCGCTCCGCCGCGGAGAAGATGCCCAGCTGGGCACGCTTCTCGTAGGGCAGGTGGTCCAGCGCGAGCCGCCGGAACAGGTAGTCCAGGACGCTCGTGGCGATCCGGACGTCCGGGTCGTCCGTCATGCCCGCCGGCTCGAAGCGCAGGTTCGAGAACTTCGAGACGTAGAACTCGAGCGGGATCCCGTACTGCAGGCCCACCGAGATCGACATGGAGAACGCGTCCATCACGCCGGCGAGCGTGGAGCCCTGCTTGCCGAGCTTGACGAAGATCTCGCCGAGGCCGTCGTCCGGGTAGGAACCGGCGGTCAGGTATCCCTCGGCGCCCGCGACGGTGAAGGACACCGTCTCGCTCGGACGCTTCTTCGGCAGCCGGCGACGGACCGGGCGCTGCTCGACGACCGTGACGGTCTCGGGCTCCGCGTCCTTGCGGGCGGTCTTGCCGGCGGACAGCGGCTGCCCGACCTTGCAGTTGTCCCGGTAGATCGCGAGTGCCTTGAGGCCGAGCTTCCAACCGTCCATGTAGACGCGCTCGATGTCGTCGACCGTCGCCGTCTCCGGCATGTTGACCGTCTTGGAGATCGCGCCGGACAGGAACGGCTGCACCGCGGCCATCATCCGGACGTGCCCCATCGCCGCGATGACCCGCTCGCCCATGGCGCAGTCGAAGACCTCGTAGTGCTCCGGGCGCAGGCCCGGCGCGTCCACGACGTGCCCGTGCTCGGCGACGTACTCGACGATCGCCTCGGCCTGCTCGGCCTGGTAGCCCAGCTTGTCCAGCGCCCGGCGCACGGTCTGGTTGACGATCTGCATGGAGCCGCCGCCGACCAGCTTCTTGAACTTGACCAGCGCCAGGTCCGGCTCGATGCCGGTCGTGTCGCAGTCCATCATCAGGCCGATCGTGCCCGTCGGGGCCAGGACGGAGGCCTGCGCGTTGCGCCAGCCGTTGCGCTCGCCGGTGGCCAGCGCATCCTTCCAGGTGATCGTGGCGAGCTTCTGGATCGCGGTGCTGGCCGGGTAGGTCCGGTAGCCGTCGTTGGCCGACGCGTGCTTGCGCATGACGCGCTGGTGCGCCTCGGCGTTGCGGGCGTAGCCCTCGTACGGGCCGACGACGCCGGCGAGCTCGGCGGATCGCTTGTACGCGGCACCGGTCATCAACGAGGTGATCGACGCGGCGAGCGCACGCCCGCCGTCCGAGTCGTACGCGTGGCCGGTGGCCATGAGCAGCGCGCCCAGGTTCGCGTAGCCGATGCCGAGCTGGCGGAACTTGCGGGTGGTCTCGGCGATCGGCTCGGTCGGGAAGTCCGCGAAGCAGATCGAGATGTCCATCGCCGTGATGATCAGCTCGACGGCCCTGGCGAACTTCGGGGCGTCGAACTGGCCGTCGTCGCCCAGGAACTTCAGCAGGTTCAGCGAGGCGAGGTTGCAGCTGGAGTTGTCCAGGTGCATGTACTCCGAGCAGGGGTTCGACGCGCTGATCCGGCCCGACTCGGGGGTCGTGTGCCAGTCGTTGATCGTGTCGTCGTACTGCATGCCCGGGTCCGCGCACTCCCAGGCCGCCTGGGCGATGCCGCGGAACAGGTTCCGCGCGTCCGTGCGCTCGATGACCTCACCGGTGGTGCGGGAGCGCAGGCCGAAGTCCGTGCCCTCCTCGACCGCGCGCATGAACTCGTCCGTCACGCGAACCGAGTTGTTGGCGTTCTGGTACTGGACCGAGGTGATGTCCGAACCGCCGAGGTCCATGTCGAAGCCCGCGTCCCGCAGCACGCGGACCTTGGCCTCCTCCTTGGCCTTGGTGGCGACGAACTCCTCGATGTCCGGGTGGTCGACGTCCAGCACGACCATCTTCGCGGCCCGCCGGGTGGCGCCGCCGGACTTGATCGTCCCGGCGCTCGCGTCCGCGCCACGCATGAAGGAGACCGGGCCCGACGCGGTGCCGCCGGAGGACAGCAGCTCCTTCGAGGAGCGGATGCGGGAGAGGTTGAGGCCGGCACCGGAGCCGCCCTTGAAGATCAGGCCCTCCTCGCGGTACCAGTTCAGGATCGACTCCATGGTGTCGTCGACCGAGAGGATGAAGCAGGCGCTGACCTGCTGCGGCGAGGCGGTGCCGACGTTGAACCACACCGGTGAGTTGAAGCTGAACACCTGGTGCAACAGCATCCAGGTGAGCTCCTGGGCGAAGATCTCCGCGTCCTCGTCGGTCGCGAAGTAGCCGTGCTCCACACCCGCGCGGTGGTAGCTGCCGACGACCCGGTCGATCAGGGCGCGCAGGCTCGACTCACGGGTCGCGCTGCCGACGGCGCCACGGAAGTACTTACTGGTGACGATGTTGGTGGCGTTGAGCGACCAGAAGTCCGGGAACTCGACGCCGCGCTGCTCGAAGTTGACGGTGCCGTCCCGCCAGTTCGTCATGACGACGTCCCGGCGCTCCCAGGTCACCTCGTCGTAGGGGTGCACGCCGGCGGTGGTGTAGAGGCGCTCGACCGTCAGGCCCGCGGCGCGCTTACGCTTCACCGGGCCGTTTCCGTCCGCCTTCTCCGCTCCGCGCCTGGCACGCGTCGCGCCGCCCCCCGAGGACGTCCTGTCCGAGGCTTCCGCCCCGACGGTCTCCGTCATGCTCTCCCTCTCACAATCCGAACGTGTTCTTTCGCCGTCCCACCCGTTGGGGCGACGGGACGGTCTCGGACCGGGTCTGCTCGGGAGTCGGCACCGCTGTCGGCCCCTCGATCTCGCCCCTATTCGCGCGTGGCCTCGCCACGCCCGGCGCCGGTGCGCCGCGCGACGGGATCACGCGCCTCCCGGTCCCGCGGTTCGGCTGCTTCCCCGGCAGCCGCCTCGCGCAGATCGGCGATCTCCTTCTCGAAGTCCTCGATGGAGGAGAACGAACGGTAGACGCTCGCGAAGCGCAGGTACGCCACCTCGTCGAGCTCCTTCAACGGTCCGAGGATCGCCAGCCCGACCTCGTGGCTGGGCAGCTCGGCCGTGCCGCCCGCCCGGACGGCCTCCTCGACGCGGTGCGCCAGCTGCTGCAGCGCATCCTCGTCAACCGGCCTTCCCTGGCAGGCGCGTCGTACACCGCTGACGACCTTGTCCCGGCTGAACGGTTCGGTGACGCCACTGCGCTTGACGACGGCGAGCACGGCCTCCTCGACCGTGGTGAACCGCTTGCCGCACGCCGCGCACGAGCGGCGGCGACGGGTGGCCTGGCCGTCCTCGACCTCACGGGAGTCGATGACCCGGCAGTCCGAGTGACGACAGAACGGACACCGCACGAGCAACCTCCCCCGAAGACCCCGCCGAACCGAATTGGCTGGGGCGAACCCAACCTGTAGGCGAACAACACAGATGTAACCACAACATGTGGGGCCTGGCCATCGCTGGCCCCCGTTGTCCCCGACTCTCGCCCGATCGTGGGAAGAAGGGTTCCACACGATCTCCGAACGCCGCCCGGTGGCTCCACAGTGGTGCCTCGGCGACACCCAGTGACGCCCTGCAGGTCACGTGGATGACGTGACCGCGACACTCGGGGCCGACAGCCGCGCCGGCACGCGCCGACCGCTCGTCGCGTCGGCGACACGCCGGGCATGTGCGGGGAACGCGTCGCCCCCGGGGCGCCCCGCACCCGGCGTGTCGGCCGCGCGCCGGCCCCAGGGCGTGGGTGTCGGACCGACACGAACCGTGGCGGGCGGTGGAACGTCCGGGGCAGTCCGTCCAGCGGCCCGGTGCTCCTGCTCCCGGGGCCCACGTTCACGATGCAGCGAGATCGGCGAGCAGCCCGAGCAGCACGACGGCCGTGGCGCTGGCCGTCACGACGGCCAGGCCGGCCAGGAATCGGTCCAGCCGACCGAGGACGGGCCGCGGGACGGACCCGACCAGGAGTCGTCGCGGACGGCGGGCGACGCACGCCCGCTCAGGCCGCCGCGGCGAGCTGCCACGGCCGTGATCGGCACCGGCGGGGTGCTCGCCGCCCCTGTGCGGAGCGCGGAGAGCGAGGACCTCACGGGGTGTGCCGAGGGCGAGCCGCGCCCGCGGGACGGCACGGCGGACGAACTCCTCCTGCGCGTCGGTTCCCGGACGGAGATCCTCGGTCTGGCGGTCCCGCACTCCACGGACCGGATGACCACCGGCCGGATGTCCACCGGCGTGCCGCCCTCCGCAGGCCGCGTTCCGACCCGCGCCTGTCCGTCGCGGGGCTGTCGGCGCGGCCGCGTCCCCACGTCCGCGCCGAGCACCTCGGGCCGCCTTCGGGCCCGCGTTCTCCGCACGGCGGCGGACCGCTCGCGAGCCCGGCTGTGCACCCTCAACCGTGCCGCTCGGCGGCCGCCGGCCGGTGACGGCCGGGCGCGCGTCGTTGGTGTGGTTCCCGAGATCCATGACGACCTCCCCGCGGCGGTCCGACCGCGCCCGGACCGGATACCCGGGCGTCCTCGAACGCCTGTCCGAGGTCTATCAGCGACCCCCGACAAGAACGGCAGGACGCCCGTCCGGGCGTCGATCAGGCCGGGACGCGCAGGGTCCGGCCGGGCTCCAGGGCGACCGAGGTGAGCCGGTTGTCCCTGAGGATGCGCTCCACGACGGCTGCCGTGTCCGCCTCGGGGGCCACGCGCCGCGCGACGTCCCAGGCCGTGTCCGAGGGACCGGTGACGACGAGCCGCGTCCCGTCGGGAACGGTCGACCGGGCCGCGGCGGTGCCCGCGGCGTCCGCGATCAGGCCGAGGCCGACCACCACCGCCGTCGAGGCGAGCGTCACGGCGAGCCCGGCGACGAGTCGGCGTAGCCGGTGGCGCGCCTCGCCGACCGGG
>NZ_JAODNI010000093.1 GCF_025465255.1 Pseudonocardia sp.
CGGCACAACTTCACCGAGCTGCCCCGGATCCGCTCCGAGCGCCCCGCGTTCGAGCTGCACTACCCGCACCTCGTCGAGCGCATCCGCGAGGAGGCGCACGTCGGGCACCGGGCGGCGCCGTCCGAGGCCCTCGCCCAGGGCGTCAGCCACGAGACCCAGCCGAACGAGGATCCACGTTCACGCTGACGTCGGGTGAGGCGTTGGAGGATCTGTCTCGCCTGCAGCTTCCGCGACCACACAGCCGCAGCGCGTGGGCCCGACACCGCCGTACATCGACTCAAAGTCGGCGTCCAGCCGCCCGGTCCGGGCTATCACTCGGACCGCGCTGCGGGTCCAGGCCCAGCCCACGCCCGCCGAGCTTCGAGCACCTCGACATCGGGGCTCGTGGAGCACCAGCTATGCGGCCATCGCGGATGCTTTCCACCCCGGGATGACCCACCGCCGCGTGCCGGCCAGCGGGTGTGGCACGTACAAGCCCTGACGGAAGGCCCGGGCGGTGGCCAGGGCCAGGGTGCCCAGCTTGGGGCCGGATGCCCTCCAGGGGAACGCGGCGTGCCCGTGCCCGCCGCCGCGCAGGCTCGATGACCCCCGGGACGCCCCTGGAGTCCCAGGAATCCGGGATGGTGCGCCACGAAGTGCGCGCGCAGCATGGCCGTCGTCTCGAAGACGGCGGAGGGCGCAATGCGGGTCTTGTTCACACTCCTCCCGGGCACCGGCAGCCTCCATCCGCTGCTGCCGCTGGTGTCTTGATCGGCAATAAGGGTCGCGTTAGAATTCGTGATCTCTGCAAGGTGTCAAAGCCACTGTAGAAATTGCAGATCTGATCGATGCCTCCTCCGATATATGTCGATTTGAGATGTTCGGTAATCCGAATCACGCGGTGGGATTTCGGACTCGCGCACCAGCTGCGCGACGCTGTTATGGAGCTGCAACGGCGTGGTCTGCGGTGACAATGCCAAGGTGAACGCCACCGCGAAGCACACGCTCGATTGCCCCTTACACGTGGAGGCCCTGCTCGGTGATAGAAGACTTCGGCAGCAGGTTTAGTCGCTTCGGGTAAGTCGGGGGACGGCTCCCCTGAAGCGCGCGAGAAGGCGTGGGAGGCGCTTCCGAATGAAGTTGCCCAGGTCGCAAGAAAGCTCGCCCCCTCTGCGCCGGTAGTCCTCGACTACACGGACGCGCTCGCTCCTCAGATCAGCGGGCCCGGTGGGCCAACTCGCGGTGGATCACCGTACCGGCGTCTCTATTGGACACAACAACGAGACCGCGGTGACGGGTGGCGCACAAGCTCGGGAAGATCAGGCTTGAACCCTGACTGCGATAGCTGCAGCACGCCGCCGCGGCTCGCCCGGGCGCTGAGACGGTTCGTCGCTACGTCACACCGGGCTCGCCGTCACGGGGCACTTGTCGGCGTACCGTGATGTGCATCGAGGTGTTGTCGCCGTTGATGACGCCGGCACAGCCGTTCATGACGACACTGGACTGACGGACGGCCCACCCGGGGGTCAAAGAACGGCGCAGGGCCGGCGCGGCCTACTGGCGAAACTCGACGGGCCCTCGAAGTACGACATCCGCCGCCCACTGCCACCTACCGGCATCAATCTGCCTCTGAGCAATTCGCCAACTTGGTGGAACTGTTACACCCGCTCGCCACAATTGTTGGCCAACACCAATCAACAGCCAGAGGCACCGGCAGTCGGCCACAAAATCCGAGTTACGCGGTTCCCCTATCCCCCGAAACCACTGAAGGCGATTTGACTCCTCCATAATTACTACATCCATGGATGTCCTAAGATCGGCCTTCTGGCGGAGAATTTTTGGGCCACGTGCCTTCTTGTGTCGAATCCACGCTGAGCGTACCTTCGGCTCCGTCGGTTTCTCGATTTCGACGATGGAGGAGATCAGATGTTCGACGTACTGAGGGCGGCAATCGGCGGACGGCCTAGCCGAGAGGGGGAGTGGACCTCGAGCGGCCACAAGAAGGAGAACGAAACCGATCCCAGCAAGGACCACACCAGCCCCGGCGATGAGCACAAGGAGAACGACCACTAGAGGTGCGTGACGCGCCCGACAAAGTCACTACCACCCAGAGGCGGCTTCACCTTCGGGTGAAGCCGCCTTCGTCATAGAGCGAGAAGACCGTGAGCGTTCTCGGCGCGCCCCGCTTCGTCCGTAATCTTCTCCAGGGGTCCTTCAACCTTCCCCTCTCGGAGAGTGGCGAGACGGTTGCGCAGGCACCGGCTGTGCCCGTCCGGGATATCGTGCGCCGTTTTTGGCCTTACACCCGCTCCCAGCGTCGTTGGTTGCCGCTGCTGATCGTTCTGTCCGCAGTGTCGCCACTCTTCGAGGGCGGAGAGCTGTGGGTGTTCAAGCTGCTCATCGACGACGTGTTGGTGCCGGGCGACTTCGGTGCCTTCGGGCCGATTGCGCTCATGTTCGTCGGCCTCACCGTCGGCCGCGGTTTGTTCTCCATCGCGCAGAGCCTGCTCTCCACCTGGTTGAGTCAACGGTTCCTGCTGTCACTGCGCACGTCGTTCTTTCGGCACCTGCAGGGGCTGTCGCTGGACTTCTTCGAGAGACGCCAGCTCGGAGACATGCTTTCCCGGCTCACCGGGGACATCGCGGCCATCGAAGCCTTCCTCCTGTCCGGACTGACGAGCACCGTGTTCTACGTCCTGCGACTGGTCATCTTCACCTGCGCGCTACTGATTCTCAACTGGCAGCTCGCTCTCATGTCGTTCGCCGTGCTGCCGTTATTCTGGCTGCTTTCCCGGCGCTTCTCCCGGCTTCTCAAGCTCGTATCACGGGAGAAGAGGCGCCGCACCGGGTCGATTACTGCGGCTGCCGAGCAGAGCCTCGGCAATGTGATGCTCGTGCAGGCTTGCAACCGGCAAGACTGGGAGGCTGAACGGTTCCATCAGGAAGGTGTACGTAAGTATCAGGCGGAGATGGCCTCCACTCGGCTACGCGCGGCGTTCCGCCCCCTGATCGATCTCGTCGAACTCGGTGGCGCGTTCATAGTGCTGGGGATGGGTGTATGGGAGTTATCCACCGGCCACCTGACGCTCGGTGGGTTACTGGTGTTCCTCACCCTTCTCAGTCGGATGTACAGCCCGGTCCGCGGGCTGAGCAGCCTCACCAATTCGGTCTACTCGGCCTCCGCCAGCGCAGAACGCGTCATCGAGTTCCTCGACCAGTGCCCAGCCGTTCCCGACGCCCCGGACGCCGAGTCGCCGGCCCGGGCGGCCGGCCTCGTCGAACTCGATCACGTGAGCTTCCGCTATCCGGGAACGGACTGCGACGTCCTCCACGACGTCTCGGTGCGAGTGATGCCGGGACAGACTCTGGCTCTGGTCGGCCCGAGCGGCGCCGGCAAGTCGACGGTGGCCAAGCTGCTGCTGCGCTTCTACGACCCCGATACCGGTCACATCCGCCTCGACGGCCGCGACCTGCGGCAGCTGCGACTGGACTCGCTGCGCGACAACGTTGCGGTGGTGCTGCAGGAAGTACTCATCTTCGACGGCACGATCCGGGACAACATCGCTTACGGCCGGCCGGACGCCGGCGAGGAGGAGATCGTCGCGGCCGCCCGGGCCGCGGACGCGCACACGTTCATCGCTGCACTGCCGGACGGCTACGACACGGTCGTCGGACAGCGGGGACGGCGGCTCTCCGGCGGCCAACGGCAGCGGCTTGCGATCGCTCGGGCGATGGTGCGAGACGCCCCGGTACTACTGCTCGACGAGCCCACGACCGGCCTCGACGCGGCCTCGGGGCAGCGCATCCTCGCCCCGTTGCGCCGCCTCATGGACGGCCGAACCACCGTCGTCATCTCCCATAACCTGCTCACCGTGCAGGATGCCGACGTCATCGTCGTCCTCGAACGGGGCCGGGTGGTCGACAGCGGAACCCACGACGATCTTCTCGCGAGGAACGGCACGTACGCCCGGCTCTACCGCCTGCACGTTCCTCAGCCAGGAGCTTCGGGAGGCGCCCGCTGCGGCGTCGAGGCCCTGGCGGACGGGCCCACAGCCGAATCACCGAGGGCGATATGAGCATCAACGCGCGGCACGCCATTATGGACCGTCCCGGTTCTCGTCACCGGTCCACCGACGCAGTCACCGCGTTCCACCGCAGCGGCTCCGACAGCGACGACGACCGTGACACGCTGCTGGCGACTGCGGCCCTATTGGCCTCGGGCTACATCGTCATCGACCTTCTCGGACGGAGTCGGGTGATGCACGTCTTCGAGGTCTGGAGCCTGGAACGCGATTGCAGTTGCGTGGCGAAGATGGTGCGTCATTCGCGGCAGCCCAGCAGCTGCCTGCTCGAGCAACTGCTCAATGAGGGGCGGTATCTCCAGTCCTTTGCTCATCCGCACCTGGTCCGCGCTTACGAGACCTTGGAGGAACCGACCGCCATCGTGATCCTGGAGGCCTTGCCCGGACAGACCCTGGACTACATCATCCGAACTATCCGGCGGCCCATGCCCACGAGGAGTCTTGCCCTACTTGGCCTGCACTTGTGCTCGGCCGTGCACTACCTGCACCGCCACGACGTCTTGCATCTCGACCTGAAGCCATCAAACATCGTGTGCAGCCACGGCCTCGCCAAAGTCATAGATCTCAGCGTGGCGGCGCCACCGGGGCCGGTGCGCGCCGGATGTGGCACCAGGGGATACCTATCGCCGGAGCAGGCCCGCGGAGGCGTGACGACAGCGGCCGCCGACGTCTGGGGTATCGGCAGTACGCTGTGTGAGACGGCCACGGGATCACGGCCTTTCGAGCCCGAAGATCGCACGGAGCGCTATCCACAGCTAAAGGGCCGAGCCCCTTCGATCCGGACCCGTCGGCCACGGCTCCCGCGCAGACTCTCGACAGCCATCGACACGTGCCTGGAGCCGATCCCGACCGACCGGCCGACCGTCGCCGAACTGGTAACGGTACTGAGCGGTCTTGTCCCGGATGAAGTCGTCCCCCATACACGGTCAGTCGAACAGTATCCGCTGTAATCAGGGCGTTGTGTCCTTGTCGTCGGGGCATTCACCTGGCAGTTCTCCACCCGCCCGGCGGTGCCCGAGTACTGCCGCTGCACCCCGTCCGGCGACACCTCACCCGCGCGCTCGGCCAGGGTCCAGCCGTTCTTCCGTTCCAGGCCCGCGACCAGCCCGGACACGTAGGCCCGCACC
>NZ_JAODNI010000102.1 GCF_025465255.1 Pseudonocardia sp.
ACCACCCGCTGTCCTCGCACTTCGAGGAGGCGGACTGCCTCGTCGTGTTCGACGACGTGCTGGTGCCGTGGGACCGGGTGTTCCTGCACGGCGACGTGGAACTGGCCAACGCCCTCTACGCCGAGACCGACCTGCGCCAGCACACCGCGCACCAGACCGGCGTCCGCGGCCTGGTCAAGCTGCAGTTCGTCACCGGGCTGGCGATGAAGCTCAGCCAGTCGGTGAAGATCGACGGTTTCCTGCACGTGCAGCAGAAGCTCGGCGAGTGCATCGCCGCCGTCGAGCAGGCGCACGCGCTGCTCGTCGCGGCGGAGGCCGAGTACGAGACCACCGCGACCGGCACGGTCCGACCCCGGTTCAACGCGCTGCAGACGCTGCGGGTGGTGCTGGCCACGCAGTACCCCAAGCTGGTCGAGGTGCTGCAGACCCTCGGTGCGGGCGGCCTGCTGATGATGCCCTCGGCCGAGGACTTCGGCTCGCCGATCGCCGAGGACATCGCGCGCTACTACCGCGGCGCCGAGATGTCCGCGGTGGACCGGATCCGGCTCTACAAGCTGGCCTGGGACCTGTGCGGCGACGCGTTCGGGCAGCGCGCCGTGCAGTACGAGCGCTACTACGCCGGCGACCCGGTGCGCATCCTCGCCATGAACTACCTGGCCTACGACAAGTCCGAGTGCTTCCGTCTGGTCGACCGCGCGCTGGCACTCGCCGGCGATCCCGACACCCCGGCACCGTGACGGCGGCCCCGCGAGCGGTGGAGCCCGGACGCTTCCGCCACGCGCTCGGCCAGTTCGCCACCGGCGTCACCGTGATCACGACGACCACCGCCACGGGGCCGGTCGGCTGCACGGTGAGCGCGTTCTGCTCGCTCTCGCTCGACCCGCCGCTGGTGCTCGCCTGCCTCGGCCGGGACCGGTCGATGCACCGCGCGCTCATGTCGGCGCCGGGGTTCGGGGTCAGCATCCTCGCCTCCGACCAGGGGCCGCTCGCCCGCGACTTCGCCCGACCGGCGGACCGGTTCGCCGGCGTCGCCCACTCCCCCGGCCGCTACGGCCCGCACCTCGACGGCGCCCTCGCCCACCTCGACTGCGCGGTGCACGAGATCCGCGAAGGCGGCGACCACGTGATCGTCCTCGGGCTCCTCGACGCGGTGGCGGTGCACGTGGGCGAACCACTGCTCTACGCCCAGGGCGCGTTCCTGGACCTTCCCGGCCCCGACTGGGAGCGCGCCGCCGCGTCCGCCCCACAGGAATGGTTGCTCTCCGCCCCCTGGTGAGCCGCTCGCACGCCCCTCTCTACCTGCAAAGGAGCAGTTGATGGAGTTCTTCATCGGCACATGCGCCAAGATCGACCAGGTCGGCATCGTCAAACAGGCCGAGGACGTCGGGGTCACGCACTTCGGCGCCGGCGAGGGGCCGCTGCTGTTCAGCGACCCCTACCAGTACCTCGCGCTCGCCGCCCGCGAGACCTCCACGATCAACCTCGGCACCTGGGTCACCAACCCGCTGACCCGCATCCCCGCCGTGACGGCCAACTCGCACGCCACGCTCAACGCCCTCGCCCCCGGCCGCACCTTCCTCGGCATCGGCACGGCGAACAACGCGCTGCGCTCGATGGGCCACAGCCCGGCGAGCATCGCCCAGCTCGACGACGCGCTCCGGGTCACCACCGGCCTGCTCGCCGGCGAGCGGGTCACCGAGAAGTGGCGGGGCAAGGAGCGCGAGCTGGAGTTCCTCGACAAGGACGGCAGCTGGTACAACCTCGACGACCCGATCCCGGTATGGATGGCCGCCGGTGGCCCGCGCGGCATCCAGGTCGCCGCCCGCTACGCCGACTACGTGGCCTACTGCCTCGGCCCGGACCCCGAGATGATCAAACTGGTGCGCCGGGAGCTGGACAAGGCGGTCGCCGACGCCGGCCGCCCGCCCGGCTCGGTCAAGCTCGTCGCGGTCAGCTGGTTCTACCAGCTGCGCAACGGCGAGACCTGGGAGGACGGCGTCGACCACGGCTTCGCCTCCGGCCCGATCAGCTCGTGCCTGACCAACATCGGGTTCATGCGCCAGCACGCCGCCGAGCTCGACCCCTCGATCGTCGAGGCCAGCGCGGCCGCGGCCACCGCCTACCTCGGCGACCCGAACACCACCGAGCAACCGCACTACCTCGACACCTGGTCGAAGTACCAGAAGGGGCTCGACGACTCGCACCGGCCGCTGATCACCAAGCAGCTGTGCGACTACTGGTGCCTCTACGGCTCCCCCGACGAGATCTGGGAGAAGGCCCAGGGCATGGTCGAGGCGGGCGTGGACATGCTCAGCGTGTTCCTGTCCAACCCGTTCACCGCGGAGCGGGACATCGCCGACATCGGAACCTCGATCCTCGCCCGCGCATAGCTCCTCCCGGCGATCGGCCGGGGCTCCGGAAACTCGGCCGCCGGCTCAGCCGGGGACCAGCCCGAGCCGGCCACCATCCCGGCAAGATGGGGTTTTCTCGCCGGAGGGTCGCGAGGACATTCGGGCGGCGTGGCCTGGAGAGCGGGCGGCGCGCGGGCCGAGCGCGATGTCGTGCGCCTGTGCCATCGCGGCCTCGACATCGACCGGTTGCCGCAGCAGCTGCTGCAGTCGCTGCGCCGGGCGGTGTCGATCGACGCGGCGTTCTTCACCACGGCCGACCCCGGGACGCTGCTGTTCACCGGCGCGTACCAGGAGGAGCCGCTCCCGTCCGCGGGGCTGCTGCTCCTGGACAACGAGTTGGCCGGGGAGGACGTCAACACCTTCACCTCGCTGGCCGGTTCGGCACCGCACGTGGCATCCCCGGACAGGGCTGCACCCCGCCGAATCAGCGAACTCCCGAGGGCGTTTCCGCGCTGCGGCCGGCTCGAGGCCGACTCGGGGCAGGCGCGATGTTCTGGTTCAACCGGAAGACGTTCGCGGGATCGTAGACCTGTTTGAGTTCCGCCAACCGCCCGCGATTGGGGCCGTAGGCGGACCGAACGCGGTCGGGGCCCTCGACACCGAGATTGTTGACGTACACGGCGTCCTCGAGGTGCGGAGCCATTGCGGCGAACGATTCCCGGGCCCAGGCGATGGTCCGCGCAGATTCCTCCGGATCCGCCCATTGGGCGAGGATCAGGAAGTCGTACTGGTCGGCACGATGCGGGAACGCGGTCGCGGCGACGGGGACCCGGGCGGCCGCTCCGCGCAGGGCCTGCAGCCCGATCCCGCTCACGCCCGGCGGCATCCCCCGAACGATCTCGAGCAGTGTGCCGATCGCCTCGTCGGTGAGGTGGCGCAGGTAACCGGACTTCCAGTAGTGCTGCATGCCGAGCGGGAAGCCCGCATCCGGCGCGCTCTGCAGCGCGACGTACGGCATCACGGTGATCGCATCCAGCGCGGGCCGCCCGAAGGCGCGCAACGGGCGCAGTACCCGTTCTCCCTCGTCCGGCGATCCGCACCAGCAGACACCGAGGGACAGCATCGGGGCGCCGGAGGGGCCGAGCGCGAGCGAGACCGCCGTCGTCAGCTCGTCGGGGGCCGCCGCCATGAACTCGTCGTGGAAGCGCAGGACGTCCCCCGCCACGTCCCAGGGAAAGGACAGCCCGCCCGCGAGCACGGGCCCGACCGGATGCAGGCGATAGCCGAACGAGGTGACGACACCGAAGTTGCCGCCACCACCGCGCAGCCCCCACAGCAGGTCGGTGTGCTCCTCCGGGCCGACCCGCAGCACCTCTCCGTCGGCGGTCACCACCTCGGCGGCGACGAGGTTGTCGCACGCCAGGCCGTACCGGCCGTTGAGCCACCCGAGGCCGCCGCCGAGGGTGAGGCCGGCGATGCCGGTCCTGGACATCACCCCGAGCGGGGTGGCCAGGCCGTGGCGTTGGGTCGCGCGGTCGAGGTCACCCAGCAGCAGCCCGGCTCCGGCCTGTGCGAGACGGCGCTCCGGGTCGACGCGCACCCCCGTCATCGGTGACAGGTCCAGCATGATCCCGCCGTCGCAGACGGCGCTGCCCGCGACGTTGTGCCCGCCGCCGCGGACGGAGAGCACGAGGTCGTGATCGCGCGCGAACGCGATGCCGCGTACGACGTCCGCGGCGTCGTGGCACCGGACGACGGCCAGCGGCCTCCGGTCGATCATCGCGTTGAACACGGCACGGGCGGAGTCGTACCCGGCGTCGCCGGGCCTGAGCACATCGCCCGGGACGTCGAGGGTCGGTTGCGTGGTCACGGCATGCTCCCGGTTGTCGGAGTGGGCCGCCGAGTGTCGGCGGCCCGGCTAACCGGCGGCTAACCGTGCGGGGCGTGGAGCGGCCGGGTGGGAAGGGGGACGCCGATCTCGGCCCGCAGCGCCGCGGCGTCGGCGAGCAGGCCGGCCGCCGTCCGGTCGTCGCCCCCGGCGGTCGCGACGCCGGCGAGGCCCTCGAGCGCCGCCGCCGTCCCGGCACGGTGACCGATCCGCCGGCACAGCTCCAACGAGCGCCCGAAGGCCGCACGGGCGGGCGCGCGCTCGCGCGCGGCCAGCGCGATCCGCCCGGCCAGGTGCAGCGCGGAGGCCTCGCCCTCCCGGTAGCCCACGAGCCGGTAGTGGCCGAGGGCCTCCTCCACCAGCCGCCGGGCCTCGGACACGTCGCCCCAGCGGTGCTCCAGCGAGGCGAGGACGTCGACGGCCAGTCCGCGCGCCAGCTCCTCCCCCACCTCGTCGGCGTGGGCCAGAGATCGGACCGCCACCGCCCTGGCCGCGTCCGGCTCGTTCCGGTCGCGGTGCAGCCGGGCCAGCTGTGCCTCCGCCATCGCTGCCCGCCACAGGTCGCCACCGGCGATCGAGGCTTCCACGGCGTCCTCGTAGAGCTGCCGAGCCCGGTCGAACCGGGCACGCGCCCACTCCACCGTGGCCTCCATCGCGAGCGCGTCCCCCTCCCACGCACGCTCCCCGGTGGTGCGCGCCAGCCGGAGCTGCTCGCCGGCCAGTACCGCGCTGGCCTCGAACTCGGCCCGGCCGAGATGCATCAGGGCTCCGGCCGAGAGCAGGGGCAGGCGGTCCGACGGCCGGTCGGCGCCGACCGCATCGAGACCGGCGTGCACCCAGTGCAGTCCCTCGTCGCGTGCCCCCCGCAGATCCCAGTAGTGCCACAGGCATCCGACGAGCTGCGCCCCGGACTCGGGGTCGCCGCCCCGCCCGAACGACCATTCCAGCGCGGACCGGAAGTTGTCGCTCTCGCGGTGCAGCCGGGCCAGCCAGGGGGCGGAGTCCGCTCCGAACAGGTGCGCCCCGGATTCGGTCGCCCACACGAGGTAGTGGCGGGCGTGCCGCTCCCGCAGCAGGGGGAGTTCGCCGTCGGCGAGCCGCTCGCGGGCGAACCGGCGGGTGGTCTCCAGCAGGTGGTAGCGCATCTCGCCACCCACTCCTTCGTCGAGCTGGACCGTGCTGCATGCCACCAGCCGGGAGAGGAGCCGGGCGACATCGGCGCCGACGAGCTCGCCGCCTCCGGCCACCGCCTCCGCGGCGTCGAGCCCGAAGGCCGCAGGAAACACCGCGACCCGGGTCAGGAGCACCCGCTCGGCCGTCGCCAGCAGGTCATGGCTCCAGGCCACGGTCGCGGCCAGGCTGCGGTGCCGCGGGTCCGCGGTCCGGGTGGCGGAGTCGAGCAGCCGGAAACGGTTGTCGAGCCGGTCGGCGAGGTCCCGCAGCGGCATCGACGCCGCGCGGGCGGCCGCGAGCTCGAGAGCGAGCGGCAGCCCGTCGAGGCGACGGCACACGTCCAGCACGAGACGTGCGTTGTCCGCCGTGACGGCGAACCCGGGACGGGCCGCCGCCGCGCGCTCGGCGAACAGACGCACCGCCTCACACGACGCGATACGGCGCCAGTCGTCGTGCTCCGCGGCCAGCCCCAGCGGCCGCACCGGGTGGACCTGCTCCCCCGGCACGCCCAGTCGCTCGCGGCTGGTCGCGAGCAGTCGCATCCGCCCGACGCGGGCGAGCACGGCCTGGACGAAGGCCGCACAGTCCTCCACGAGGTGCTCACAGTTGTCGAGGACGATCAGGGTGTCGCGTCCGGACAGGGCCGCCGCGATCGTCGCGGTGAGGGCCTGGCCGGGCTCGGCGTGGACGCCCAGCGCGGCGGCGAGGGTCTCGTCGAACAGCGCCGACGCCGTCAGCGGTGTCAGGTCGACGAGGAACGCCTCGGCCGCACCACCGTCGGCGAGCCGGCCGGCCACCTCCAGGGCGAGCCTGGTCTTGCCGGAACCACCGGGCCCGGTGAGGGTGACGAGACGATGCGTCCCGAGCAGCGCCGCCACCTCGTCCCGCTCGCGTGCCCGCCCGATGAAAGTGCTGACGGGCGCGGGAAGCCCGCTGCCGGGACGCCGGCCCTCCACCCGGGCCCGCAGCTCCAGGTCCCCGCTCTGCCGCAGGATCTCCCGCTCGAGACGTCGCAGATGCGGGCCGGGCTCCAGGCCGAGGTCGGCGGCCAGCCTCCGCCGCACCGCCCGGTACGTCTCCAGTGCCTCGGACTGCCGGCCGCAGCGGTACAGGGCGACCATGAGCCGGCCCCGCAGCCCCTCCCGCAACGGATGCGCCGCCACCAGAGCCTCCAGGTCCGCGACCACCTCGTGGTGGCGGCCCAGCCCCAGCTCGGCGTCCACCCGGAGCTCGGCGCACTGCACGCGGAGCTCGTCGAGGCGTACGGCCGCGTCCCGGGCGAATCCCTCCTCGAGACCGTCCAGCGCGGGCCCACGCCACAGGCCGAGTGCCTCGGCAAGTACCGGCGCCGCCCGCGCCGGGGCCCCTTCGACCAGCCGTCGCCCCTCCGCGAGAAGCGTCTCGAATCGGGAAGCGTCCAGCTGCTCCGGACGCACCTGCAGGGCGTACCCGCCGCCACGGGTGAGGAGCAGCGGCGGCTCCCCGCTCCCGCGAGGTCCCGCGACGGCCCTGCGGAGCCCGGCGATCGCGCCGTGCACCATCGTCGACGCGGTCGGCGGGGCGACACCGGGCCAGAGCATGTCGACCAGCTGATCGACCGGGACCGTGCGGCCGGCCTGGACCAGGAGCGCGGCGAGCACCGCACGCCGGCGCGTCGACCCCAACGCCAGCGACGTCCCGGTGGCGTCGTACGCGGTGACGGCGCCGAGGAGACCGAACGTCACCCTGCCCGGCCCGGCGTCCCCCGCTGCCCCGCCCATGAGCGCTCCACCCTCGACCGCCCCGACCCCGGCGGCCGCCCGGTGGAGAATCCCGCGACTCACCCGGCCTGACAAGACGCCCATGCCCCCGGCCGCCTCGGTGGCGGACCCGGAGCGATCGGGGCTCCCGTCACCCCTGGAGGTCGCGGAGCCGCTTCTCGATCTCCTCGCGGAGCCGGTCGAGGCCTTCGCCGGTCGCCGCGGAGACGGGGACCGACCCCGGGTAGGCGTGCTCCAGGGCGGCGACCCGGTCGGGTTCGGCGACGTCGATCTTGTTGAGGGCGAGCAGCTCTGGCCGGTGTGCGGCCTCGATGTCGTGCAGGACGCCCCGGACCGTCGTGATCTGGTCGATCGCGTCGGGAGCCGAGGCGTCGACGACGTGCAGGACGAGGTCGGCGGCGGCGATCTCGTCGAGGGTGGACCGGAACGCGTCGATGAGCTGGTGGGGCAGATGCCGGACGAAGCCGACGGTGTCGATGAGGGTGGCGGTGGTGCCGTCCGGGAGGCGGGTGCGGCGCACCAGCGGGTCGAGGGTCGCGAACAGGGCGTCCTCGACCAGCGCGTCCGCCGTGGCGAGCCGGTTGAGCAGTGAGGACTTGCCCGCGTTGGTGTAGCCGCTGATGGCCACCGACGGGACGCGGTTGCGGGAGCGGCGGGCGCGGGTGGTCTCCCGGCGACGCGCGAGCCTGCCGATCTGGTCGCGCAGCACGGACATCCGCTGCCGCAACCGCCGGCGCTGCGTCTCCAGGCGCTGTTCGCCCGGGCCGCGGACGCCGATGCCGGCGCCGCCCGCCACCCGGCCGCCGCCGACCCGGGACAGGCCCTGTCCGCTGCCGCGCAACCTGGGCAGCTGGTAGGCCAGCTGGGCGAGCTCGACCTGGGCCTTGCCCTCGCGGGAGTGCGCGTGCTCGGCGAAGATGTCCAGGATCAGGGCGGTCCGGTCGGCGACCCGCACCCCCGTGCGGTCCTCGAGTCCGCGGACCTGGGCCGGGGTCGGCTCGCCGTCGACGATCACCAGGTCCGCCGCCTCCTGCTCCACCAGCCGGGCGAGCTCCTCGACCTTCCCGGACCCCAGGTAGGTCGCGGGATCGGGAGACCGGCGGTTCTGGGTGAGCTCGCCGACGACCGCCAGCCCGTCGGTCTCGGCGAGCCGGGCCAGCTCGGCGAGGGAGGGGTCGCCGTCGTCGTCGCCGTCGGTACCCGGACGGGGCCCGGCCGGGCGGAGCGCCAGCAGGACCGCGCGAGGGGGCTCGGTCCGGATCTCGCCGGCCTCCCCGCCGTCGGACCCGGTCCGCTGTCCCAGGAGCCAGGTTCCGGGCATCAGCGTCTCCTCCTCCTGGTGTGGACTCCTCAGACCGGGCGGCTACCCCGTCGCGCGACCGTGATGCGCCGACGCGGCGACTTTGCGCCCAGCGCCGCCCGCCCGGGTCGACGGGCCCGGGCGGGCTGCGCGGTGGACGTCAGCCCGTGTCGCGGCCGGTGAGCTTGTCCCGCAGCCGATCCACCAGTCCGACGCCGGGCCCGGCGACCTTGTGGAAGAGCTCGTTGTTCGGTGCATTGGGGTGCGGCCGGGTCGGCGCGATCTTCTTCGCCGTGTCCACCTTCTCCCGGAGCTCGACGAGCTTGTCGCGCGGAACCGACTCGCGCAACCGCGGGAACTGCTCCGTCTCCTCGGCGTTCGCGTGGTGCCGGAGCGTCTCGGTCATGTCCCGGACCAGGGTCTCGAACCGGGCGTCGGCCGGGTCGGCCCCCTCGAGCTGCTTCATGATCTTCTCGAGCTGCTTGTGCTCCTCGGCGTCGTGCTCCACGGTCCGCTCGCCGTCGGGCAGGTGTTCCTTCATCACCGGGTAGACGTACATCTCCTCCGCGACCGAGTGCCGGACCACCTCGGCGATCACGGTGTCCGCGAGGTCCCGCTTCTCGGCGGGATCGGTGCTGTTCGTGATCCGCTCGAGCAGCTCGAGCGCCTCGCGGTGGTCCGTAGTCAGCTCGTCGATGACGTCGATCTGGGTGGGCTGGGCCACGATGGCCTCCTCGAAGACGGGTCCGCCCCGGCCGTTCCGGGGCGTCGCCGTGGTACCCGCGCGGCGACGGCCCAACCACCACCGGGCGTCCGCGCGAAGTGGGCCGGCCCGTGGCGCGGGGGCCGTCCGTGTCACGCCGACTGCTGGGCCCGGGCGTACGCCAGGTGCAGGAAGTCCGCTCCGGTCAGCGCGGTGAACGCGCCCATCACGAAGCGGGTGTGCCGCGGGGCGAAGACGAGCCCCACGGCGAACCCGGTGGCGATCCACAGGTCCAGGCAGAACGGGCACGTGATCAGCTCGCCGATGCTGTGCCGCAACCCGTTCGCGGTGCGCACCTCCTCCGTCACCTCCGCGGGCCCGCCCGTCCCCGAGTACTCGGTGAACGGGGCGCGGAGGGGGCTGGTCACGGCGTCCTTGGTGAGGGTGCGCGACAGCTTGTGGGTGCCGGCGGCCATCAGCAGCAGGTCGCGGCCGTCGAGGCCGGACGGCAGGCGGCGTCCCGTCGCCGCGGCCAGCCCGGCAGCGCCGGCGACGAGGGCGGCGAACACCGCCATCACCAGGACGTACCCGGTCAACGGGCGGTCCTCGCCCTGACGATAGACGTCCGCCTCGGCCCGCGCGTCCGCGGTGAGTTCGTGCACGGTCTCGGACATTCGGATTCCTTTCGTCGGGCCCGCATACCCGTTCCGCACCCCTTGACCCGCCGACCGCGCGACCTCAGGAGGCGACCCGGAACGCGTGCCACACCGCCGCCATGTCCTCGGCGTCGTGGCCGGCGCCCGCCGCCGCGGCGAACTGCGCGTACAGGGCCTCCATCGGGGTGTCGTCGGTGCCCGCGGCGCGCATCGCGTCGGCGACGAGCGACGAGTCCTTCATCGCGCCGCCCAGGATGAACGCGGGCACGAACTTCCGCGATCATCGCCTTCGCCTTGAGCCGCGTGTAGTCGCAGTCCAGCGGCCCGCCGGCGATCGAGTCGAGGAAGAGCGACGGGCCGGAGAGCGCTCGGGCCTTCTCCGGGCTGCGGTTCCACACGGTCACGTCCGGCCCGGCGGAAGCGAGGTCGCGCGCCATCCCGGCGCCCATGGTCCCCGTCCCCAGCACGGTCACGGTCTTGATCACGTCGTCTCCCGCCGCCGTCCCGCCGGCGGACGGTGCGCCGCCAACCGGCGGCTACCCGTCCCGGGCCGTCCCACTCCTGCCGCCGGGACGGGCAATCCCCCGCACGAGGGGATGGCCGCCGTCTCGTGGGGTAGCTCAAGCGCTATCAGGAGAGGGGAAGCAGTGTGCTCAGCGGTGACGAGAAGCGCGCGCTCAGAGACATCGAGCAACGCATGGAACGTGACGACCCGGGCCTGGCCCGCCAACTGGCGCGCCTCGCTCCGGAGAAGCCGCCGGGCGAGCCCGTCCGCGCGGCCGGTGCCCCGCCGTACGGGCGGTCGCGCGGTGGCGACGGTGGCTCGGACCGGTACGCGGAGCTGCTGGGTGCCGGGGTGCTCATCCTGGTCGGCACCGTCGGCATCCTCGCCGGCGTGACGACGATGACGCTCAGCACCTTCCTGTGGGGTGCCGCCGCCGGAACGCTCGGCAGTCTGTGGTGGGCGTCGGCCCGTCGATCACGACGCTCGGACCGGACAGACGGCGACCCCCCGTGACGGCGGGAGCGTGCCGCTCGTCCTCACCTGGCGCGAGGCCTCAGCCGAGGCGGCGGACCCGGTCGAGGATCTCGGTGAGCACCGCGTCGGTGTCGGCGTCCAGCGCCACGTGCACGGCCGGGCCCACCGCATCCGGACGGCCGTCCGGGATCGTCGCCCCGCGGGCCGGCCCGAGGTCGCAGGCGACCCTGATCGGCATCGACGTCGTCCGCAACGTCCCGGGGAGGATCGCCTCCAGGACCGCCAGCGCGTCGTGCAACGCCACCGCGTCGACGCCGTAGCGCTCCCGGAACGCCGCGCGGTAGAGCTCCAGGACTCCTGCCAGCGTCGCGCACCGCGGTCCGCTCGCGGCCAGCGCGTCGAGCCACGTCGCGCCGGCGAGGCAGCGCATCGTGAGGTCCAGCGGCACCAGCGTCACCGGGACGTCCGGCTGGGTGAGCACCCGGTGCGCAGCCTCGGGGTCCGCCGAGACGTTGAACTCGGCGCGGCCGCGGGTGTTGCCCGCCCCGAGCGAGCCCGCCATCGCCACGATGCGGCTGATCCGGGGCGCCAGCTCGGGGTGCACCGCCAGCAGCAGCGCCACGTTGGTCAGGGGCCCGATCGTCGCGATCGTGACCGGTTCGGTGGCCTCCGCCAGCACGTCGGCCATCAGCGCGACCGCGCTCCGCGGGTCTGCGGCGACGGGGGCCGGGAAGTCCGCGGACCGCATGCCCAGACCGTCGGCGCCGTGCCACTCCGGCGCCCACTCGTCCTGCAGGTGGACGAGCGACCTCGCCGCCCCCGCCGCGACGGGCACGTCGGTGCGGCCGGCGAGCGCGAGCACGCGTCGGGCGTTGAGGAACGTCTTCTCGATCTCGACGTTGCCGAACGGGACCGTCACCGCCCGGACGTCCGCCTCGGGACTCTGCATCGCGAGGACCAGCGCCACCGCATCGTCCACGCCCGGGTCGGTGTCGATGATCAGCGGGATGCGCGGCATCGGGTCGTGCTCTCCTTCGTCCGGTTCGTACTCCCCGGGGACTTTATGGCAGCACGGGTGACGGCCGCGGAGCGGTCGGCGAAGAGGCCGGGCGGATCAGGTCGGCAGGTCGGGCCCGGCGTCACCCCGCCATTCGCCGCTCACGCCGGAGTCGGGCCCGCCCTCCTTGGGCCGCCGCTCCTGCTCGGACTCCTCGGTCTCGCCACCGTCCCCCTCGTCGTCGGCGACGGCGAGGTCGTCGACGTGGTCCTCGTGCAGCGGGGACGCCGGTTCCGGCTCGGTCGGGTCATCAGCCATGGCCGGGGATTCTGCCCGCCCGGGGCGCGCCGGCCAACCGGCCGCCTCCGGGTGCGACCCGGCCTGGCGGACCGAGCGAACCGGCCGCGGTTGGCCGTCCCATGACGGTGCGCACGCGGGCCGGCGTTCCCAGGATGTCGGGCGTGGAGCGCGAGGACGTGGGGCCGGGTGTGCACGAGGAGGTGGCGGACCTCGGACGTCCGATCGCCTACCTCGCGCTCGCCGAGGGCACTCCCGTCCTCGACCCGGACCGTCGCCGGGTCGGGGTGGTCGACCACGTGGTCGCCGACGTCGACCTCGACCTCTTCCACGGCGTCGTCGTGCACACGCACCCGCTGCCCGGAGCGCACCGCTACGCCGATCGCGACCAGATCGCCGGGCTCCACGAGCGCGCGGTGCTGCTGGCGGTCGGGGTCGATGACCTGCACGAGCCCACCGAGCCCGGTCCTCCGCGCCGGGACGACCATCCCCGCGGGCCCGAGACCCCGCTCGAGGCCGGGCTGCGCCGGGCCTGGGACTGGATCACCGGCCGACGCTGACGCAGGAGGAGCGCGATGGACCACCAGCAGTTCCTGACCATGGTCGCCCAGATCGCCGAGGCCGACCCGGACACCGCCGAGCGCGCGTCCGAGGCCGTCCTCACGGTGCTGGGACGGCACGTGACCCGCGGCGAGGCCGCCGACGTGCTGCGGCGCCTCCCCCCGGAGCTGCAGCCGTTCGCCTGGTCGCCCGGCAGCCCCGAGTCCTTCCCGCCGGAGGAGTTCCTGCGCCGCGTCGGCGAGCAGGAGGGTACCGATCCGGTCACCGCCGAGCGGCACACCCGGGCCGTGTTCATCGCGTTGCGGCAGACCATCGGCGACGACGAGTACGCCGACGTCCGGGCCCAGCTCGGGAGGCACTACGACGCCCTGCTGGACGCGGAGACGTTCGTGCCGTCCGTCGAGGCCGTCGTCGGCGCGGTCGCCGCGAAGAGCGGGCTCGACCAGGACGCCGCGCGGAGGCTGACCGAGGCGGTGCTCGAGACCCTTGCCGAACGTATCGCCCCCGGCGACTCCGACGACCTCGCGACCCGGCTGCCGGTGGCCCTGCACCCCCCGCTGCACCGCGGCCGCGACGCCGACGACCTGTCCCGCCGGATGGAACTCGAAGAGTTCGTCCAGCGCGTCGCCCGGCGGGCCGACCTGCCGCTGGGCGACGCGGTACGCCGCACCCCTGCGGTGTTCGCCGTGCTGCGCACCATCGTCGGTGACGAGTTCTTCGACATCACCGTGCAGCTGCCGGACGACTACCGCCCGCTGCTCGGCGCCGCCCGGACCGGCTGAGGAGGAGGGGCCGTGCTCCCACGTATCGATCGGGTGGTCACCGCCGCGACGATCGCGACCGACGACGGGCAGCGGACCGTGGAGACCACCACGTGGCTGCTCGGCGACGAGGAGCAGGTCCTCGTGGTCGACGCCGCGCACGACGCCGCGCCGATCCGCGCCGCGGTCGGCGACCGGCGCGTGGTCGGGGTCGCGTGCACGCACGGCCACCGTAACCATGCAGACCAGGCCGTGGCGCTGGCCGATGCGGTCGGGGCGCCGACGATGGTGAACGAGGAGGACCGGCCCCTGTGGGACGAGGTCCACCCCGACCACGGACCCGACGAGGACCTCGCGCACGAGGAGGAGATCGCCGTCGCGCACGTCCAGGTCCGGGTGCTGCACACCCCGGGCCACACGCCCGGCTCGGTGTGCCTGTACGTGCCGGCCCTCGACGTCGTGTTCACCGGCGACATGCTGCTCAAGGGCGGCCCGCTGCGCGTGGACCGGACGCTGAGCCGCTACCCGCCGATCACCCGGTCGCTGCGCGAACGGGTGCTGGGGCTCCCGCCGCAGACGCGCGTCCTGCCCGGGCACGGGGACGAGACGACGATCGGCGACGAGCGCGACCTCCCGGAACTCGTGCCGCCGCTGGAACCCTGACGGGACCGACCTCCGAGGGCCAACGGCGGCGCGGCACCTGGGCTCGCCGGACCGGTGACCGGTTGGGCCGCCGCGAGCAGCATCGTCGGCATGTCTGCGAGCCGAGCCGCCGCCCCACCGGTCCGTGTCCCGCGCGGCGCCACCCCCGAGGGGGACGGCATCGTCGTCGGTGCCGGGCCGGTGGACGTCGAGGCCTACATCGACTTCGGTTGTCCCTTCTGCAAGCAGTTCGAGCTGATGGCGGGGCCGACCCTGGACCGGCTGCTCGAGGACCGGATCATCAGCTTCGTCCGCCACCCGATGGACTTCCTCGACGCGGTCTCCACCACCGAGTACTCGACGCGCGCCGCCGCGGCCTCGGGGGCGGCCTCGGACGCGGGCAGGTTCCACCAGTACGCCCAGACCCTGTTCGAGTACCAGCCGCCCGAGGGCGGGCCCGGCCTCACGGACGGGCAGCTCGTCGAACTCGGCCAGACGATCGGGATCACGGACCCCCAGTTCCCCGAGACGATCCGGCAGGGCACCTACCTGCCCTGGCCGCCGTTCGTCACCCAGCGCGCCACCGAGCGGGGCGTGGCGGGGACGCCGAGCGTCTTCGTGCGCGGCGTCGCGGTGCCGGCCCGGCCGGGTCCGATCCTGGCCGCGGTCGAGTCCGCGCTCGCCTGAGCGGCACCGAGAAGGTTCCGTCGTCGATCCGCCCTCGGGAGGTCCCCGTGCGACCGCACGACATGCAGGCCTTCGAGGAGGCCCGCAGCGAGGCCTACCGGCTGCTCGGCGATGTCCAGGACCTGCTCGACACCGACTTCTCGCCGGGAACGGCGCCGACCGGGCTGGCCGCCGCCGCGCTCGCGGAGGCGCTGCGGCACATCGACGCCGCCGAGGACGCGCTGGACCGGGCAGGGCTCGGGTGAGCCTGCGACCGTCCTGCCGGGCCGAGCCGCCGACGCCGGGTTCGCCCGTACAGGTCGACGCACCGCCGGGCCGTGGACGCCACCGTTGCCCGGGAACCGGCGGAAGGAGCTCGCGATGGCATCGGGACCGGCAGTGATCGGGTTCGACGGGACCGCGGCGGCGGAGCGGGCGGTGCGCGAGGCGGGAGAGCTGCTCGCCCCGCGCCAGGTGCTCGTGGTGGTCGTCGTCGAGGAGGGGGAGACGTTCGGGTCGGCGGTGGCTCCGATGTTCGCCGCCGGGCTGCCGGTCACCGAGGTGGAGATCCGCAACGCGCTGCTGGCCGAGGAGGAGGTGGTGCAGCAGGCGAAGCGACTGACGCAGAGGGGCGTCGTCCTCGCCCTGGAGGCGGGGCTCAAGGCCGTCGGCCTCACCGTCGCCGACGACGTCCCGATCGCGACGACCCTGCTCCGGGTGGCCGAGGAGCAGGACGCGCCGGTGGTCGTGGTCGGTGCGCACCGGCGCGGGGCCCTCAGCGAGCTGCTCGTCGGCAGCACGACGAAGGACCTGCTCAAAAGGGCCACGATCCCCGTGCTGGTGGTGCGCGAACCGGACGACGACGAGCGCGCGGACGGCTGAGGCCCGCGTCCCCTGCGCGGCACGTGTCGATCACCGAGGAAGGGTCGTGCATTGCAGACCGAGACGATGTCGCGCGGTCCCTCGCCCACCCGGGCCGCCGACGACCTTGACCGGCCGGCCCCGCACGTTCTCGTCGTGCTGGGCGCGACCGGCGACCTGGCGCGACGGAAGTTGTTCCCGGCGTTGTTCCGGCTGTGGCAGCTCGACCTGTTGCCCCACGAGTTCCGCATCGTCTGTTCCGGTCGAGAGGCTCCCGACACCGCGGACACGTTCGTGGCGACGATCCGGGCGGCCATGGAGCTCCACCGCGGCGCGCTGATCGATCCCGACGCGTGGCAGGCGTTCGCCGAGCGGATCAGCTTCGTGGCCACGTCGGAGGACGGCGGCGCCGAGCTGGGCCGGGCGGTGTCGGCCGCGGTCGAGGAGCTGCCCCGTGATGTGGAGTGCCTGTACTACCTGGCGGTTCCCCCGTCGGCGACCGAGTCCGTCGTGCGCATGATCGGCACATTCGAGGTGACCTCGCCGACGAAGGTGGTGCTCGAGAAGCCGTTCGGCACGGACCTGGAGTCGGCCAAGAGGCTCAACGCCACGCTGCACGAGGTCTTCGACGAGCGGCAGATCTACCGGATCGACCACTTCCTCGGGAAGGAAGCCGTGCAGAACATCCTGGCGCTGCGCTTCGCCAACGGGCTGTTCGCCTCGGTGTGGAACCACCAGCACGTCTGCTACGTACAGATCGACGTGCCGGAGGAGCTCGACATCCAGGGCCGGGCCGCCTTCATGGAGTCCACCGGGACGTTCCGGGACATGATCTCGACGCACCTGTTCCAGCTGCTCGGCTTCGTGGCGCTGGACCCGCCGTCGCGGCTGGAGGCCGACTTCCTGAACCAGGAGACCACCAAGGTCTTCCGCTCGCTGCGCCCGCTCGATCCCGACCGGGTCGTCTTCGGCCAGTACGAGGGGTACCGCGACGAGGCCGGGGTGGACCGGTCCTCGACGGTCGAGACATTTGTCGCCATGGAGGTCTACGTCGACGACTGGCGCTGGATCGGCGTCCCCTTCTACCTGCGGACGGGCAAGGCGCTCGCCGAGGGCCGGCGCACGATCACGATCGGCTTCAAGCAGCCCCCGCTCAAGGTGTTCCCCGGAGACGTCGACGACTCCTGCAACGAGCTGGTCCTCGAGCTCACGGACGACCCGAGGATCTTCGCCGACGTGCGGTCCAAGGTGCCCGGCCCCAGGCTCACGGTCGGCCGCGGCCGGATGCGGCTCGACCTGCTGGAGGCCTTCCCCGGCGCCGAACCGCTCGAGGCCTACGAACGCCTGCTGCTCGACGTGATGCGCGGGGACCCGACGTTGTTCATCAGCACCGAGCAGGTCGAGCTGCTGTGGCAGCTGTGCGACCCGCTGCTGCGGAACCCGCCCAAGCCGAGGACCTACCCCCGCGGGTCGTGGGGCCCGAGCGAGGCCCTGCGCATTCCGGGCTGGAACGGCTGGCGGTTGCCGGACTCGTAGGGAGCCGGTGCCGCCCGTCCTGGACCTGCCGGGGCGACCGGGAGCCGGCAGTTCGGCCATGCCGGGCCGATCAGCGCGCCCCGCCGCGCTGGCACCGTAGGCGCCGCCGGCAGGGAGCCGGCCGCCGAGCCGCACGCGCTGACGATCATCCTCGACGGGGTGCCGGTCAGCGGAGGAGGACCGTGATGCTGGAGGTCGAGACGGTCGACCGGATCCTGCGGGTGCACGGTGACGGGCTGCCGGTGCTGAGCCTGTACGCCCGGTTCGACCCCGACGACCGCAGGGCCTTCCCGAGCCGGGTGGACGAGCAGCTGCACGAGGTGCGTCTGCTCCTCAAGGACCCCGCGCTGAACCGGGACGCCCGGCTGTCGCTGCGCGGCGACGTGGCGCGCATCGAGGAGGCCGTGACGGAGGAACGCCTGCACCCGCAGGCGGTCGCGTTCTTCTCCTGCTCCGGACGGGACCTCTTCGAGGACGTCGAGCTGCCCCGCCCGGTGCACGACCGGCTCGTGACCGACGAGACGGCCTGGGTCCGGCCGCTCGTGGCGGTCCTCGACGAGTACCACCGCTGCCGGGTCGTGCTGGTCGACCGCGGCCTCGCCCGGTTCTTCGACCTCTACCAGGACGAGCTGGTGGAGCGTGGTGGGCCGCTCCGGGACCGGGCGCTGCGCAAGCCCGACTACGCGGCCGGGATGCGGGAGCACACCACGCAGAACAAGGCCGAGCTGCTGGCGAAGCGGCACTACCGCGCCGTGGCCGAGCGACTGGACGAGGAGGCCCGCCGGCACGAGTTCGACATCGTCGCCGTCGGCGGCCACGAGCACGAGATCCCGGAGTTCCTCGACCACCTCCCGGCGGCCGTGCGCGAGCGCGTCGCCGGGACGTTCTCCGTGCACCCGCGCGAGGACGACCTCGGGACGATCCGCGGCCGTGCCGAGGAGGTGGTGCAGCGCTACGAGCGGGCGGAGGAGCAGCGGCTCGTGGCCGAGACCCTCGAGCGGTGCGCGGCAGGCGGGCTCGCGGTCGCCGGGCTGCCGGACTGCCTGTGGGCCGGTGCCACCGCCGCCGTCGGGCAGCTGCTCGTGCAGGACGAGGTCGTGCAGCCGGGGCTGGTCTGCGACACCGACGGCTACCTGGCGGTCGAGGGCGAGCGGTGCCCGGTGTGCGGCCGGGAGCTCCGCCGGACCCCGGACGTCATCGACGAGCTCGTCCAGGCCGTCATCGACGAGGGCGGGGGCGTCGAGCACGTCGAGGCGGACACGCCGCTGCGCGAGCACGTCACCGCCGCCTCGCTCCGTTTCCCCCTGCCTGCACGCCCGGCGAGCTGACCCGCAGGGAGGCTCGGTGACCGCCCCGGCACGCGATCGTCTCGAGAGTCTGATCCTCGTCGAGGCGCCGAGGGACCCCTACCTCGCCGCGTTGGAGCAGGTCTTCCGACGGCTCGGCGAGAGCGTCGCGGCGGCCGAGACGCGCTCGGGCGTCGTCGGCTGCCTGCGGTGCGGACGGCGCAACCGCGTCCCCGCCGCCGGGACAGGGGTGCCCGTGTGCGGGAACTGCCGGCACGCGCTGCCGTGGGTCGCCGCCGCGCGCGACGACGACTTCGCGCCGGTCGCCGAGCAGGCGTCGCTGCCGGTGCTCGTGGCGCTGTGGGCGCCCTGGTGCGGGCTCAGCTGGCTGGTGCGGCCGGTCGTCGAGCGGTTGGCTCTCGGCCGCCCCGGCGAGGTCAAGCTGGTGGAGGTGGACGTGACCGCCGCGCCGCGGCAGGCACAGCGCCTCGTGGTGCGCGCCGTCCCGACGCTGCTGGTGCTGCGGCGTGGGGAGGTCGTCGCCCGCCGCTACGGCGTCGCGCCCGCCGCCGAGCTGCGCGACTGGGTGGACGCGGCACTGCCGGGCGCGCGCGTCGACGAGAGAACGTGACCGAGCGGGTTCCTCCCGCTGCGGGTCCGGTTCCGGCTGGTGGCCGGACGTCAGACTTGGCTCGCGCCGCTCCCGTCCCGCCCGCCGCTCGCCCGCTCGTGGGCGAGCAGCAGACGGCCGGCGAACCACACGAGGGTCCGCCCCGACGTGTCGACGCCCGGCATCAGGCGCAGCGACTCGTAGGCGGTCTCGACGCAGCGCACCAGGAGGAGCCGCTCCCGCTCGATGGCGGCCGCGACCTCCTCGGTCTCGGCGAAGGGGTCCTGGCGGGTCGAGGTCATGAGTATCGCCTTTGCGGAGGATGGGTCGGGCAGGGCAGGACGATGGTCGACCGCGGCGCGCCCGTCCGCACGGTTCCGGTGGGACGAAGACCCGCGAGGCGAGTCGGCCCGACGGGGCAGGACGCCGTTGCCTGCTCCCTCCCGGTCGCGCCGATTCACCCGGCCGGCGGGAGGCGGTGTCGAGGCCCGTGCGCCGGCGAGCGGCATCCGCCCGTCCCGGCGGGGCAGCCCGGGCGCCGGACGTCGCTCTCCCAGGCTCATGCCACGGGTGCGACCGCGGTCGCATCATTTCCCCCGGGTGTGCGCGTGCACCGCGTGTCCTCAGGAGGTGCCTCATGAAGCTGAAGAACTCGGCCCCACCGCTCATCGACGATCCGTTGACCGACCCGCTGGTACGGGGGGTCACCTCGGCCCGCACGGTCCTCGTCGTCCGGGCCGTCCTGGCGGTGGCCTTCGGACTCGTCGCGCTCTCGTGGCCCGGCCTGACGGTGCTGGCCCTGGCCATCGCGTTCGGGATCTACGCGATCCTCGAGGGCGTGGCGAGCGTGGTCGACGCGGTCCGGAACCGCGGGCGGTCGCGTTGGTGGTGGGGCCTTCTGAGCGGACTCGCGGGCGTCGCGGCCGGTGTGCTGGCGCTCCTCTGGCCGAGCATCACCGTGATCGTCCTCGCCGTCGTCGTGGGTGTCTGGGCCCTGGTGACGGGGGCGACGGAGATCGGTACGGCGTTCCGGTTGCGGAGGGCCGGCGGCCGCGTCCGGCTGCTCGCGCTGGCCGGCGTCCTCGCGGTGGTCGCGGGAGTCCTCATCCTGCTCCAGCCGGCGGTGGGCGCGATCGGGCTGGCGGTGCTGCTCGGGGCGTTCGCGGTGGTCTACGGCGCGACGCTCGCGGTGCTCGCCGTGACTCTCCGCCCCGCGGTTCCGTGACGGAGCCGGGCGGTCCGGTCTCGGTCTTCCGGCTGGACCCCGAGCTGGTCGACGCCGTCGTCAGCGGCGACGCCGACCCGCAGGCCGTCGCCGCGCTCGCCGACCAGGTGGCCACCGTGCTGCCGTGGCACGCCTCGCTGCCGCCCGACATCGCCGGGCACCTGACCCGGCTCGTCCGGCACCTCGGCGGGGACGACGCCCTGCTCGGCTGGCTCGACGAGCATCCTGGCCGGCCGCGCGTGGCGGCGCGGCTCTACCGGCTGATCGGGCTCCTCGACGGGATCAGCGGCTCGAGCGCGGTCATCACCGCGCTGCGCGAGCTGCGCGAGCGCACCCCGTACCCGGCAGGGCTCGAGGGCTACCTCGTGCCCGACACCGACTCGTCGACACTGGGCTCCCTCGCCCAGCAGATCGAGGAGCTGCTCGGAAACGGCCGTCCCGACGACGCCGTGGCGCTCTCGCTCGCCACGATCGCCGCGCTGCGCGACGTGGTGCCGCGCGCCGTCGAGCTCGACCCGGAACTCCAGGGTCTGGACACGCTGCTGGAGCAGGTCCGACGCGGGGTCGAGGAGGCCGGGCAGCCCGGCTGAGGGGTCTCGACCCGGCGGGGTGAGCGGCCTCGCGGACGTTCGTCCCGCGGGACCGGTTCGACGGCGGCGCCTGCGCTGCCATCGTGAACCGCCGGTCCGGGCGCCCCGGGCGCCCGGACACCGCACCACCGACCCGCTCTGGGAGAGCACGATGACACTGATGCGATTCGACCCGTTCCGCGAGCTCGACCGCCTGGCCGAGCAGGCGCTCGCCGTCGGGGCGAGGGCGACGCGCAGCATGCCGATGGAGGCGCTGCGCCGGGGCGAGGAGTTCCTCGTGTTCCTCGATCTGCCGGGTGTCCAGCGCGACGACGTCGACGTGACGGTGGAGCGCAACGTCGTCTCGATCCGGGCCCGCCGTGTCCCGCAGCGCCAGGAGGACGACGAGGTGATCGTCGACGAGCGGCCGTACGGGGAGTTCGCCCGCCAGCTGTTCCTCGGGGAGAACCTCGACCCCGGCGGCCTGACGGCCGACATGGACAACGGCGTGCTGACCATGCGCATCCCGGTCAGCGAGGCGAGCAAGCCGCGCCGGGTGTCGCTGGGCTCGTCCGAGACCTCGCAGGAGAACGCGGGCTCGACGGAGGGCGACCGCGCGTCCACCTCCGCGTCCACCTCCGCGTCCAAGAACGCCACCACGACGAGCTCGTAGCCGGCCGTCCTCCGGGAGCCCTGCCATGACCGAGGAACCGCGCACCGGCACCGTGGCCGGCCGAGCGACGAGGGTGGAGGCGACGGCATGACCCGTCCGGCGGGGATACCGGTGTTCGAGCGTTTCTTCCGGTCCGTGGGGCGGGTCGACATCGACAAGGACGACGTGCGCCGGTACAGGCGCTTCGTCGACGACAAGATCGACGACATCGCGATCGCCGGGCGCAACTCCGCGAAGTGGAACGGGCGGGACGTGATCGCCCCTCAGGACCTGCCGATCACGAAGGGCCTGCAGGAGCGTATGCGCGACTTCGACAAGCTCGACGTGGCGGACGAGGTCCGGGAGCTGCTGCGCCAGTCGATCCGCAGGCCCCCGGCGGACGTCACGTTCGCCGAGGACACCGAGGAGATGCTGCCGGAGGTGTTCGGGGGGTTGAGCGTCGCGCTGGCTCGGTCGTTCCGGGTGCTGGACCCGAACCTGTCCAACCCGGCGACCGAGCACTGGGACCGGGCCTTCGAGATGTTCGATCTGATCTTCTGACGGGCCGGGCTCGAGGGCCTCGTGCCGGCCGCCGCTAGGGTGGCGGCGTGGGCGTGGCGGGACGACGGAGCTGGAGGCAGGTGCTCCTGCTGTTGACCATCGTCCTCGGTGTGGTGCTCATGCACTCGCCCGTCGCGGGCCCCGCCGCCCCGGCCGCCACGGACCCGGTGTCGCCCGGGCCGATGGCGGTCGCGCCGATGCCCCTGGACCAGAGGCCGCCCGGCGTCGTCCTCACGACGGGCACGGGCCTCGCCTCCGTCGTGGACGCGCACCTGTCAGGTACGCAGGGCGGGTCTGTCGGCGGCCACGACTCGATGCCGGCGGGCGCGCTGCACGAGCTGATGCACTTGTGCCTGGCCGTGCTCGCCGGGCTCGTCGTGCTCGGGCTCGTGGGCCTGGCCTTCCTGCTCCGCCGGCCGACCCGCTCGGCCGCCGCTCTCCTCCCGGCCCCTGTGGTCGTCCCGCCCAGGCCGCCGCCGCGGACGGCGGTTCGTCTGGCCCAACTCTGCGTACTGCGGAACTGAGTCGACCAGCGCGATCCGCTGGCTCGATTCGCTGACGCACGTCCACAGAGGAGTACACGCACGTGAACCGCACTTCCGTCCTCGGCATGCTCGCCGCCGCCTCGACCGCCGTCGTCCTCGCCGGCTGCAGCAACTCCGAGACACCCTCCACCAGCACGGTCACCGCGACCCCGACCACCGTGGCCGCTCCGTCCGTGAGCGGGTCGACGTCGGCCCACGACGACGCCGACGTCGCCTTCGCGCAGGGCATGATCCCCCACCACAGCCAGGCCGTGGACATGGCGGGACTCGCCGCGGACCGGGCCGGCAACGACCGGGTGAAGCAGCTCGCGGCCTCCGTCGAGAACGCCCAGGGACCGGAGATCGAGCAGCTGCGCGGCTTCCTGGCGGCCTGGGGGCAGCCGGAAGCCCCCGCCGGAACGGACCACGCCGGCATGGGCCACAGCAGCACGGGTGGGAGCGGGATGACGACCGACGCCCAGATGCAGCAGCTCGAGCAGGCCCGGGGCGCGGACTTCGACCGCATGTTCCTGCAGATGATGACCGCGCACCACGAGGGCGCCGTCGAGATGGCCCGGACCGAGCTCGCCGGCGGTCGGAACCCCGAGGCGAAGGCGCTCGCCCAGAAGATCATCGACGAGCAGCAGGCCGAGATCGCCACGATGGCGAACCTGCTGAGCACCCTGTGATCCCGGGGCGGGGTGGTCGGTCCCGGACCGCCCACCCCGCCCGCACGGGCTCCCGCAGTCACCCGGGGTCGGCCGGGTCCGCGTACCGCATCCCGCTGTACGTCAACGCCGCCTGCGTCCGGTCGGTGACACCGAGGCGTCGGTAAGCGCTGGTGAGGTGGCTCTTCACGGTGCGCAGGTAACCGATCGCGCCCGCGCGCAGGGCCTCGCGGATGCGCTCCTGGTCGAAGAACGCCGTGAGCACCACGACGGCCGTGTCCGGCAGCGCCGCGGTGATCGTGGCGGTCGCCGTCTCGCCGGACATCCCGGGCATGGACATGTCCATCAGGACGAGGTCGGGCTTCCCCACGCGCACCGGACTCCCTCGGCGCCGTCGGCGGCGGTGGCGACCACGGTCATGTCGGTTTCGGCGTTCGATCAGGGGGGCCAGCCCGGCGCGGACGAGCTGGTGGTCGTCGACCAGGAGCACCCGGATCATCGGGGCACCTCCAGCCGGACGCGCGTTCCCCGGCCCCGGTGCGGAGTCGAGCGTCAGGGCGGCGGCGCCGTGGGGGGACCGGACAGGCTCATCGGAGGGGCACCTCCTGCTCGCCGCGCATCCGTCCGCCGTGGCCCGTGGAGGCCGAACCGCCGACGTCGATCGCTACCCACACGGTGTCCTCGCCACCCGGGAGTCGTCCTCGCGCCGCCGGACAGCCGCACGCGGTGCGGCGGCGGAGAGTGACCGCTCACAGACCGCCCGGTCAGCCGGGCACGTCATGGCACCGTGGAGTGCACGAGTTCCCCGTCTGAAAGCAGCTCCCCGTGTTCGAATCCTCGCCCGAGAGGGCGGTCCCCCGTCCGTCCCGCCCGACGCCCCGCGAGACCCCCACGGTCACCTTCGAGGAATGGCTGGTGACCCAGACCGACGCGCCCCGCCCGCGTCGCACGATCGCGCGGCTCGCCCTCGACCGTCGGCTGCACGAGGTGGACTTCGGTGCCCGCCTCGTCCGGGCGGAGTTCCGCCGCATGCTCGACGACTTCGAGGCCGCCACCCGTGGCCTGCCGGTACGCAGCACGCCCTTGCCCTTCCGCTCCGCCCGCCAGGGCCGCCGCCCGGCCCTCGACCTTCCCGGGCGGGACTGACCCACCCGGCCGTCCCGCCGCGTCCCGGGCCGCCGTCGGGTCGGGCCGGGACGGCGGCGCGGGTGCGCCGGTCGTCCCCCACGACCGGCCCGCGTGGACGGGCGGCTACGACGGCATCGTCAGGTCGAACAGGGCCAGTTCCATCTCGTGGACCTCCGATGCCGCCGGCCCGTCGGGAGCCGCGCCGCGTGCGGCGACGAGCGCGTCATGTCCCGTGAACGCCTCGACGCACTGCACGAGGCCGTTCTCGCGGTCGACCATCCCGAGGATCATCGCGGCCCCGTCGCGCGCCGAGAACGACGGGACCGCGTCGGCCAGGAAGGACGAGGCCGCCGTGTCGGGGTCCGCCGTCGGCTCGAAGCGGGTCACCCGGGCCCAGAGGTCCCCCGGACGGTCGGGGCGGTGGCCGTCCATGCCGATCACCTCGAAGAGCTCGACCGTCGTCTCGCCGGAGCCGATCTCCCGCCCGGCCGAGGCCCGCCTGGCGACGACGGCCTGATGGCTCGCGTCGAGCGACGCCCGGTCCTCCCAGCACGTCAGGACGGCCGCCCGCCCCGACGATCGGTCCACACCCATGACCAGTCCGAGGCTGCCCTTCATCTTGCTCGTGAAGGGCAGGACCTCGTCCCGGACGAAGACGATCCCGGCGTCGACGCGCTCGGGGTCGCCGCGGAAGACCGTGACGCGTACCCACATGATCCGACCGCCCTCGTACGCCGGCCAGGTCGTGCCGTGGCCGTGGGCTGCTCAGGGTCTCCCGACGAGCGTGGGCTGGCAATACGCTTCCGAGTGCGTTGCCGCTCAGGGTGCCGGTCGGCTCCCGGCGCGATGCCTCGCCCACGGACGCAGGGCGAGGCGCTCGGTACGCGGTGGGAGGATGGGCCGGTGGACGTGCTCAGGAGGAACCACGTCGTCCTGACCGGGCCGGAGGACGGCCCGCCGGTGCTGCTCGCCCACGGGTTCGGCTGCGACCAGCACATGTGGCGGCTCGTCGAGCCGATGCTCTCCGCGACCTGCCGGGTGATCATGTTCGACTTCGTCGGCGCCGGCCGGTCGGATCGAACCGAGTGGAGTGCTGCGCGGTACTCGACGCTGGACGGGTACGCCCGGGACGTCGCCGAGATCTGCCGCGACCTGGACCTGCGCGACGTGGTGTTCGTCGGGCACTCCGTCAGCGCCATGATCGGCCTGCTGGCCGACCAACTCGAGCCGGACCGCTTCTCGAAGCTGGTCATGGTCACTCCCTCCCCCTGCTACCTCGACGACGGGGAGTACCGCGGCGGGTTCAGCCGGGCGGACATCGACGAGCTGCTGGAGTCCCTCGACAGCAACTACCTGGGGTGGTCGGCGGCGATGGCACCGATCATCATGGGCAATCCGGACCGCCCGGAGCTGGGCCGGGAGCTGACCAACAGCTTCTGCCGGATGGATCCCCGCATCGCGCAGGTCTTCGCCCGCGCCACGTTCCTGTCTGACAACCGGCCGGACCTGGCCGCCGTGCGGGTGCCCACGCTGATCCTGCAGTGCGCCCAGGATGCCATCGCCCCACCCGAGGTCGGCGCCTACGTGCACGCCTCCATCCCCGGAAGCACGCTGGTGACACTGGACGCCACAGGACACTGCCCGCAACTGAGCGCGCCGGCCCAGACGGCGTCCGCGATCCGGTCTTTCATCGATGAACCACGATGACGCTCCGGGCGGCGCCCCTGTGAGGCGTCCGCCCGCTCCCGTACCGGCACCCGGCACCGCCGGAGCTGCAGACACCGAGCACGAGGCCGTGGATCGACGTCGCGCGCAGATCGACGCGGCCGTCGCCGAGGAGAACGCCGGCTCCGACGCGCTCTACGAGGACGCGCCGTGCGGCCACCTGTCCACGCTCCCCGACGGCACGATCATCAGGATGAACGACACGTTGCTGTCCTGGCTCGGGCGCGCGCGCGAGGACCTGGTCGGGTGGCGCCGGTTCAGCGATCTGCTCACCGTCGGTGGACGAATCCACTACGAGACGCACCTCGCACCGTTGCTGGCCATGCAGGGGACCGTGGGTGAGATCGCAGTCGAGCTCCGCACGGCGGACGGCGCACGGCTCCCCGTCCTCATGTCCTCCGTCGCCACCCGGGATGACGACGGGAACCTGAGCCGGATCCGTTCCGTGGTGTTCGAGGCCCGCGACCGCCGCACCTACGAGAGCGAGCTGCTGCGCGCTCGCCGAGAGGCCGACGGGGAACGGGACCGTTTCCAGCGCCTGGCCGGCGTGTTGCAACGAACGCTGCTGCCGCCGCAGCTGCCGGAGGTCCCGGCTATCGAGACCGCCGCCTACTACCACCCTGCTTCCCTCGACGAGGTCGGCGGCGACTTCTACGACCTGTTTCGGTTGCCCGACCAACGATGGGGCTTCTTCCTGGGCGACGTCTGCGGCAAAGGCGCCTCGGCCGCGGCGCTGACCTCGCTGGCCCGCTACACCCTGCGATCGGCCGCGGTCCACGACCCCGACCCCGTCGCGGTGCTCACGAACCTGAACTCCGTCCTGGCCCAGGAGCAGGACGGGTTCAACCCCAGGTTCTGCACGGTGCTCTTCGGAATCCTCGCTCCCGCGCCGGACCACGCCACGATCACCCTCGCCGGTGGCGGCCACCCACCGCCCCTGGTGCTCCGCGCCGACGGAACAGCCGATTTCGTGGACCTCGCCGGCGGCCAGCTCGTCGGCGCGCTCGCGGACCCCGTGTTCGTCCGCGCCGACGTCGACCTCGCCCCCGGCGACACGCTCCTGCTCTACACCGACGGCCTCACCGAGGCTCGTGTCGATACAGCCAGGAATCGCTACGACGAGCACGATCTCCGCCGGCTCGCCGGATCGCTCGCTCCGGCCTCGGCGGCCGGGATCGTCGGGTCGCTCACCGGGCTGCTCGAGGGGTTCGGTGACGGCCTCGACGACGACGCGGCCCTCCTCGCCATCGGGGTCGCCCGAACCTGAGGGCGCGATCCTCGTGTCGCCACCGCCGTCCGGGGCGGCGCTGTCGAACGCGGACCGGGAGGAGGGCCTCCCCCTCCGGCCGGCTGGCAGCATGAGGGTCGTGGGCACCAACGGCGGTACGGCCATCGTCCTGGGCGGGGGCGGCGTGCTCGGCGCCGTACAGGCGGGCATGCTCCGCGCGCTGCTCGAGTTCGGCGTCCAGCCGGACCTGGTCGTGGGCACCTCGGTCGGGGCACTCAACGGAGCGGTACTCGCGGCCCTGCCCCGGGACGAGGTGGCCGACCGGCTCGAGGCGCTGTGGCTCTCCCCCGAGGCGCAAAGCCTGTTCGCGGCGGGGACGGTACGACGGCTGCGCACGCTCGCCCACAGCGGCGTGGCCGCCCACTCCCCCGAGCCGCTGAGGCGGGCGGCGAGCACGGTTCTGGGCGGATGGCGGATCGAGGACCTGCCCGTGCGCTTCACCTGTTGCGCGGCGAGCATCGAGGACGCCGCGGAGCACTGGTTCGAGCACGGCCCGGCCGTCGACGCCGTGCTCGCGTCGGCCGCGGTACCGGGCCTGCTCCCGCCTGCGGTCGTCGAGGGGCGCCACTACCTCGACGGCGGCCTGGTCAACAGCATCCCCTTGGGCCGCGCGGTGGAACTGGGCGCCGAGCGGGTATTCGTCCTGCACGTCGGCCGTGTCGATCAGCCGCTGCGGCCGCCGAGGCGGCCTTGGGAGGTGGGGCTCGTGGCCTTCGAGATCGCCCGTCGACACCGTTACGCACGCGATCTGGCCGCCGTGCCCGGGGGCGTCGAGGTGCACGTCCTACCCGCCGGCGAGGGCGGCGCGCCGCGGTGGGACAGCCGCGCCGCCCTGCGCTACCGCGCCACGACCGCGTCCGCCGATCGGATCGACGCGGCCTACCGGGCGTCGAAGGACTATCTGCGGTCGTGTCTCGGTACCGGAGGCCGGCGGTGAGCCTGCCCCCACGCTGGGTGCGACGACTGGTCCTCGCTCCTGCCGTGGTCATCGCGACCGTCGCCGTGCTGACGACGTTGCCGCTGTGGCTCCTGGTCGCCGGGGCGCTGTCGCCGTTCCTTCCGGGCCGCTTCCGCGCGGTACGCGTGCTGTGGGTCGCGGTCGTCGCGCTGGTCATGGAGAGCGTCGTGCTCTGCGCACTGCTGGGGCTCTGGCTCGCCGCCGGGTTCGGCCTCGCACTGCGCACCCCTTTGCTGCAGTACCTGCACTATCAACTCGTGGGCTGGTACCTCCGAACGCTCTATCACGAAGCGGCTCGGGTTCTCCGGCTCCGGGTCGAGATCGAAGGACCGGACCCGGATGAGTACCTCGACCGGCCCCTTCTCGTGTTCTGCCGGCACGCCGGACCCGGGGACTCCTTCCTGCTCGTCCACGCGTTGGTGAACTGGTACGCGCGAGAACCCCGGATCGTCCTGACCGAGCGGCTGCAGTGGGACCCGGCGCTCGACGTGATGCTCAACCGGCTGCCCAACCGGTTCATCCCCGCCGGCGGCGGCGCGGGACTCGAACGCCGCATCTCCGAACTGGCGACCGCACTGGACCACAACGACGCCTTCGTGATCTTCCCCGAGGGCGGGAACTTCACCCAACGCCGTCGAACCGCCGGCATCGCCCGCCTGCGGGGGCGCGGACTGGAGCGCATGGCCCGCCGCTCCGAGGCGATGCGCCACGTCCTCCCGCCCCGCCCCGGCGGTGTCACCGCCGCGCTGGCCGCGGCACCCGACGCCGACGTCGTGTGGGTGGCCCACGCCGGCCTGGACCATCTCTTCACCGTGGCCGACATCTGGCGTGCGCTACCCCTCGACTCCACCGTGCACATGCGGTGGTGGCGGGTGCCGGCCTCCGACGTGCCGCACGACGAGGACGACCAGGTGGACTGGCTCTATCGATGGTGGGGACGGATCGACCAGTGGGTGGACACCCACAGGCAGCCGTCCTGAGGGTCCGGTCGGTACAGCTAGGCGCGCCGGGACGCGCGCCTCGCCTCTTCGAGCTGGTCCTCCAGCACGACGATGCGGCAGGCGGCGTTCAGGGCCATGCCCTCGTCGAGCAGTTCGCGGACCCGAGCGGCGAGCCTGAGCTCGTGGCGGGTGTAGCGGCGGTGCCCGCCCGAGGAACGCTGCGGGGCGAGCAGCTTCGCCTCGTCCAGGCTGCGCAGGAACCCGGGGGTGGTGCCGAGAATCTCGGCCGCCCGCCCCATCGTGTAGGCGGGGTAGTGCTCGTCGTCGAACTTGTCGGCCGCGGTCGGCGGGCCTTGATCCATGGAGCCTCCACGAACGAGGGGCCCGGTGCAATGTGCACCGGGCCCCAGGGGTTGACATTCACACCATCAACCGACGCTCACGTCGGTCTTCTCGATCCGCCGGACCATGTCCCGCGGCTGTCGCATCCACGCAGTAACTGAAGATCACCTTCCGTTCCGACGAGATTGCGGTGCCCGCCCGGCCTCGACGGCCGTCACGAGCGATCGGACAGTGTGGGTTCCCTCCTCCTCGATCGAACTCTTTCCACGAACGGCGAGATCTTGTTCCTGACGGGGACAAGACTACCGCGGGCGATCTGCGAATGTCTAGACCGGCCAGGACAGATTCTCGCGGCTGAGACGGCGAGGTCGCCGTGGGCCGATGCCGCCGGGTCCGGCATCGAGAATGATGACCGGAACCTGATCGAAGGAGCACCGCATGCCCAAGCCGTCCGAACCGTTGGAGAAGCTCGGCTTCCTCACCATCGGCTCGTTCGACGGCGACGATCCCCGGCCCGGGCACGAGACGACGCTGCAGGTCATCGAGCTGGGCGAACGGCTCGGCTTCGACAGCGCCTGGGTCCGCCACCGGCACCTGCAGTACGGCATCTCCTCCCCCGTCGCGGTGCTGGCGGCCGCCACCCAGCGCACCCGGCGGATCGAGCTCGGCACGGCGGTGATCCCGCTCGGCTGGGAGAACCCGCTCCGCCTCGCCGAGGACCTCGCCACGGTCGACGTCCTGTCCGGCGGGCGGCTCAACCCCGGCGTCAGCGTGGGTCCCCCCATGCGCTTCCCCGACGTCCGGGAGGCGCTGTACCCCGACACCGCCGGCGCCGAGGACTTCAGCCACGAGCGCGTCTCCCGGCTGCTCCGGCTGGTCGGCGGCGAGCCGGCCAGCGGATTCCGGGGAACCGTGGGGATCGAGGAGTTCTCCGACCGGGTGCAGCCCCACTCGCCGGGACTGCGCAGCCGGATGTGGTACGGCGCCGCCAGCCTCGGCTCGGCCCGCCTCACCGGCGAGCACGGCATGAACCTCCTGACCAGCAGCGTGGTCAAGGCCGAGGGGCCGGGAACCTTCGCGGAGATCCAGGGAGCCCACATCGCGGCGTTCCGGGCGGCCCACCCCGACGGCACGGACGCCCGGGTCTCGCAGGGACTGGTCGTCATCCCCACCGACAGCGCCACCGCGGCCCAGCGGGCGAAGTACCGGGCCTACACCGACGCCCGGACCCCACGGACGTCGGAACCCCAGGGACCACAACGCCTGTTGTTCGCCCGGGACATCGTGGGCTCCTCCGCGCAGATCGCGGAGGAGCTCTACGCGCACGCCGGGTTCCAGCAGGTGCGCGAGGTCGTGTTCGCGCTGCCCTTCAGCTTCGCCCCCGACGACTACCTGCAGATCCTCACCGACCTCGCGACCCATCTGGGCCCGACCCTGGGATGGGGGCCGTCGGCCGCGACGTGAGCGGTGCGGAGCACCCCGCCGAGGTCCCTCGTGGAGGAACACCGCCGCGGCGCCTCCGGTCGAGCGCGAACCGGTTCGCCTCACAGGACGGCAGTGGCGTGCTCGAGCGGGATGCCGGGGTCTCCGAGCCGGAGGGTGTCGACCCGCTCACCGGAGCGGATCAGCTCCCGGATCGGGTCACCGACCTCCCAGACGTTCACGTTCATCGCCGCGAGAACTCGTCCGTCGCTCACCCAGAAGGCGATGAACTCGCGGGCCGGAATGTCGCCGCGGACCACGACCCGGACGTCGCCGACCTCGGGATCGACGTGCCCGGTGTACTCCATGCCGAGCTCGTACTGGTCGGAGAAGAAGTAGGGAAGACGCTCGTAGGTGGCAGCCTCGCCGAGCATGGTCTTCGCGGCCACGACCGGTTGGTAGAGCGCAGTGGCCCAGTGTTCGACGCGCAGCTGCCGGCGCAGCAGCGGATGGTAGGCGTTGGCGACGTCGCCGACGGCCAGGATGTCGTCATCCGACGTGACCAGGTGCCGGTCCACGAGTATGCCGTTGTCGCAGTTCAGGCCGCACGCACGCGCCAGCCCGTCGTTCGGGCTTACCCCGATGCCGACGACGACGGTGTCGGCCTCGATCACGGTGCCGTCGGCGAGCCGCACGGCGCCCACCCGCATCGGGTCGGCGGCCGCGGGCTCGATCGCCGAGACGGCGACCCCACAGCGCAGCGTGACGGCGTGCTCGCGATGCAGGTCGGCGAAGACCTTCGCCATCCGGGAGCCGAGGACCCGCAGCAGGGGCAGCTGGGCCTGCTCGAGCACGGTGACCTCGGCACCGCGCGCACGGGCTGCCGCGGCGGTCTCCAGGCCGATCCAGCCCGCGCCGACGATGACGACCTTTGCGCCTTCGCCGAGTTCGGCCCTGAGGTCGTCGCAGTCGTCGAGGCTCCGGAGGCAGCGCACGCCACCGAGATCGGAGCCCGGCACCGTCAGCCGCCGTGGTGAGGCGCCGGTCGCGAGGAGCAGCTTGTCGTAGGGCAGCCGGTCGCCGTGGCCGGTGGTGACCTCGTGGACGCCGCGGTCGATCCCGACGGCCGCGACGTCGAGCCTCAGTTCGACCTGGTGCTTCTCGTACCACTCCGCGGGGTGCACGAAGACCGCGGATCGGTCCGAGCCACCCAGCAGGTATCCCTTGGACAACGGGGGCCGCTCGTACGGCCGGTGCGGCTCGCTCCCGAGCAGGACGAGGCGACCGTCGAAGCCTTCGGCGCGGAGCGCCTCGGCGGCCTTCGCGCCCGCGAGCCCCGCCCCGATGACGACGAACGTCGGAGAGGACGGGTCAGCCACGACGGCCACCGGTCGCGTCCGCACGCACCGACGTGGCGAGAGCCAGGAACTCGGCACGCGAGCGAGGGTCCTCGCGCAAGGTGCCGAGCATGGTCGACGTGACGGTGCTCGTCCCGCCGGCCCGGACGCCGCGAAGAGACATGCACAGGTGCTCGGCTTCGATCACCACGCCGACGCCGCGTGGCTGCAGATGAGTCCACAGCCAGTCGGCGACCTGCGTGGTCAACCGCTCCTGGACCTGGGGGCGGCGGGCGAACAGCTCGACCACCCGCGCGAGCTTGGACAGACCGAGGATCCGTGGACCGGGCAGATAGCCGATGTGGGCGGTGCCGAGGAACGGGAGCATGTGGTGCTCACACACCGAGTGCACGGGGATGCTGCGCGCCACCACGAGCTCGTCGTAACCCTCGTCGTTGGCGAACGTGGTGAGGTCGAAGGAACGAGGGCTGAGCATCTCGGCGTAGCCGTGTGCCATGCGGCGAGGGGTGTCCGTGGTCGCGGCGGTGTCCGTGGGGACGCCGAGGGCGTTCAGGAACGCGGCGGCGGCGCGTTCGGCGCCGGAGAGGTCGATGCCCTTGGCGGGCGGGACGACCCGCAACGGCGCGGGTGACGCGGAGGTGACCGGGGCGGCCGACATCACGGGGTACGCGTCCGGGGGCCACGGTGGTCGAACGCGACGGCGAGGCGGGCGAGGGCGAGCGCGCCGACGAACAGCCCGAAGTCGCGCAGGGCGACGTCGAAGAAGTCGCCGAGGAGCAACAGGTCGACGATGATCCCGGCCAACCAGAGCGCGACGACATACCCGCCGATCCGCGGCAGCACCGCGACCAGCAGCCCGGCCAGGATCTCCACGACCCCGACCGCGAGCATCGCCTGGTGAGCTGACCCGGGAAGGAGACCGTCGACCTGCGGAGCCAGGTAGCGCTCCCAGCCGGTGAGCAGCCCGAAGAACTTGTCCAGCCCGAAGACCACCGGCGCCACGGTGAACACGGTTCGCAGCAGCAGGAAGGCCTGCCGGGCCGCCGGGACCGAGCCGATGTGGGGGTTGCCGAGAGCCGGAGCCGGTGGGTCGCGGTGAGTGGTCATGGTCTCTCCCGGTTCTAAAGGACGATAGCGTGAACGCTAGAACCTCGACCCTCTTTAGTCAACGAAACTGTCCGATAGAAGGTGCAGATCGATGGACGACTTCGTCTCGCAGGTCAACGGCGTCGGCGCGCTCGCCGAACCGGCCCGGCGGGCGCTGTATCTCTACGTGGCCGCGCAGTCGGAGCCGGTGAGCCGGGACCGCGCCGCCGAAGGCGTCGACCTGCCTCGGCACACCGCCAAGTTCCACCTCGACAAGCTGGTCAAGGAGGGCCTGCTCGACACGGAGTTCCGACGCCTGTCGGGGCGACGCGGCCCTGGCGCCGGCCGTCCGACGAAGCTCTACCGGCGCTCCGCGCGACAGGTGACGGTGACGCTCCCGGAACGGCGCTACGACCTGGCCGGCCAGATCCTCGCCGCCGGCGTCGACCTCGCAGCCGGCGAGGGCACACCGGTCCTGGACGCCGTCCGCCGCGCGGCGACCGCCGCGGGGCGCCGCCTCGGCGCCGCGCAGAACCGGCGAGCCGGCGCCTCCGCCGCGGTGACACCCGACGACGTCATGACGGCCCTGGCCGCCCTCGGTTACGAACCTCGCCCGCAGGGCGACGTCACCGTGCTGGCGAACTGCCCGTTCCACGCGCTGGCCCGCGAGCACACCGCACTCGTGTGCGGCATGAACCTGCAGCTCATCGAGGCGATGCTCGACGAGCTCGGGAACCCTTCGGTACAGGCCCGGCTCGACCCGGCCCCCGAGCGGTGCTGCGTGACGCTGACCCGCGAGTGAGACCGCGCTCTCCGTGGCCGGTCAGGTCAGGCGTGCCCCGTCCGCCCCGCGGATCTGCATCCCCGGCCTGCGTCCGTGCACGGTGAGATAGGCGAGACCGTCGACACCGGTGGTGAAGCCGCGGGTCGAGCCGTGCGGCAGCCACACCACCGCGCCCGGGAGGAGCGGCCGCGCGCCGTCGTCGGTGTTCATCGTCGCGCTGCCGGCGACGACCACCATGAGGACATCGAGATCGGGTTCGGCGTGCGCCTCGATGACCGTGCAGGGAGGCAGGTTCAGGACGTTGGCGTCGAGCTGACGTCCGGCCTCGGCGAGCCGCCACACCACCCCCGCGGGAACGGCCGTGTTGTCGGCGACGGTGGGCTGCATGTCGTGCAGCACGCGCGGGATGTTCTGCGTCACCGTCTTACGCATACCAGGCCGAGGACCCGTACCCGTCGGCGTGGGCCAGGTTCACGCATCCGCGTCACGAGCCGTTCTTGGCCGGGGCGGCCGGCCCCGGGCGGAGCTGCGCGATCGTCTCCGCGATCTGGCCGGCGGTCCCGACGACGTCCGCCGGAACGGTCTCCCCCACCGGCCGGGCCTCCGGCACGTCATCGGACCTCACGGGAGCAGGGGCGTTCCCGTCGGTGGAGGCCGTGCCGGCAGGTGCACCGCCCGGGGGCGTGGACCGCTCGAGAAAGCGGAGCAGCTCGACGGGGAAGGGCAGCACGAGGGTCGAGTTCTTCTCCGCCGCGACCTCGACGACGGTCTGCAGCAGCCGCAGCTGCAGCGCGGCCGGATGCGCGGCCATCACCTCGGCCGCCTCGGCGAGTTGCCTGGAGGCCTGCAGCTCCCCCTCGGCCGTGATCACCCGGGACCGCCGCTCGCGCTCGGCCTCGGCCTGCCGGGACATCGACCGTTTCATCGATTCGGGCAACAGGACGTCCTTGATCTCGACGCGGTCGATGTGCACCCCCCAGCCGACGGCCGGATTGTCGAGCATCAGCTCGAGTCCCTGGTTGAGGCGTTCGCGGTTGGACAGCAGGTCGTCGAGCTCGCTCTTGCCGATGATCGACCGCAACGACGCCTGGGCGACCTGCAGGATCGCGGAGCCGTAGTCCTGGACGTCGACCGCGACGCGGAGCGGGTCCTCGACGCGGTAGTAGACGACGGCGTCGACGCGCACGGTGACGTTGTCGGACGTGATGCCGTCCTGGGCGGGGATCGGGAGCGTGACGATCTGCAGGTTGACCTTCTGCATCCGGTCCGCGATCGGCACGAGCACGGCGAGGCCGGGACCGCGGGTCTGCGGCTGGACCCGTCCGAACCGGAACACCACGCCCCGTTCGAACTGCTGGACGACCCGCATGCTCGTCGCCGCGCCGACCAGCAGGCAGAGGACTCCACTGACGATGAGAACCCAGAGAACGAACATCACGCCTCCTGGCGTCTGTGATGCCGGCTTTGTATCGTAACACGATAGAAAGCGGCCGGGAAGCCCCGCAGACCCCGGCACGTGGTCTCATGACGGCGTGACGGTGCAGGACAACGGCTCACCGATGTCGAGACCGCTGACGAAGCAGGACTTCGAGGCCCTGGCACGGTTCCGCTTCGGCATCCGGCGGTATCTCCGATTCAGCGAGGAGGCGGTTCGCGGCCACGGGCTGACCCCTCAGCAGTACCAACTCCTGCTGGCTCTGAAGGGCTTTCCCGGCCGCGAGTGGGCGACCGTCGGGGAGCTGGCCGAGCGGTTGCAACTGCGCCACCACAGCACGGTCGAACTGGTCAACCGGGCTCAGGGCCAGGAGCTGGTGGACAGGGCCGCGCATCCGGACGACGCCCGCGTCGTCCGGGTGGTCCTGACCCCTCAGGGCGAACAGGTGCTCGGGGAGCTCAGTGCGCTGCACCGCGACGAGCTCAGCCGGATGCGCAGCGTCCTCGCCCCGCCGCTGTGGCAGGAGCCCGGATAGCGTCGCCGGCCAGCGGTTCGGCGGCGGCGCCCCTAGCCTCGCGGTGTGCCTGCCGCTTCCTCGACCCCGGATCCGCGCACAGCCCGGGCGGCCGTCGTGGCCGGCGTGCTCGTCGCCGCCGTCGTGTTCGTCGCGACCCTGTTGTGGGCGAAGTGGCTGCCGTACGCGGCCCGGGTGAGCGACCTGCGGGCCGGCGGGGCGTGGAGCGGGTCGAGCGTCCTGGGTGTCGGAGGAGTCCGACCCGGTGACCCGCCGTCCTGGCACGCGGCCACGTCGTTCACCGCCGCCTACGTCCAGGCGGTGTGGAAGGCGCTCGTCGCCGCCCTGCTGATCAGCGCCGCGCTCCAGTCGCTCGTGCCGCGGGCCTGGCTGCTGCGGCTGCTCAACCGCCGTGGCCGGATGAGCAGCGCGCTGGCCGGCGGGCTGTGCAGCACGCCGTCGATGATGTGCACCTGCTGCACCGCGCCGGTCGCGGTCTCCCTGCGCCGGTCCGGCGTGTCGACCCCTGCCGCGGTGGCGTACTGGCTGGGCAACCCCCTGCTCAACCCCGCGGTCCTGGTGTTCCTCCTGCTCGTCGCGCCATGGCAGTGGACCGTGACGCGCCTCGTCGTCGGCGCGCTGGTCGTCGTCGGCGGCGCCGCTCTCGTCGCCCGGCTCACCGACGGCCGGCGGGAGACGGTCACCCCGGCCGCGTCGTCACTCGCCGGGAACGACGAGCCGGAACCGGTCGGCACCGAACGGCTGTCCCGAGCGCCGGCTCGCTTCGGTCGCGCCCTGCTCCGGCTGTCGCTCGTCCTGGTGCCGGAGTACCTGGTGATCGTGCTGCTGATCGGGGCCCTCCGCGGCTGGCTGTTCCCGCTCGGCGCCGGCCTGAGCTCGGGGTTGCTCGTCGTGCTGACGGCCGCGGTCGTCGGCACGCTGCTGGTCATCCCGACCGCCGGGGAGATCCCGGTTCTGCAGGGCCTGGCCCTCGCGGGCGTCGCGGCCGGTCCGATCGGCGCACTGCTGATCACCCTCCCTGCGGTGAGCGTGCCGGGGATCGTCATGGTCGGCCGCGCCCTGGAATGGCGGACCACCGCCGCGACGGCCGCGATGGTCGCTGCGGGCGGGCTGCTCGGCGCGGGCCTGCTTGCAGTGCTCTGATTCCGGGGCGTACTCCACCGGGGCCCACTCTCAGACTTCCCTTGTATAGGCCGTCGACACCGCGCCACTGCAGGAGGCCGACCTCTGGATGGGGCGGTCCCGCCACCTGTGGGGCCGTCATCTGGACGCGTTGGCCACCGAGATCGCTCGCGGGAAGCGCGAGCGGCGCGACGAGCTTCGTCACCCTCACGCTGAGCCCCGCCGGGAACGGAACACAGCTCCGCCTCGAGCGCACCGTGCCTCTCGCCTTGGTGGGGAGCGTGGCCGGCGCCCTGTTCGTCGGACCCGGGTGGGACGAGTCAGCTCGGCGCGGATCGGCGCGGCCGCGGGCGTGTTCGTGGTCGACTCGCCGGCCTTTGGCGTCGTTCACCATCCGGTCGTCGAGAACGTCCCCGTCGACGGGGAGTCAGCCCTGCGCGGGAGGGCGGTAGCTGGTCGAGATGCGCTGGATCCGCTCGAGCATGTCGTTGCTCGGGAAGCCGGACTCGCCGGCCTTGTCGATCAGCACCTGCACGTAGTCGGGGACCATCTCGACCGGGATCGACTCCTCGATGAGGTCGAGCTGCTCCCTGCTCGGGTAGGGGTCCGCACGGACCTTGTCCAGAAGGAACTGCACGAACGACGACCTGGGCTCGTCTGACGTCATTGCCGCGCTCCCGTTCGGTGGTCGTTTCGGCCGGGCCTGCAGGGGAGTACCCGGCACGGCGACGAACTACGCGGGCCGGGAGAACGGAATGGTTCAGCCCCGCGGTCGACCCGGATCCGGCCTTCGTACTCCTGCGCCCGCGCTCCCTCCGACCACACCACTGTCCAGGTCCGCCTGGCAGCGCCTCCGGCGGACGCTCACGGCCGGCCTGTTCGTGGTGGCGACCGTCGCCGGGATCGGCGTCGGGCTCCCCGAGGGCGTCGGTCTCGCCGGTATCGCCCGCCGTGGCCGCCGCGGTGGCCCCGATGACGGCCGACGTCCACGGTGCGCACACCGGCCACAGGCCGCACCGATGAGCTCTCGCTCCGGTTCGCCCGGGGTCTCGCGCTGGTCGGCGTCCCCGCTCCTCCACCGGGCGTCGAGCCCGAGCGACGCCCGGGCTCTCGCAGGCCGTACGCACGGCTCTCCACGACGCCGGCCTTCCCCGAGGCCGGCTGCACGAGGAGGTCTTCGCGTTCTCAGACGGCACCGTCTCGTCGGTGACCACCGGGCGCCGGGCTGCGACGACGCGGCGCCGTCGATCCTCACAGCCGGTGCACAGCAAGCACAGAACCGGAGCCCACCCTCCGCGACGACCATCATCTGCGGTCACCTCCTGAAGCGGCGCCGCCGGCCCCGCGACCACCCACCGCAGACGTCTACGGCAGAGCCGGCGAACAGCAGGCTCACGTCCGCCTGATGCCGAAGGAACATCGTGAGCAACGACTTCTCCACCGGCGGGTCCCGCCGGGAACCGCGTTCCGGCGCTGGTGGGATCGACGCGCCGGGGCCGTCCACGTGAGCGTCACCCTCGAACCGAGGCGCCACGGCTCGGGTGTGGACACCCGCGCGGCGCGCACCGACTCGGTGGTGCGCTACGTGGCCGGAGTCCTGGTGGCGGCGAGCCTCGCCTTCGTCACCTCCCTGTGGATCACCGGCGGAGGCGTCGGCGACCTCGGGGGCTGGGCCGACGGCCTGACCTCGGTGGGCCGGTGGACCGGTCTGCTCGCCTCGGATCTGTTGCTGGTCCAGGTGCTGCTGATGGCGCGCATCCCGCTGGTGGAGCGCGCGGTCGGGCAGGACCGGCTGGCCCGGACGCACCGCTGGGTCGGGTTCACCTCGTTCACCCTGATGCTCGCCCACGTCGGCCTGATCACCTGGGGGTACGCCGCGGGCCGCCTCGGCGCCGTCCCGGGCACCTTCTGGGACCTGACCGTCGACCATCCGGGCATGCTGCTGGCGCTGGCCGGCACGCTTTGCCTGGTCCTCGTCGTGGCCACCAGCGTCCGGGCCGCCCGCAGCCGGCTGCGCTACGAGTCCTGGCACCTGCTGCACCTCTACGCCTACCTCGGGGTCGGGCTCGCGCTGCCGCACCAGCTGTGGACCGGGCAGGAGTTCCTGTCCTCCACCGCGGCCACCGCCTTCTGGTGGACGCTGTGGGCCGCCGCGGCCGGCGCGGTCCTCGTCTGGCGCCTCGGCGCACCGCTGTTCCGCACGCTGCGCCACGACCTCCGGGTCACCGCGGTGGTGCCCGAGGACCACGACGTGGTCTCGGTCCACGTGACCGGACGGCACCTGGACCAGCTACCCGTGACGGCGGGACAGTTCCTCACCTGGCGGTTCCTCACCGGCCCCGGCTGGACCCGCGCCCACCCCTACTCGCTGTCCGCCGCCCCGGACGGGCGCAGCCTGCGCATCACCGTCAAGGACCTCGGCGACGGCAGCGCCCTCGTGCGCAGCCTGCGTCCCGGGGTCCGGGTGGTGATCGAAGGCCCCTACGGGCGGCTCACCGAGCGGCCCCGGACCCGCGACAAGATCGCCTTCATCGGTGCCGGTGTCGGCGTCACCCCGCTGCGGGCCCTGGCCGAGGGGTTGCCCTACGCCCCCGGCGACGCCGTACTGCTGCAGCGCGGCACCCGCCGGCCCCTGTTCGCCCCCGAGTTCGACACCCTCGCTCGCGAACGCGGCCTGCGGGTGCACTGGCTCCCGGGGCGCCGGCGCTCCGCGGACTCCTGGCTCGGCGACGGCGCCGGATCCGCCGACGACCTCACCCTGCTGCTCGGCTGGGTGCCCGACATCGCCCGGCGCGACGTCTACGTCTGCGGCCCCGAGGCATGGACCGACTCGGTCCGCCGCACCCTCTCCGCCGCCCGGGTCCCCGACACCCGGCTCCACGTCGAGAACTTCGGATGGTGACCGGATGAGACGCCTCCTCACCTGGATCCTGAGCACCGTCGCCGTCGTCGTGCTCCTCTTCGGCTACAAGACCTCCACCGGCAGCGCCGTGCAGCCCACCGGCACCGTCGTCGCCGCACCCGGCACCGGCACGACCACCGCCCCCGCCCCGGCCCCGGCCACGAGCGGGTCGACCGCGGGGACCGGCCGGACCTACACCGGTGCGGCCGCCCAGACCCATTGGGGAACCGTGCAGGTCTCGATCACCGTCACCGACGGGAAGATCACCGACGTCACGGTCCCCCTGTACCCGAGCGGAAACGACAAGGACCAGCGGATCAACGCCCGCGCGCTGCCGATCCTCACCCAGAACACGCTCACCAACCAGAACGCGGACATCGACATGATCAGCGGCGCCACCGTCACCTCCGACGGCTACGTCCAGTCCCTGCAGAGCGCCCTGGACCAGGCAGGCCTCGCATGACCCTCACCCCGGCGATCCCCTCGGCGGCGAGCGGGGCCCCGCGCCCGGTCCGCCACGTCGAGCAGGTCATGGGCATGCCGATCAGCGTCGCGTTCCGCGGCCGCCACGCCGCCGACGCCCGCGCCCACGCGGCCTGGACCGGCGCGCTGGCCGTCCTGCGCGAGGCCGACCGGGTGTTCAGCGCTTATCGCGCCGACTCCGTGATCTCTCGACTCGACCGCGGCGAGCTCGCCCTCGCCGACTGTCCGCCCGAGGTCGGCGAGGTGCTCGCCCTCGGAGAGAGGGCACGACGCGACTCCGACGGCGCCTTCGACGTCCGCCGCGGCGGCCGGCTCGACCCCTCCGGTGTCGTGAAGGGCTGGGCCGCCGAACGGGCGGCCGCCCACCTCGCACAGCTGCCGGACACCGACTTCTGCCTCTCCGCCGGCGGCGACCTGACCTGCCGCACCCTGAACCCCGACGACCCGCCCTGGCGGATCGGCATCGAGGACCCGCACGACCCGAGCCGGCTCGTCGCCGTCGTCCCCATCCACACCGGCGCCGTCGCTACCTCCGGCACCGCCCGCCGCGGCGCCCACATCCTCGACGCACGCACCGGACGGGCCCCGTCCGGGATCGCCTCCGTCACCGTGATCGGCACCTCGTTGACGGAGGTCGACATCGACGCCACCGCCGCTTTCGCCCGCGGCCCCGACGCCGCTCGCTGGCTCGACATCCGCGGCCGGACGGCGCTCATCGTCCGCACCGACGGATCCACCGTGCTCCTCTCCCACGACAGCGGCGGCTGACCGCGCCGAGCGAGCCGGCGCCCACACGACCGGGTCCGGACGAAGGATCCTCCGGGGCATCCGTGCCCCGCCCGCAAAGCCCGAATCGTGGGCGTGCGGTGGGGTAACCGCTGACGATGAGCTCTCTCACCGACCCTGCGGCCACCCCGATCGAACGTGTGCCGCTGTCCGTCCTCGATCTGGCACCCGTGTCGAGCGGCCAGGACGTCGCCGAGGCACTCGAGAACACCACCCGGCTCGCCCGGACCGTGGACGACCTCGGGTACCAGCGCTTCTGGCTCGCCGAGCACCACAACAGCGACACCTTCGCCAGCTCCGCCACGGCGCTGCTCATCGAACGGGTGGCGTCGGCGACGTCCCGGATGCGCGTCGGATCCGGTGGCATCATGTTGCCCAACCACGCGCCGCTCACCGTCGCCGAGCAGTTCGGGACGCTCGCGACGCTGCATCCGGGACGCATCGACCTGGGCCTCGGCCGGGCGCCGGGCACCGACCCGCGCACCGCCCAGGCGCTGCGCCGCGGCGCCGCGAACACCGACAGCTTCCCCCAGGACGTGCAGACGCTCGCCGGGTACCTGGCGCCGGCCGGGCCGGAGCGGAGCCCGGTGCGGGCGATCCCCGGGCAGGGCACGGAGGTCCCGCTGTGGATGCTGGGCTCGTCCGTGGCGAGCGCGGAGCTGGCGGGAAGGCTCGGGCTCCCCTACGCGTTCGCGAGCCACTTCGCGCCGTACCAGCTCGACGAGGCGCTCGCCGTGTACCGCGCGAACTTCGACCCCTCCGGCCCGCTCGCGTCCGTCGACCGGCCGACGGTGATGGCCGGGGTCAACGTCATGGTCGCCGACGACCAGGAGAGCGCCGAGGCGTTGTTCACCACCATCCAGCAGATGTTCCTGCGGCTCGCCTCCGGTGCCCCGGCACCACTGGACCCGCCGCTGCCGGAGCTGCGGAACATGCTCGACGCCCAGCAGGCCGCCGCCATGGAGGGCCCGCTCGGGGTCTCCTTCGTCGGCACCCCGGACGTGGTGCGCGACGGCCTGGACGAGTTCGTCGCCCGGACCGGAGCCGATGAGCTCCTCGTCGTCACCTACGCGCACGATCCGGTCGCGCGCCGGCACTCCTACGAGCTGCTCGCTGACGCCTGGGGGCTCCGCGGGCAGAACGCCGCGGCCTGAGGCGCGCCCTCGACCGGCGGTTCCCGGCCTCTCCGCCGCGTTCCGAGGATCCGCGGTGCGCGCGCTCCCACGAGCAGTGAATCTCCGGGTGCCGGCCGGGGTATCCCTCGGAGCAGCGATCGACATCAGGGGTAGGGAGAGAAGATGCAGGGCCCCAGCGCCGTCGTGCCCACGCCGCACGGCACCGAACCACCGCTTCCCGATCCACCGATCCCGCCCGGCCCGGAGCCGCAGCCGCCCGGTCCCGGGCCGCTCCCGGGCCCGCCGCCCAGCCCGATCCCGCCTCCCGGGCCACTGCCCCCGATACCACCTGATCCAGGTCCGATTCCGTGATCGCCACCCGTGTCGGGTGAGCGAGCCGGATCCCCGGCCTGGTGCCGGTGGAGCGCCGTCAGGCCGGGGAGGCCGGCCGCGGAGCCTGGACCATGAGCGCCTGAAGGCGGTCGGCGACCGTGCTCGGGGGGGCCGCCGCGACCAGGTAGTGCTGGGTGCCGTCGGGCGCGGCGGTCCAGGTGTTCGCCCCGTCCGGGGCGACGGTGTTGCGCCCCGCCCCGCTCAGCTCGAACAGCCCCGCCGTCCCCTTCGCGGCGACGTGGACCGCGGTCTGGTCCCAGCTGGCGCGATCGACCCCGGCGCCGGCGTAGATCTCGTAGGCCCGGCGCACGGGATTCGTCGTGGGTGTCCGCGCCAGCGTGGATCCGGTCTGGATCTCGACGCCGATCTCGAATCCGCTGAAGATCACCGGAGTCGGCCAGTCGTTGACGGCCCGGACCGCGGCGGACGGATCCATGAGGAAGTTCGACTCCCTGCCCTGCGGGTACCGGCCGCCCATCAGCACGAGTCTGCCGACCTTCCGGGCGACGAGCTGGCGCCCGGTGAGCGAGCTGACCGCGTCGGCGGGGGAGTCGAGCAGGTCGGCGAGGTTCGTCTCCGCGCCGATGGCCGCGATGACGACGCCGTGGTCGGGCTGGGCGGCGAGTAGCCGTCGGTAGAGCCCGACGGCTTCGGGGGCCCGCGCGCCGTCGGCCAGGTTGTGGGGGAACTCGCGCGCCAGCGGCCGGGCGTAGTCCTGCGCGGCGACGCTGTCGTCGACGGGCTTGAGGGCCCCCACCGGGACGTCCCCGTGCCCGTACCAGGTGTTGATCGCATCGACGGCGGGGGCGCCCCACCGGCTCCGCGAGTTCACCATGACCCCGAGCAGCCGGACGCCTCCCTGGTCCTGCAGCGCGTGGGCGACCGCAAGGGCGCCCGCGTCGTCGGCGTCACTGAACAGGTCGGTGTCGACGATCAACCGAACCGGAGCACCCGTCGGCGGCGCGGCGCCGGCCGGCCCGGCACCGGTGAGCATCAGTGTGGATACACCGATCGCGACGGCGAGGGCACCGGTGATCCGTCGTCTTCTCGTCACGTCGCCGCCCCTTCGTCCTCGGGCGCACCATCATCGGGGTGATCCCGGTCCGACGCAACGAGCCACCGTCGATCGCCTCGCTCCGGCACGCCGCCGCTTCCGTGCGTCTCCGCGGCGTTCGGGCACCCTCTCAGGACGCGAACGCCGGGATGACCTCCTTCGCGAACAACCGCGCCGAGGACATCGCCTGGTCCCGGGTGATGCCCGGCAGCTGCGTCCAGCACTGCATCTCGGTCACGCCGAGCTCGTCCCGCAGCCGCGTGACGTGCGCGACCGCGTCGTCCGGGGTGCCGATGATGTAGCGGTCCTTGAAGGTCTCGAAACTGACGGTGTCCGCGTCCGCGACGACGCTGCCGTCGTCGGCCCGCAGGACCCGCTCGCCCGACGCCGACTTCTTGCCGTAGAGCTCGCGGAACAGGTGGGTCACGGCGGGGGCCGCGATCTCCTCCGCCTTCTCGCGGGTCTCGGCGATGAACCCGCCCCGCATCACCGGGCGCTCGGCCGGGACGTACCCGACTTCGGCGGCGGCCGCGTCGTAGGCGGCGAGGTGTTCCGCCAGCTCGGCAAAGCCGTGCCGGGGTGAGCACACCAGCGGGCAGTGACGCTCGGCCGCCTTGCGAAGCAGCTTCGGCCCGGACACGCCGTACCAGATCGGCGGGTGCGGCGCCTGCACCGGCTTCGGGGAGAGCCGTGTCTCCGGGACGTGCACGAACCGCCCGTCCATGCTGAACGTCTCCTGCGTCCACGCCGCCTGGAGCACGTCCAGGTACTCCTCGAAGCGGCTGGCGCGGTCGTCGTAGGACACCTGCAGGCCCGCGAACTCCTCCCGCACGTAGCCGGGTGCCACGCCGAGCGTGAACCGCCCGCCGGAGAGGTTGTCCAGCACGGCCACGTCCTCGGCGAGCTTCACCGGGTTGTACAGCGGCGCCAGCAGCACGTTGGTGCCCAGCGTGATCCGGTTCGTGACGGCCGCGGCGGCCGCCAGCACCATGAGCGGGCTCGGGTTGTGCCCGTCCGCCTGGAAGTGGTGCTCGGTCACCTGCAGGGAGTCGTAGCCCAGGTCCTCGACCTCGGGGGCGACCTGCACGAAGTCCTGGACGGCATCCGCCCACGTCATCCCGCTCCCGGCGGGGGTCACCATGCCGAACACCATTCCGAAACGCACGGTCGGCCTCCTGTCGTCCTCGGCCCGGCTCCGGGTGCGGCCCACACTCCGGGCCCGGCTCCGGCGGCGCCACTGGCGGATACGCAGTGTGCGCCGCGGCGAATTGGGGAATCCGAGATTGCCCAGCTCATCGACGTGAGGAAGCCTTCGGCATCGTCCGACCACCTCCTCGGCGCACCTCCGGAAGGAGCCAGCATGACGGACCACCAGGCCCTGCGGGCCGTGGACATCAACTGCGACATCGGCGAGGGCTTCGGCAACTGGGCCATGGGCGCCGACGCCGAGATCATGCCCCTGATCACGACCGCGAACGTCGCTTGCGGCTTCCACGCCGGCGATCCGGTGATCATGGGTCGCACCGTCGAGCTGGCCGACCAGCACGGCGTCGTCGTGGGCGCGCACCCCGGGTACCAGGACCTGATGGGCTTCGGCCGCCGCCCGATACCGCTCGCCCCGGAGGAGGTCGCGGCCATCGTGACGTACCAGGTGGGGGCGCTGACCGGGTTCCTCCGGGCGCGGGACATGCCGCTCAACCACGTGAAGCCGCACGGCGCGCTGTACGCGTACCTGCGCGACAACGCCGAGGCCGGCGCCGCCGCCGCGGGCGCGGTCCACCGACTCGCGCCGGAGGCGAAGGTCTACTGGCCCGCCCCGACGACGGGCGCGGTGTTCTGCGAGGAGCTCGCGGAGCTGGGCCACGAGGTCATCGGCGAGATCTACCCGGACCTCAGCTACTCCCCCGACGGCCACCTCGTGATCCAGAAGCAGAAGCTCCGCACGGACGTCGCGTTCGCGGCGTCGCAGGTCAAGCGCTTCCTGGCCGAGGGCGTCGTGCAGGCGGAGGACGGCACCCTGCTGCCGCGCGAGGCGCGCAGCGTGTGCATCCACTCGGACGGACCCAACGCGGTCGACGTCGCGCTGGCCGTCCGCACCGCGATCACCGAGTCCGGCGCGACCATCGCGGCCGTCGGGGCCGACGCGTGACGGCGGCGGCCCGCCCCGAGCTGGCTCCCGGGCCCGACGGCAGCCTCTACACCTTCGGCGGCGACGAGTGGATCGTCGCGCAGCTGTCGGAGTCGATGAGCCTGCGGGCCAACCTCCGCGCCCAGGCCGTCACGCGGCGGCTGGCGGAGCTGGCCCTGCCCGGCGTCGTGGAGATCTGCCCGTCGAACGCGGCCTACATGGTGCGGATCGACCCGGACGTCGTGCACCCACGAGCCATGCTCGAGCGGCTGAAGGAGCTCGCCGAGGAGGTCGGCGAAGCCGAGGACTTCGTCCTGCAGACCCGCATCGTGGACGTCCCGGTGCTGTTCCGGGACGAGTGGACGCACGAGACCGTGATGCGCTTCCGCGACCGGCACCAGACCCCGGACCGCACGGACCTGGAGTTCGCGGCCGAGCTCAACGGCTACCCCGACACGGACTCCTTCATCGCCGCGATGGTCGGCGCCCCGTTCATCGTCTCCATGATCGGGTTCGTCCCGGCCGTGCCCTGGGGCTACCAGCTGGTGCCCGCCGACCGGCAGATCGAGGTGCCGAAGTACGTCCGCCCGCGCACCTTCACCCCGGAGCGGGCCTTCGGCTGGGGCGGCGGCTTCTCCGCGATCTACCCGGTCGACGGCGCCGGCGGCTACCAGCTGTTCGGGATCTGCCCGGGGCCGATCGTCGACCCGGCGCAGCGGCTCGCGGACTTCCGGGAGCAGTTCACCTTCCCGCGTCCCGGCGACATCTTCCGGTACCGCGCGATCGAGCGCGCCGAGTACGACGCCATCCGCGCGACCGTCGAGGACGGCACCTTCCGGTACCGGCAACGCGAGGTCGAATTCGTCCCGCACGACTGGTTCGCCGACCCGGACGGCACCGTCCGGCGGCTGGAGGGAGTGCTCGATGCTTAGGGTCCACCGCCCCGGCCTGATGACCACCGTGCAGGACGCCGGCAGGGTCGGCGCTTACCACCTGGGCATGCCGCCCTCGGGCGCCATGGACCGGTTCTCCTTCTCGGTGGCGAACCTGCTGGTCGGCAACACCGACGCGCACGCGGCGCTGGAGTGCACCTACCTCGGCCCGGAGATCGAGTTCACCGAGCCCGCGCACATCGCCGTCACCGGGGCGGACATGCCGCTGAAGATCAACGGAGAGCCGGTCGACGGCTGGACCTGCCACGCGGTCTCCCCCGGCGAGGTCGTGTCGTTCGACTTCCTCAAGGCCGGTGCCCGCGCCTACCTCGCCGTCTCCGGTGGGATCGACGTGCCGCCGGTGCTCGGCAGCCGCTCGACCTACACCCTGACCGGCACCGGCGGGCTCGACGGCCGCGCGCTGCGGGAGGGCGACGAGCTCAAGACCGGTGCCGCGGCCACCTCCGCCGCCGCGGGCGCGAGCGTGCCCGAGGAGCTGCGGACCGTGCACCCGTCGCAGGTGGAGCTGCGTGTGGTGGTGGGCCTGGCCAGCTACCGGCTGGTCCCGGAGAGCCTCGCCGCCTTCTTCACCACGGACTGGCGGGTCACCCCGGACGCGAACCGGGTGGGCTACCGCTACCGCGGCGGCGCCATCGAGTTCGTCGACCGCACACCGCCGGCGGGCGCCGGGAGCGATCCGGCCAACGTCGTCGACATCGGCTATCCCGTCGGGTCGATCCAGGTACCGGGCGGCTCGGAGCCGATCGCCCTGCTGCACGACGCCGTGACCGCCGGCGGGTACGCGACGATCGCCACGATCATCAGCGCGGACCTCGGCCGGGCCGGCCAGTCCAGGACCAACGACGTCACCCGGTTCGTCGAGGTCACTCTCGAGGAGGCCCTGACGGCCCGCCACGAGCTCGCCGCCCGGCTCACCCGCGTCCACGAGGCGCTCGGCGCCGGTTGACCCCCCACCCGCATCCCCGAGGAGGCCCCATGGCCGAGCACATCGTCCACGCCCCGTTCCCCGGCGTGTTCTACCGGCGCCCCGACCCGGAGTCGCCGCCCTTCGTCAACGAGTCGGACACCGTCGCCTCCGGTTCGGTGGTCGGGCTGATCGAGGTGATGAAGATGTTCCAGGAGATCCGGTCCGAGGCCGACGGCACCGTGACCGAGTTCCTGGTCGAGAACGAGGCGGCGGTCGACGCGGGCCAGCCGCTGATGCGGCTCACCTGATGGGCGCGGCCTCCCTCCCCCGGAAGGTCCTGGTCGCCAACCGTGGCGAGATCGCGGTGCGGGTGATCCGGGCCTGCCAGGACCTCGGCGTCACCGCCGTCGCCGTGCACTCCGAGGCGGACACCGACGCGCTGCACGTCGCCCTCGCCGACGAGGCGGTCGCGATCGGCCCGGCGCCGGCGCGCAGCAGCTACCTGGACGTCGGGCGGATCGTCGACGCCGCCCGCACCGCCGGGTGCGACGCCGTCCACCCGGGCTACGGCTTCCTGTCCGAGAACGCTGCGCTCCCGCGGGCTCTCGCGGAAGCGGGGATCGCGTTCGTGGGCCCCCCGGCCGAGGTGATCGAGCAGGTCGGGGACAAGGTGGCCGCCCGCGGCGCGGCGAAGGCCGCCGCCGTCCCGGTCGTGCCCGGCAGCGACCGGCTCGACACCGCCGAGGAGGCCCTCGGCTTCGCCACGGACGTCGGGTTCCCGGTCCTGCTCAAGGCGGCGGCGGGGGGCGGCGGTCGCGGGATCCGCCGCGTCGACGAGCCCGACGAGCTGGCCACGGCCTTCGCCGAGGCGTCCCGGGAGGCGGAGGCGGCCTTCGGCGACGGCGGCGTGTTCGTGGAGAAGTGCATCATCGACGCCCGGCACGTCGAGGTGCAGATCCTCGCCGACGCGCACGGCGCGGTGGTGCACCTGGGCGAACGGGAGTGCTCGCTGCAGCGCCGCCGGCAGAAGCTGGTGGAGGAGAGCCCGGCGCCGGGGCTGCCCGCGGGGCTGCGCAAGGAGCTCGGCGCGGCGGCCGTCCGGCTCGCCACCGAGGTCGGGTACCGCGGCGCGGGCACGGTCGAGTTCCTGGTCGACCCGCACACCTGGAGCTTCTACTTCATCGAGGTCAACGCGCGGATCCAGGTCGAGCACGGGGTGACCGAGCTCGTCACCGGCGTCGACCTCGTCGTCGAGCAGCTCCGGATCGCGGGCGGCCTCCCGCTCCCGCTGGCCCAGGACGAGATCTCCTGGTCCGGCGCGGCGATCGAGTTCCGGATCAACGCCGAGGATCCCGAGCGCGGGTTCTTCCCGTCGCCGGGCCGGCTCACGCTGCTCCGGCTGCCCGCGGGGCCCGGCGTGCGGGTGGACACCGGGTTCGAGACGGGCCGCAGCATCCCGCCCTACTACGACTCGCTCATCGCGAAGGTGATGGTGTGGGGCTCGGACCGGGAGCAGGCGCTGGCCCGGGCCCGCCGCGCGCTGGCCGAGCTGGCGGTGGACGGGGTGGCCAGCACGGCCCCGTTGCATCGCAGGATCGTCGGCTGGGACGCCTTCCGTAGCGGGCAGTTCCACACCGGTTCGCTGGAACGGTTCCTGGCGGGCTGAGGGTCAGGCCGCCCCGGCCGTCTCCCCCGGAACCGCGTCGCGCAGCATCAACGCGACGTAGATCTCGGCCAACCGGGGCGCCGAGTGCAGGTCGAAGCCGAGCAGCGTCCGCACCCGGTTCAGCCGGTGGCGGACGCTGTTCTCGTGCACGTGCAGCGCCCGGGCCGTCGCCGGCACGTTCAGCGAGGTCCGCAGGTAGACACGCAGGGTGTCCAGCAGGTGGTCGTGCCCCTCGAGCGGGCGCAGGACGTCGAGCACCCGTTCGCGCACGGACTCCACCCCCGCGCTCAGCACCAGCCACTCCATCAGGCCCAGGTCGCCGTAGCGGACCACGGCCGGGCCGTCGCCGCCCGGTACCGCGGAGAGCGCCGCGCAGGAGAAGGCGACCATCGCGTCGTCGTAGGAGGTCCGGACGCCGTCCGGGCCGCCCGCGGGGCGTCCGACGCCGAGCGGCTCGGCGCCGGCCGCCCGGCCCGCCTCGGCGAGCAGACCGTCGTCGACGTCCGCCGGCAGGCGCAGCACGAGCATGCCCTGCCGGCAGGTCAGCAGGTGCGGGACGCGCGAGCGGTTGAGCAGATCCTCGACGGGGGCGGGGGACGCATCCGTCCTGCCCACGGCGACGACCCCGGGCGTCCCGAGGTCGACGCCCAGTTCGGCCGCGCGGTCCTCGCTGTCGAGGATGCGCGGGTCGCGGACGCGTTCCGCCAGGGGCCGCAGGAGCTCGTCGAGGAGCTCTCCGCGAGCCGAGCGACGCAGCCCGCTCCGTCGCCCGCGCACGCCGAGCAGCCCGTCGAGCAGCCGGCCGGTGACGGTGAGGGCCCGCAGGATCAGCGGGACGGCCAGCGAGCCCCGGGACACCTCGAGGACCACCCACGCGACCACCGCGCCGTCGACCTCGACGGCCGTGGCGAAGAGCCCGTCCGCCACGATCTGGACCGGCGGCGCCGAGAGGGGCAGCTCCCGCAGACGCTGCCAGCGCTCTGCGGTGTCCGCCGCGGAGGTGGAGCTGTAGAGGACGGTCCCGTCGGAGCGGTGCAGCGAGGCCTCGCACCGCAGCAGCCTGGCCAGGCTCGCGACGAGCGCCCGCTCCGGGTCGGGGTCCCCGAGCGCCTGGACGAGCGTGTCCGTGATGGACGCGGACCGGCGGAGGGTCTGCAGGTCCCGGGCCACGAGATCCGCGTCGACCATGCGGACGATGTCCCGGAACGGGGTCTCCTCGGGTACGGCGAACAGCGGCAGCCCGTGCCGCTCCGCCTCCTGGACGATCGCGCGGGGGACCGTCTCGAACGCGATGCCGGTGCCGAAGCCGAGCGCGACCACCCCGTTGCCGGCGAGCTCGGCGACGAGCGCCCGCTGCGCGGCGACGTTGCGCCGCAGCCGCATGCCCGTGGTGAGGACGATCCACTGCGGCGGGACCCAGCGTGAGGGGTTCTCCGTCTCGATGGCATGGGCGCCGAGCACCACGCGCCGCCGTTCGTCGTCGCCGCTGACCAGCAGTTCCAGCTTGAAGTCCGGGTGCGCCAGGACGTCGCCGAGAATCATCGCCCACCTCCGCCTTGCGAGATCACGGCGTTGACGAAAACACAGAGCTGTTGCCGCGGTGTTGCGGAATCCACCAGGAGTGACTGACGGTTCAGAAGTGACGCACGAGATCATCCGGCGGGGTCCGCGCCGTCTCCGTCGAGGAGCGGGTTCGGCCGCGGGCAGTGTCGGCACAGAATCCCCCGGTGGCCATCGTCGATTCCCCGATTCCCCGCTCCCGCGTTGTCGTTTCCCCTCACCACCGGGCGCGGCCGCGCACCTACGGTCCAGAGGACCACCACCAGCGCGACGCACGAGCCCACCGGAGGGACACCAGTGCACGACCCCGCCGACCATCCCCTCTGGCACCCGTTCGCCGCCATGGACCGGGTCCGCCACCACCGGACGGTGATCTCCCGGGCCGAGGACGTCTGGGTCTTCGACGACACCGGCAAGCGGTACCTGGACGGCACCGCGGCCCTCTGGTACTCGAATGTCGGCCACGGTCGTCGTGAGATCATCGACGCCATCCGCGATCAGCTCGACACGCTCGACGCCTACCAGGTCTTCAACGACTTCGCGAACGAGCCGGCCCTGCGGCTGGCCGGGGAGCTCGCCGAGCGGGCGCCCATGGACGGCGCGAAGATCTTCTTCACCAGCGGTGGCGGGGACTCCATCGACACCGCCGCCAAGATGGCCCGCGCCTACTTCGCCGCGATCGGGCAGCCGGACCGCACGATCCTGCTCCACCGCGAACACAGCTACCACGGCACGCACGGCCTGGGCACCTCGCTGGCCGGCATCCCCGGCAACCGGGTCGCGCCGCCCTTCGTCCCCGACGTCGTGCAGACCGCCTGGAACGACGCCGAGATGCTCGAGGAGACCATCCGCGAGCTCGGCGCGGAGCGGGTGGCCGCCTTCTTCTGCGAGCCGGTCATCGGCGCCGGCGGCGTGCTCCCGCCCCCACCCGGATACCTCGAGGCGGCAGCCGAGGTCTGCGCGCGGCACGGCGTGCTGTTCGTCGCCGACGCCGTCATCTGCGGGTTCGGCCGGCTGGGCAACTGGTTCGGCATCGAGCGGTTCGGGGTGCGCCCGGACCTGGTGGTCTTCGCGAAGGGCGTCACGTCCGGGTACCAGCCGCTCGGCGGGGTCGTCGTGTCCGGTCGCGTCGCCGAGCCCTTCTGGGATCGCCCCGGCCAGGTGTTCAAGCACGGCCAGACCTATTCCGGACACCCGGTCGCCTGCGCCGCCGCACTCGCCACCATCGGGGTGCTGGAGCGCGACGGGCTGCTCGAGCGGGCACGGCAGACGGAGGAGACCCTCGCCCAGGTCCTGAAGAGCCTCGCCGACCACCCGCTCGTCGACCATGTGCGGGCCGGAACCGGCGTACTGGGTGCCCTCGAGCTCGACGATCGACAGCTCACCGCCCGCCCCGACCTGCCGGCCGTGCTGTTCGCGGCCATCCGGGAACGAGGCGTCCTCGTCCGTCCCATGGGATCATCGCTCGGCTTCTCCCCGCCCCTCACCGTCACCGACGAGCACCTGGACCTGATGGCCGACGCCGTGCGGATCGGACTCGACTCCGTCGGGGTCGTCTGAGCGGTGGTTCTCGACGGGCAGCGTCGCGCCCGGGTCGGACGGATCCGGGTGGTGCAGAGCGCGACCCCGGCTATCCCTGGCGGTTCGACGTGGCGAGTTCCGCGCGCAGCAGACGCGCCGCACCCGCCATGGCGCGCATCTTGCCCTCCGCGCCGGCCCGGGGCAGGTACTTCATCCCGCAGTCGGTGGCGATCACGACCTGCTCGGGTGGGATCCGGTCGAAGGCCCGGCGGGTCCGCTCGGCCACGACCTCGGGTGTCTCGACGTCCGGCGTGGACAGGTCGATGACCCCGAGGATGATCGTCTTGTCGGTGAGGTCGGACAGGACGCCGAGGTCCAGCCCGGACTGGGCGGTCTCGATGGAGATCTGGTCGACCGGGCAGCCGGCCAGCTCGGGCAGGAACGAGTAGCCCTCGGGGCGCTCGTGGACGATCGCGGCGTAGCCGAAGCAGAGGTGCACGGCGGTCGTGCCGGTGACGCCGTCGAGCGCGGCGTCGAGCGCAGCCAGGCCGTACGCGCGGGCGGCGTCGGGCCGGGCCTGCATGTAGGGCTCGTCGATCTGCACGATGTCCGCGCCGGCGGCGAACAGGTCGCGGATCTCGGCGTTGACCGCCGCGGCGTAGCCCATCGCCGCGGCCTCGGCGTCGGGGTAGTGGTCGTTCTGCGCCTGCTGGCTCATGGTGAACGGCCCCGGCACGGTCATCTTGATCGCCCGGTCGGTGTGTCGGCGGAGGAACCGCAGGTCGTCGACCTCGATCGGGCGCGGACGGCGGATGGGGCCGGCGATGCGGGGGACCGGGTTGGGGTGTCCGCTGCGGTCCAGCGCGGTCCCGGGGTTGTCGATGTCGACGCCGTCGAGTGCGGTGGCGAAGTGGTTGGAGTAGCTCTCCCGGCGGATCTCCCCGTCGGTGATGATGTCCAGCCCCGCGTCCTCCTGGGCCCGGATCGCGAGCAGGGTCGCGTCGTCCTGGGCCTGGGCGAGGTACTCGGGGTCGATCCGCCACAGTTCCTCGGCCCGCACCCGGGGCGGGAACCGGCCGGCGAGCTTGGCGCGGTCGATCAGCCAGTCGGGCTGGGCGTAGCTGCCGACCAGGGACGTCGGCAGCAGCGGCGACGGTGACATGGAGAACCTCCAGGGGCCGTTCAGGGAACGAGCACGATCCGGCCGGCGGCGGCTCCGGAGGCCTGGCGCTGCCAGGCCGCGGCGACGTCGTCGAGCGGCACGATCTCGTGGGCGACGGTGAGCGCGCCACGAGCGGCATGCTCGGCGACGATCCTGAGAGCCGCGCCGCGCTGCTCGGGGGTGAGCGCGTTGTTGGTGTAGCCCAGCAGCCGCAGCGACCGGCTGCGCAGTGTGGAGGAGTCGATCGGGCAGGTCTCCCCCGCCGAGCTGCCCAGGTTGACCAGCCGCCCGCCCGGGCGCAGCGTCCGGGCCGCGGCGGCGGCAGGCGCGCCGAACAGCGGGTCGAGCACCAGGTCCACAGGGCCGTCGCAGGCCGCCTCGAACCGGGCGGTCAGCTCGGTGACGTCGTCGGTGTCGAGGGCGACGACGGCGTCGGCACCGGCCTGCTTCGCCCGGTCCTGCCCGGCGGCCGAGCGGGCGCCCGCGACCACCCGGCGGGCCCCGCCCGCACGCGCCAGCTGCACGGCGGCCTGCCCGACCACCCCGCCCGCGCCCAGCACCACAACCTGCTCCCCCGCCGTCAGCTCGCCGCGCCAGGTGAGCGCCATGTGCGCAGCTACGGCCGAGAGCCCCAGCGCTGCGACGAGCACCGGGTCCGCACCGTCGGGCAGCGGGACGAGATCGGCCCGCAGGACCGCGGCGAGTGCGGCCATGCTGCCGTCGCCCGGCGCCATCCCGGCCGTGGTGGGGAACCACACCGGTCGGCCGTCCAGCGTGCCGACCCCCTGGATGCCGGGCACGTAGGGCGTCACCGGGACGCCGAAGTAGGACGTGCCGGACGCGCACAGCAGGTCGAGCGGGGTGATCGGCGCCGCGGTGACCTCGACCGGCACCTGCTCCGGCGTGGCATCGGGCGGCTCCCGGTCGACCACTGCGGGCGGTCGACCGGGCGCCTCGATCACGGCGGCGCGCACGGTCACGTGGCGATGTCGGGATAGGGCAGGGAGAAGTGCGAGAGCCGCTGCGCGTACTCCTTCTGGAACCCGAGCGGCTCGGCGTGGTCCCGTTCGAACACCGCGATGAACAGCGTCAGGGTCAGGAACGGGTGCGCGCCGAGCTCGAACAGCGTCGGATAGTCGTGCGCGGCGAGCGCGGCCCGCTCCGTGTCGTCGAAGCGCAGCCAGGTGCTGGACTCGCCGTCGTGGCAGTTGAGGATGCGGTTGGCCTGCTCGGCCTCCCACCACGCGACGGTTCCCGCGGGGTCCTCGCGGTAGCGCTCGACCAGCTCCGGGTCCCGGTCCACGGTGAACAGGAACTTGTCCAACAGGTACCTGCTCACCGCTCTCCCTCGCTACGCTCGGTCGGCGTTCGCGGAGGCGCTGTGCCGAATGGTTCGCTCGCTCACAGGCCGGCTCCGTTCGGGTACCAGGTGAAGTACGCCTCCATGGTGTGGAACAGGTCGAAGGTGTCGACGTAGTCGGCCTTCCGCCCCTCCCCCGCCACACCCATCATCAGCATGAAGTCCATGAAGCCGTGGGTGGCGTTACCCGGGGCGTGCAGGCTGTCCAGGCTCACCTCGGCCAGGCAACCCTCGATGTCCCCCGACGAGATCCACTCGACCGCCTTCTGGTCGAACTGCGGGTCCGGGCCGTGCAGGCCGAACTGCCGCGGCCCGCCCAGCTCCAGCGACAGGTGCCCGGTACCGATCACCGCGACCCGCTGGTCCGACGGCCAGGACTCGATCAGCTGCCGGATCGTCCGTCCCAACTGGACGAACCGCTTCGGTTGCGGCAGTGGCGGGGCGAAGATGTTGGTGTAGACCGGCACGATCGGCAGGTCGTTCTGCGGGCGCAGCGTGATGATCGGGCAGGTGATCGAGTGGTCGATCCGCAGCTCGTTGGAGAACGCCAGGTCGAACCCCGCGTCCAGGCCTTCGCGCAGCACGTACGCCGAGAGGTCCTCCTGGCCTTTCAGCACCATCTTCGGCAGCCCGAACTCGCGCTCCTCGTTGTAGAAGTTCGCGTCGTAGAACGGGGCCTTGCCCACCAGGAACTGCGGCATGTTGTCCAGCCACAGCTGGTGGAAGTGGTCGGATCCCACCATCACCAGCACGTCCGGGCGGGCGCGCGTCAGGGTCTCCCGGAACGCCTCCACCTTGCGCACCCACTCGTCGGCGAACGGCGGGCGGTTCTCGCCGGTCGACGTGCTGGCGCGGTGGTAGAAGGGATGGTGGGTGGACGCGATCACCGCGACCAGCTCAGCCATGCGAACCTCCGTCGGCGAACGGCTCGGGAGCGACGGACCGGTTGTTCAGGTCCACCGACAGGAAGATCTCGTTGCCCACCGGCCGGCGCAGCTCCTCGGCGAGCTGCCCGATCAGGCCGGCCGTGCGGGCGAGCAGGGCGAACCCGCGCAGCAGCTCCAGCGGCAGGCCGAGGTCGGCCAGCGCGGCCCCGCAGACCCCGGCGCCGTTGAGCGGCAGGGTCTTGCCCAGTACTTGGGGGTGGACCCGGCCGATCGCGGCGAACAGCGACAGGTGCGGCCCGAACAGGCCCTCCTCGGCCGCGATCTGCATCAGCCGCGGGGTGCGGGGATCGCCCTCCTTGTGCACGTGGTGGCCCAGCCCGGGGACGAACCGCTTCGCCTCCCGCTCCGCCTGCAGCGTCGCCAGCGCGAGGGCGTCCCAGCCCTCGTCGTCGCCCGGCAGCTCGCCGTCCGCCGAGGTGAGCACGTCGTGCAGGAACCGGCCGCAGTCCTCGGTGACCCCGAGGAACCGCGACCCGCCGCCGAGCAGCCCGGCCGCCAGCGCCCCTTGGATCGAGTCCGGCGCGGACAGATAGGTCAGCCGGGTGACGATCGCGGTCGGGGTGAAGCCGTGGTCGGCGAGGGCGGCGAGCACCGCCTCGAAGACCCGCACCTCCCCCGGCGCCGGACGACGCTGGGTGGCCAGCCAGAACGCCAGCTCGCCGAACCCGACGGTGCCCATCACGTCCTCGGCGAGGTCCTGGCCGAGCAGGGTGATCGTCTTGAGGTCCGAGGCACCGAGTGCGGTCGGGTACTCGGGCCTGTCGATCCGGGGCCGGTCGCTCTGGTCAGCCACGGTCGTCCTCCTGCGGGGTGGTGAGCCATTTGCGCAGCTCCACGCCGTGCTCGTCGAGTTCCGGCGGCGGCAGCCGGTAGGCGGCCGGCGTCTCCGAGAACCGGATCGGGTGCCGGGTGGTCGGGACGGCACGCTCGCCCTCGCCGACCTCGACGATCGGGTCGAGCTCGAAGCGCTCGGCCATGGCGAACCCGCCGTCGATGGTGTTGATCGGCCCGCAGGGCACCCCGGCGTCGACGAGCAGCTCGAACCACTCGACCGCACCGCGCTCGCGCAGCCGCTCGGTCAGGATCGGGCGCAGCTCCTCGCGGTGGGCCGTGCGGTCGGCGTTGCGCGCGAAGCGCGGGTCGTCGGCGACGTCGGGGATGCCGAGGACCTGGCAGAGCTTGCGGAACTGGCCGTCGTTGGCCGCGGCGACGATGAGGTCGTTGTCCGCGGTGGGCAACGGCTCGTAGGGGAACACGCTCGGGTGCGCGTTGCCCATCCGGTAGGGCACCACCCCGCCGGCGGCATAGGCCGAGCTGTGGTTGACCAGCCCGGTCAGTGCGGAGGACAGCAGGTTCACCTCGACGTGCTGGCCCGCACCCGTCGCGTCGCGGTGCCGTAGGGCCGCCAGGATGCCGATCACCGCGTGGTTGCCGGCCATCACGTCGAACACCGAGATGCCGGCCCGGTACGGCGGCCCGTCCGGGTCCCCGGTCAGGCTCATCAGCCCCGAGATGGCCTGCACCATCAGGTCGTAGCCGGGGACCTTCCTGCCCGCGCCCGAGCCGAAGCCGCTGATCGAGGCGTAGACGACCCCGGGGTTGGCCGTGCGTACCGACTCGAAGTCCAGCCCGTACCTGGCCAGCCCGCCCGGCTTGAAGTTCTCGATCAGCACGTCGGCGCGACGGGCGAGCTCGCGGGCCACCTCGGCGTCCGCGGAGTCCCGCAGGTCCAGCGCGATCGAGCGCTTGCCCCGGTTGACGCCCAGGTAGTACGTGGACACCTCGTCCCGGACCGGCGGCATCCAGCTGCGGGTCTCGTCACCCTGCGGGCCCTCGACCTTGATCACCTCGGCGCCGAGGTCCGCGAGCAGCATCGTGGCGTACGGGCCGGCCAGCACCCGCGAGAAGTCGGCGACCACCAGCCCCGACAGCGGCCCGCCCGCCCCGCGCTCGTCCCGCGCTGCGCCGTCCGCCATCCAGGGCCTCCATGTCCGTCTGGCGGACTTCTGTCCGCCCAGCCGGGATTGTTCGCCCAGGGGGACCGCCCGTCAAGACGACGGCCGGCCACGACGGCGACTACGAGGCGGTCACCGTCACGTGCGGCACCGTCTCCAGGCGTGCGAAGTCCGCACTGATGTCCCCGGCCGTCTGCAGCAGCAGCGGAAGGTGGTGCTCGAGCAGCCGCTCGAGTGGCGTCTCCGCGGCGTGGGTGTTGACATTGATGCCCGCGATCACCCCGCCGGCACCGTCGCGCAGCGGCGCGGCGACCGACCGGATGCCCCGGGTGAGCTGCTCGTCGGTCAGCGCCCATCCCCGGGCCCGCACCTCCCGGAGCTCGGCGTCGCGCTCGGCGCGATCCGGCTGCCAGCGCGGCACCAGGCCCGAGCGGCTCGGCTCGGCCAGCACCCGGTCCAGCTCGCCGGTGGGCAGCGCCGCCAGCTGCACCTTGCCGAGCGACGTCTGCAGCGCCGGGAACCGGGTGCCGATCTGGACCGCCAACGACACGATCTTCGGCACCGCGACCCGGGCGACGTAGACGATGTCCGAGCCGTCGAGCTGGGCGATCGAGCACGACTCGTCGGTCCGGGCGACCAGGCGCTCCATGTGCGGGCGGGCGACGTCCCACAGCCCCATCGACCGCACGTAGGCCACGCCCAGCTCCAGCACCCGGGGGGTCAGCGCGAATCCGCGCTCCCCCGAGCGCACGTACCCGAGCTCGGTGAGGGTGAGCAGGATGCGCCGCGCCGTCGGCCTGGCGAGCCCGGTCGCGGTGGCGACCTCGGTCAGCGACATCGTCGGCCGGCCGGGCCCGAAGGCGGCGATGACCTCCAGCCCACGGGCCAGCGCCTCGATGAAATCCGGTCCGGTGCCCTCGCGCGACATGACACGGCTCCTCAGCTCGACGGCGCGTTCCCGGCAGGGTAGTCACCCGCTGTCCGCAGAGCGGACATGCCCGGCCGGAAGTTGCGGACGCAGCGTGCAGGAAGTGGATTGACAGCGGGACGCCGGGTCGGCGACAGTGACGCCGGCCTCCTGCTGACCGTACTGCGGACAAGGGTCCGACTCCGACGACGCCACCGCGAAGGAGCGAGAGCGATGAGCGATCCGAAGGGCTTCGACGCCGGCCGGCCGGTGGTGCTCCGGGGCGGCACCGTGCTCACCATGGACGACGCCGAGCAGGTGTTGTCCGGCTGCGACGTCCTGGTCGTCGGCGACCGGATCGCCGCGGTCGGCCCGGCCCTGGCCGTGCCCGAGGGCACCGTCGAGATCGACGCGAGCGACGGCGTCGTCATGCCCGGCATGATCGACACCCATCGGCACATGTGGCAGACCGCGATGCGCGGCTACGGCGCCGACTGGACCCTGACCCAGTACTTCGTCTGGTACTACCTGGAGTGGGGCAAGGCCTTCCGCCCGGAGGACATCCACGCCGGCAACCTGCTCGGCGCCATCGAGGCGATCGACGCGGGCGTTACCACCACCGTCGACTGGTCCCACGGCCTGCAGACGACCCAGCACGCCGACGCGGCCGTCGACGCGCTGCAGGCGGTGCCCGGCCGGTTCGTGCTGGCCTACGGCAACATCCAGCAGGCCCCGGGCGAGTGGACCGCCGCCCCCGAGTTCCGCGACTTCGTGAATCGGCGCATCACCGGCGACGACATGCTCGGCTTCCAGCTCGCCTTCGACGTCACCGGCGACCCGGCCTTCCCCGAGAAGCCCGCCTTCGAGGTCGCCCGGGACCTGGGCGTCGCCGTCACGACCCACGCCGGGGTCTGGGGCGCCACCGGCGACGACGGCATCCGGCTCATGCACGACCACGGCTTCATGACCCCCGAGACCGTCTACGTGCACAGCGCCTCGCTGGCCGCCGACTCCTACCACCGCATCGCCGCCACCGGCGGGTCGGTCTCGATCTCCACCGAGAGCGAGCAGAGCGCCGGCCAGGGCTACCCGCCCACCTGGGCGCTGCGGGCCCACGACATCCCGGTGTCGCTGTCCATGGACACGACGGTGTGGTGGAGCGGCGACCTGTTCTCCGCCATGCGCACCACCTTGGGCGCCGACCGCTCCCGCGAGCACCTCGAGGCGCACGCCAAGGGCGAGACCGTGACCCACTGCTCGCTGCGCGCCGACCAGGTCGTCGAGTGGGCGACCCGCGGCGGAGCCCGCGCCCTGGGCCGCGACGCCGATCTGGGCAGCGTCGAGGTGGGCAAGAAGGCAGACCTCGTGCTGATCAAGAACGACCGGTCGCCGGTGATGTTCCCGCTGCTCAACCCGTACGGGCATGTGGCGTTCCAGGCCCAGCGCGGCGACGTGCACACCGTGCTCGTCGACGGCCGCGTGGTCAAGCACGACCACGAGCTCGTCGGGATCGACCTGGCCGCCGCGCGGCGGACGGTCGAGCAGACCGTCGACCACCTGCGCGCGACCCTCGGCGCCGAGGCCTGGGAGAAGGGGATGAACCCCGACGTCCCCGAGACCACGATCCTCGACAACCCCTACACCTACACCGACTACCGCAGCGCCAGCACCCACGGGCACTGAACCACCCTGGATGAGGAGTCATGCCATGACCCGGACCGTCGGTTCCGCCGCGGACACCCCGCTCGCCTCGACGTTGCCGTCCCGGCTGCACCACAACGCCTACGTCACCCGCGACCAGGAGGCGACCCGCGCCTTCTACGAGGACGTCGTCGGGCTGCCCCTCGTCGCCACCTGGAAGGAGGCCGACGAGCTCTTCGGCGCCGTCCGCACCTACTGCCACACCTTCTACGGCCTCGGGGACGGCAGCGCGCTGGCCTTCTTCCAGTTCGCCGATCCGGCCGACCAGGAGCAGTTCGGTCCGCAGATGCCGTTCTCCCCGTTCCAGCACATCGCCCTCAAGGTCACCGACGAGGTGCAGAACGCCATCGCGAAGCGGCTCGCGGACAGCGGCTGGAAGCCCGAGGAGACCTACGTCCTCGAACACGGCTACTGCCGCTCGCTCTACACCTCCGACCCCAACGGCCTGCTGCTGGAGTTCACCGCGGACAGCCCCGGGGTCGAGGACTCCGACGCCGCGCGGCGCAGGACCGCCCGCGCCGAGCTGAAGGCCTGGCTGGAGGGCGACCACACCAGCAACAACACCTGGCGGTGACCGGGCACCTCCTGCTGGTTGACGCGTTGAGGAGCCTTGACGCTGTGGCGGCCTGCTCCTGGGCGCGTCGTGGAGCCATGACGCCGTCGGCCGCGACGCTAGCGGCGGAGCGTGTCCGACGGCGACTCGCCGAAGCGCGCCCGGTACGCGGCCGCGAACCGGCCACCGTGGGCGAACCCGTGGCCGAGGGCGACCTCGGTGACGGTGTGCGTCCCGTTCGGTTCGAGCCGCAGCAGCTCCTCGTGCACCCGCTCCAGACGCAGGCGCCGCACGTAGGCCATCGGCGACGCGCCGAGCTGGCGACGGAACGCGGCGTGCAGCGAACGCTCGCTCACCTCGGCGAACGCGGCCAGGTCCGCGACCGTGAAGGCGGTGTCCGTCGACGCCTCGATCAGCTCGACGACCCGGCCGACGACCCGCGAGGACGGCAGGGCCGGCGGGGCGAAGACCGCGTCGGTGTAGTTGTGGCGTTGCCCGAACAACAGCGCGGACACCACGCTGTGCTCGACCTCCGCGGCCAGCACCGGTGACGGTCCGCCCGGACCACACGTGGCCAACGCGCGGCGCAGGGTCGACACCGCCGCGACGACACCGCGCCCGTCGCCGTCGAGGTCGAGTCCGACGTCGAACCGGACGGGTTCGCGCAGCGGCTCGTTCAGCAACCGGCGGAGGAACGTCTCGATGCGGGACTTCCCGATCGTCAGCATGAGCTGCTCGGCCCCGGCCGGCCACCGCATCGTCACGCCCCGGTCGTAGGACAGCACCGCCGCGCGCGAGGAACCGACCGGCGCGGTGTCGGCGCCACGCTGGGTGAAGGCCGCCGTGCCACCGGCCATGAAGCTCACCGTGACCCACGGGATCGGCGGCACACAGACGATCTCGACCGACGGCCCGTACGTCGACGACATCAGCCCGAAGCCGTCCATCGACGCGTGCCTCACCCGCGCCCGGAAAGGGCTTGCGCGATCGAGCACCGCCATCGTGTGCCGGCAGTTCAGCATGTCCTCGGTGCGGCACTTCGCCTCGTGCGGATCTCGCGTGGAGAACTCCGTGGCCCGACCGGAACCGGGGCCGATGCCGTCAGGGAGCTCCGTCGACGTCCTCGGCTCCGGAAACCTGCCCATGCTCGCCTCCATTGGCGGACATCTGTCCGTATGCCGTCAGATTTATCGGCGATCATCACGAAGTCAAGCTCGCGACCCTCCCGAATTCGATGCAGGAACCGGCCGAGGGCTGCGGGAAGCGGCTCGCGGATCCGCCCCACCCCGCCCTAGCGTCTGCCTCATCCGGTGTGAGGCGCGCCTCACACCTCGGCGCACCCGGCACGAGCCCGCGGGACCCGCCCGCCCCGGCCGGGCCGAGAGCGGCGCCTCGTCGAACAGGAGGACCTGTGACGACCGTCGATCAGCCCGCCGCCGCCCCCGCGCGGCGCCTGGACATCGGGAGCGGCTCCGTCAGCTACTTCCGCGCGGGGTCGGGGCGCCCGGTGTTCTTCCTGCACGCCGCCGGCGGGGCCGGCGAATGGGGGCCGCACCACCAGCTCCTCAGCGAGCGGTGCGACCTGATCGCCCCGGACCACCCGGGCTTCGGGTTGTCCGACGACCTCCCGGAGGTCCGGGCGATGGACGACCTCGTCTATCACTACCTCGACGTCCTGGACCGGCTCGGTCTCGACCAGGTCGACCTCGTCGGCGCGTCGTTCGGGGGCTGGATCGCCGCCGAGCTCGCCGTGCACTCGCCACACCGGGTGCGCAGGCTCGCCCTGCTCGGCCCGGCCGGGCTGCGCCTTCCCGAACACCCGGTGGCCGACCTGTTCATCATGACCCCGCCGCAGCTGCTGGGGGCCCTGTTCCACGACCCCGGGATCGTCGAGAGCCTGCTCGCCACCGAGCCCGGCGTCGAGGACATCCTGCGGTCCTACCGCGATCTCGGCGCGCTGGCCCGCTTCGGCTGGAAGCCCTACCTGAGCAACCCGAAGCTGGAAGGCCGGCTCCGGCGCATCTCGGCACCCACGCGGGTGGTGGCCGCCGAGCACGACCGGATCATCCCCCGGGCGCACTGCGAGCGCTACGCCGCCGCGATCCCCGACGCGGAACTCGTCGTCGTCGACGACTGCGGGCACGCCCTCTACGGCGAGCGCCCGGACGCCGTCACCGCCGCCGTGACCGACTTCCTGGCCGACTGAGCCCCGCACCCGCGACCGGAGAGCTGATCATGAAGTTCAACTTCTTCCACCTCATGCCCTACCCCTACCTGCCCGAGGACTTCGACGACGTCGAGAAGTACCCGTCGATGTCCCTGACGTTCTCCAACTCCCACTTCGACCCGGCCAAGGGCGTGGACCTGTACCACCGCTACCTCGACGAGCTCGAGTACGCCGACGAGCTGGGCTACGACGGCATCGTCGTGAACGAGCACCACCAGTCCGGCTACGGGATGATGCCCTCGCCGAACGTGATGGCCGCGGCCCTGGCCCGGCGCACCTCCCGCTCGAAGATCATGGTGCTCGGCAACGCCATCCCGCTCCGGGGCAACCCGCTGCGGGTGGCGGAGGAGATCGCGATGCTCGACCACCTGACGAGGGGCCGGCTGGTGTCCGGGTTCGTCCGCGGCATCGGCTGGGAGCACTACGCGCACAGCGTCAGCCCGGCCGACTCCCGGTCCCGGTTCAACGAGGCGCACGACCTGATCAAGAAGGCCTGGACGACCGAGGGGCCCTTCCAGTGGATCGGCGAGCACTACGAGTACCGCTACGTGAACGTGTGGCCCAGGCCGCTGCAGTCCCCGCACCCGCCGATCGCGGTGCCAGGCGCCGGGAGCCCGGAGACCATGCGGTGGGTGGCGGAGAACCGCTACATGTACGTGTCGGTGTACGCGCCGACCAAGGTCGTCAAGACCTGGTTCGACGGCTATCGCAAGGCGGCCGCCGACCTCGGCTACGAGCCCGACCCGGACAACATCGCGCTGGCCACCCCGGTGTTCATCGGGGAGTCGGAGCGCTCCGCGATGCGCGAGGCCCGGCAGCACGTGGAGTGGCTGTTCCACAAGGGTCTGCGGCAGGGCGCCGAGATCGTCTTCCCACCCGGATACATGTCGGCCCCGGCGATGCGCGGGCTGCTCAAGGCGGGTATGAAGCCGTACCCCGAATTGAGCTTCGAAGAGCTCGTCGAGCAGGGGTACGTCATCGTCGGCGGGCCCGAGTCCGTCCGCAACCGCATCGGTGAGCTGCGCGACGAGCTCGGCTTCGGGCAGATGATGACGATGCTCGCCATGGGCGACATGTCGGCCGAGATGACCCGGCGCAACACCGAGATCTTCGCGACCGAGGTCATCCCCCACTTCCGGACCGAGCAGGCCCGGGAGACGCCGCCCGTCGTCCTCGCACAGGCCTGACGCCGGCCCGCATTCCTGTGGACCTACCGGCGACGGCCCTCGTCCCGGACGGTGAACCGTCGCCTACCGCTCGGCCTCAGCGCAAGAGACCGAGACGATGCGCTCGGGCGACGGCCGCGGCCCGGTCCGAGACGTCGAGCTTGACGTAGACGTGCTGCAGGTGCGACTTGACGGTGGTGACTCCGACGAAGAGGCGTTCGGCGATCTCGGGTGCTGAGAGTCCGTCGGCCGTGAGGGCCAGAACCTCCGTCTCGCGTGGGGTGAGCACCGGTTCGGTGACCTGTTGGCGTCGCCGGATCTCCGTTGCCAGCGCGGTCTGCATCGCGGGCGGGATCACCGTGTGCCCGTGCGCCACGGCGCGGATCGCCTCACAGAGGTCGGCGGCAGGTGAGACCTTGGGAAGGTACGCACAGGCGCCCGCCTCCACGGCCCGGTAGACCGTGGCGCTGTCGTCGAAGGCGGAGACGATGAGGAACCGGGTGGACGTCTCCTCTTTCGCGGCGGCAGTCAGTACGTCGATCCCGTCCATGTCGGGCAGCTGCAGATCGACGACCGCGATGTCCGGCTGCAGCGTCCGCACCGCCGCCAAGGTGGCGGCGCCGTCGGCGGTCTGCCCGACGACCTCCAGGTCGTCGTGTGCCTCGATCGCCTTGGTGAGGCCGTCGCGGTAGACGGGGTGATCGTCCGCGACGACGACGGTCACGCGCTCGGAGGCGCGCCCCTCCGCAGAGCGGTCGCGGCTCACGCCGCGTCTCCGTGCAGTGCTCCGCCGAGAACGCTCAGGAAGTGGGGGATGTCGAAGGGCTTGGTGAGGTAACCGTTCGCCCCGGCACGCAGCAGGCGCTGCTCCTGCGCCGGGATGGCGTCGGCGGAGAGAACCACGACAGGGATGTCGCGGGTGTGCGGGTTCCTTCGCAGTCGAGCGAGCACCTCCTCCCCGTCGATGTCGGGCAGGTGGAGATCGAGCAGGACGAGATCCGGGAGGTGCGAAACCCGCCCGGGCTGAGTCTGCGCTGGCTGACCGGCCAGGGCGAGGCGCTCCACCTCGACCTTGGTGATGCAGGTGCCGACGTCAGGGCGTGCATGAGATGGCCGGACCTTCCTGATCTAGCCGAAGGTGAACGCGTAGGCCTGGACCTCGGGATCGAGGAAGGTGATTTCGAAGGTGCGGTCGGTGACGGGGCCGGGCTGCCGGACGAGCTGGTGCAGCCGCTGTTCGACCATCGTTCCGTTGCCTCGAGCGTCGATATCGACCCCATGCGCCGCACCCGGCGGCTCTCCGTCGATGAGCACCCGGATTCGCACGGACGTGCCCCGTACTGCCGGCCCCATGATCAGATGAAGATCGCGGGCGTGGAAGCGGTAGGCGATCTGCCCGTCGGCCGTGTGCAGCGTGCTGGCCTGTTCCGCCATCGTCCAGTCCCCGGACAGGGCCCAGTGATCGAGTCTCAGCTCCGCCGGGGTCGTGTAGGTGTGACGCTTGCCCGGCACCGCGCCGCCCGGGGACGCGAAGTTCCCGGTGCGCTCATAGCCTGTGTAGTTCTCCGGCGATCTCAGGTTGGCCCAGTCGGCGGGCGCTTCGGCACCATGGGCATCGACCGACACCGGCTCATGACCTACGTCGGCGGATCCGGCCTCGGCCAGCAACTGCTGGATGATCATCTCCGACTGCTGGTACTCGCCTTCGCCGAAATGATGATGCCGGATCAGCCCTTCGGCGTCCGCGAAGTAGAGGGCCGGCCAGTAATGGTTGCCGAAGGCACTCCAGACCGTGTAGTCGCTGTCGATCGCGACCGGGTACTCGATCCTCATCTCCCGCACGGCCCGGCTGACGTTGTCGACGTTGCTCTCGAACGTGAACTCGGGCGTGTGTACGCCGACCACCACCAGCCCGCGGCCGGAGTACTTCGCGGCCCACGCGCGGAGATGGGGAAGCTGGCGTAGCCAGTTGATGCAGGTATAGGTCCAGAAGCCGACGAGGACGACTTTGCCGCGCACGCCGGCCACTGTCAGCGGCGGCGAGTTGAGCCAGCCCGTCGCGCCGCCGAAAGAAGGCAGTTCACCCTCGACCGGTAGCCGGACCGATGCGGGGTGCAGCCCCGCGAGCCCGAGCCAATGTGCTCTCATGACAATGCTTTTCCTGTGGCTGGATGTCCCGGCCGACGGGCCCCGGCCGGTAGGTCATCATCAGCGGAGAGATCGGCGGTTTGCGTGAGGTGAACGCTCGGCGCCGGGCGTAGGCGTTGCCGGCCGCGACGGGAACTCGATGAAGCTCGTTCCTTCGTCACCTGCCGCACGCGGTCGATCTCGCGTTCGAACGAGAACTTCCTCGCGTGGACTCCGAGGACGACCAACCCGTCGTTCCGGTAGGCCTGCGATCAGGCACTGTCGTACGGCTCTGCCGCGGAGCAAGTTGGTGCTCGTCATCGTCCAGGAGTCGACGAGGACGTGGCCGTGTAGCCCGGCAGGGCCGAGTGGCTCGGAGTTGACCAACTCGGCCCGCCGAGCGAGGGGCATGTGCAGACGTTTGCACACGGTCGTCTAGCGAAGTGACCGGAAGCCCGTGCGAATCTCCTCCGAGAAGAGTTGCGGCTGTTCCCAGGCTGCGAAGTGCCCGCCTCTGTCGAGCTTGTTGTAATGGACGAGTTTGGGATACGCCTGCCTGGCCCAACTCCGCGGGGCTTGATAGAGCTCGTCAGGAAAGACGCTCACGGCAACCGGGACGGAGACGCCCTTGACGGCGAACAAGGGGTACTTGTTCTCCCAATAGAGACGAGCCGAAGAAATCGCTGTATTCGTCAACCAGTAGAGCGTGATGTTGTCGAGGACGTCGTCCCGCGTAAGACCTTCGGGGTGTCCGGCAAAGACCCGTGAGATCAGGTCCAGACTACGCGCGTCATGGTCGAGCATGAAGTTCGCCAAACCGACGGGTGAATCCGCCAATCCGGTCAGCGTCTGCGGGCGGTCCCCCATCATGAGGGCGTAGGCGATGTGCTGATAGACGAAGGCCAGCTGCTCGCAGGCACGCCTTTCGTCGTCCGGGAGATCGGATGGCAGCGGGTTGCCGGACTGGAGCGCCCTATCGATGTCGGGTGGAACCGCGCCAGGCATGTTGGAGTGAATGCCGAGCAGTTCCGGTGGCGCCTGTACACCCATCAACTCAGTGATGATCGCGCCCCAGTCACCGCCCTGCGCCACATACTGCGTGTATCCGAGGCGCCTCATCAGCTCTACCCAGGCCCGTGCGATGCGGTCGGGGCCCCAGCCGGTAGTGGTCGGCTTGCCGGAAAACCCGTGGCCGGGCATCGACGGAATCACCAGATGGAAAGCGTCTGATTCGCTCGCGCCATGTGCCGCGGGATCGGTAAGTGGACCGACGATCTTCAGGTTCTCGAGGACCGAGCCGGGCCATCCGTGCGTGACGATGAGCGGCAGAGCATCGTCCTGCTCCGAACGAACGTGAATGAAATGGATGTCCAGTCCGTCGATCTCGGTGATGAACTGCGGGAGAGCGTTCAGTCTCGCCTCGCACCTGCGCCAGTCGTAGTCTGTCGCCCAATAGCGCGCGAGTTCCTGACTCGTCGCGAGCTGCACACCCTGCGACTGATCTGGGACGGTCTCCTTGTCGGGCCAGTGCGTGGCCGCGATGCGCGCACGCAGCGCCTCGAGTTCCGCCTCGGACACCTCGATCGTGAACGGCCGGATCGCTGGGGCGTCCGCTGATTTTTCGGTCGTGGCAGACATGTCGGGCGGTCTCCTTGGGGCTCCTTGGCTGGTTTGGTCGGTGGTCGATGTGGAGCTGGCCGCTCCAGACGGGGGCGGAGCCTTCCGGCGTGGGCAGGCGGGGTGAAGATCAGCTCATGAGGACCCCCGTTCACAAGGGGTACGGCCTCACGATCCCGCGTCGGGACGGGCTGGTTCCCCGGCAGCGCGCGACCTGGGATTGCGCGTGGCCGAGGTGCCGAACGGCCGGAATGCGGAGCGGGATCTGTCCCCTCCCGTCTTCGTCGAAGACGCACCACCGTGCCACCGTGCCCACCAGCGTTCCATCACCCGGGGAGGGTGATACGAGGCCCGTCGACGGCCCTGCGGCGGTGACCGGCTCGAGGGCCGTTCTCGTCCACGTTCCGGATCTCGGCCACGCCCGTCGACCGCCAGACAGTGCGACTCGCCGGATGCGCCCGACCCTCGTACGCCCCGTACCCCCGGCCGCCTGTCCCAGCCCCGGACCGCGTTCGTCGGCGCGCGCCGAGACCACGGCACGCCGTGGAGGCTTGACCACCCCCGCTGCATTTCCTACGGTGCAGATAGCTTATCTGCCTAGCAGAATTGAGGCGCATCGATGGAGATACGCTCGGGTCCCGACGGGGCCGACCCCCCGGCCCGTGGCCGGCGCGGGTCGCGGCACGTCATCACGCTGATCGCGCTGGCCGTGGCCGTTGCGCCGGTCGCCGCGGGCTGCGGGGCCGCGACGGCCGACGACTCGGTCTACCGCCTGGGCGTCATCACCAGCCAGACCGGATCGGCGAGCCAGCTGGGACTCGGTGAGCTGAAGGGCGCGCAGCTCGCAGCGGACACGCTCAACGCCCAGGGCGGGGTAGCAGGCAAGCGGATGGAGCTCGTCGTCGCCGACGACCAGAGCACGCCGGTCCAGGCCGTCCTGCAGGCCCGCCGGATGGTCGGACAGGTCGACGCGATCGTCGGTCCGTC
>NZ_JAODNI010000113.1 GCF_025465255.1 Pseudonocardia sp.
CGGCCGCGCTCGCCGCCGGGCTGCACGTCACGCTCGTCGAACAGCCCTACCGGGTCGCCGGCCGTCGTGCGCCCGCCCCCGCGACGCAGCTGGACGCGGCGTGGCTCGCCGTCGCGGGGTGGGCCGCCGAGGAGTTCGCCGGGCTGCCGTTCCTGTTCGGCGGCCGCAGCTCGGGAGCGCGCGTGGCCTGCCGCAACGCCGCCGAGGGCAAGGCCGTCGCCGTGCTCTGCCTGGCCTTTCCCGTCCATCCGCCGGGAAAGCCGGAGAAGCACCGGCTTGCCGAGCTCGACGGCGTCGAGGTGCCGGTCCTGGTCGTGCAGGGGGAGCGGGACCCGTTCGGGCGCCCGGAACCTGCACCCGGCCGCGAGGTCGTGGTGTTGAAGGGGGACCACGGCCTGAAGGCGGATGTGCCGGGGGTCGGCGCGGCGGTGGGCGAGTGGCTGGAGAAGGTCAGCCCCGGACCGCGATAGCCGCGGTGCGCGCGCCCGCGAGCGCGACGAGGTCCGCGGGGGCCAGCTCGACCTCGAGGCCGCGGCGTCCGGCGCTGCAGAACACGGTCTCCCACTCCAGGGCGGACGTGTCGAGCACCGTCGCCAGCCGCTTCTTCTGCCCCAGCGGCGAGATCCCGCCCGCGACGTAGCCGGTGGCCCGCTCGGCGGCGGCGACGTCGGCCATCCGCGCCTTCTTCCCACCGACGGCCGCGGCGAGAGCTTTCAGGTCCAGGGTCGTGTCCACCGGCACGATCCCGACGGCCAGCGCGCCGTCCACCTCCGCGACCAGCGTCTTGAACACCCGGCCGGGCTCGAGCTCGAGCGCGACGGCGGCCTCCGGACCGTAGGCCCGGCCGTCGGAGTGGGTGTAGGAGTGCACCCGATGGGTGATCTTCCGCTTCGCCAGCAGCGCGGTCGCCGGCGTCCCCTGCCCTGCCATGGCTCTCCCTTTTCGGCTGCCCCACGGGAATTGCCGGGGGCCCGGACGGCGTTCGGACACTACGTGACACACGCTCTGATGGAAGCGCCGGCGGTGGCCGAGGCCCACGTCCGGCCGCACCGCCGAAGCGGTGGGCGCGTACTCTCGGCGCCGTCCGCGGTCGCCCGGGCGGCGGATGTCCGGCCTTCCCCCGGTGGGCCGGTTCCACGGGAGAGGAGCGCGGTGCCCGAGGACAGCCCCGAGAACATCGGTGCGGCGCACACAGCTGCGGCGACGGCGGACGCGGCGACACCCGAGATCGAGGAGCGCCCGGAGGACCGCGCGTCCCCCGGCGAGACGGCCGACGAGCGCACCGCGCGGTTCGAGCGCGACGCCATGCCGATGCTCGACCAGCTCTACGGTGCCGCGCTGCGGATGACGCGCAACCCCGCGGACGCCGAGGACCTCGTCCAGGAGACGTTCCTCAAGGCGTACTCGGCGTTCCGGACGTTCCGCGAGGGCACGAACCTCAAGGCCTGGCTGTACCGGATCCTCACCAACACCTACATCAACGGCTACCGCAAGAAGCAGCGCCAGCCGTTGCAGTCCCCGACGGACGAGATCACGGACTGGCAGCTCGCCCAGGCCAGCGAACACTCGTCGACCGGCCTGCGCTCCGCCGAGGTCGAGGCGATGGACAACCTCCCGGACTCGGACGTCAAGGAGGCCCTGCAGCGGCTGCCGGAGGACTTCCGGATGGCCGTGTACCTGGCCGACGTCGAGGGCTTCGCCTACAAGGAGATCGCGGACATCATGGGGACGCCGATCGGCACGGTGATGTCCCGGTTGCACCGCGGGCGTCGCCAGCTGCGCGACATGCTCACCGACACCGCTCGGGAGCGGGGATTCATCCGGGGCCAGGTCGAGGAGGTGACCACCCGATGAGCTGCGGGAACCACCACGAGACCGATTGCTCCGAGGTGCTCGCAGAGGTGTGGCTCTTCCTCGACGGCGAGTGCGACCAGGGCCGCAAGAAGCTTCTGGTCCAGCACCTCGACGAGTGCGGGCCGTGCCTCGCGGAGTACGGCATCGACGAGAAGCTGAAGGCCCTGCTGGCCCGCAAGTGCGGCGGCGAGCAGGCTCCGGACGGCCTCAAGGACCGGCTGCGCCACCAGATCCGCACCCTGGTGCTGGAGCAGGCCGAGGTGACCGTCGAGTCCGGGCCGGGCGGAACGACCGTCGAGGTCAGGACCACGCGTCGCGAGAGCCGCGGCTGAGACGGCTCGACACACAGGCGCAACCGCGACACAGCGAAGGGGCGGTACCGGGTACCGGTGCCGCCCCTTCGTCGTCGTCACGCTGCGCCTCAGCTGTTGGGGCGCTTGCCGTGGTTGGCGCCGTTCTTCTTGCGGTCGCGCTTCTTGCGTCCACGCTTCGACATGGTCGTACCTCCTTCGTCTGCGGCTGCTCTGCCTTGAGTGTCCCACGTGATTGGATGGGGCCCGTCCCCAGGCGGTGGGGTGCGCGCGGCGACGAGGAACGGCGGGTCCGAACGGGTGTCCACACTGAGCGACCTGCTGGCCGAGCACACACACCTCCCCGGGGATGCGGTGGACCATCTCCAGCGTGTCGTCGCGGAGTGGCAACTGCTCGCCGACATGTCGTTCGCGGACTTCCTGCTGTGGATCCCGCTGCCCCAGGACGCGGACCAGTCGATGACCAGCGCGCCCGTCGAGTTCCTCTGCGTCGCGCAGGCCCGCCCGACCACGGGGCCCACCGCGCACCCCGAGGACACGGTGACCCAGCGGGTGTCCCCGCAGGACAACCCGCAGCTGCGCCGGGCGGTCGTCGAGGGCCGGATCTGCCGCGAGGAGGAGCCGCGCTGGAACCTCGAAGTCCCGGTGCGCCGCGAGACCATCCCCGTGCGCTTCAACGGCCGGGTGCTGGCGGTGCTCTCCCGGGACACGAACCTCGCGATGCCGCGGGTGCCGAGCCCGATGGAGATCGCCTACCTCGGCTGCGCCTCGGACCTGTGCCAGATGATCGCGGACGGCACGTTCCCGTCGCCGTCCGCCGTGGCCGGCGCGGACACCAGCCCGCGCGCCGGTGACGGGATGATCCGCCTCGACGCCCACGGCCTCGTCGCCTACGCCAGCCCCAACGCGCTCTCGGCCTACCACCGGATGGGCCATGCGAGCGACCTCGTCGGCCTCCCGCTGGGCGCGGCCACCAAGCAGCTGGTCGGGGACCCGTTCGACGCGGTCGAGGTCGCGAGCCGCATCCAGGCGGCGCTGGACGGCCGGACGTCGATGCGCATGGAGGTCCGGGCCCGGGGCGCCACGATGCTGGTCCGGGCCCTCCCGCTGCGCCCACGGGGCGACGCGGCGGGCGCGCTCGTGCTCGTCCGGGACATCACGGACCTTCGCCGGCGGGACCAGGCGCTGCTCACCAAGGACGCGACGATCCGGGAGATCCACCACCGGGTCAAGAACAACCTGCAGACGGTCGCGGCGCTGCTGCGGCTGCAGGCGCGCCGGACGTCGATCCCGGAGGCCAAGCAGGCGCTCTCGGAGAGCGTCCGCCGGGTGACGTCGATCGCGCTGGTCCACGAGGCCCTGGCCTACTCGCTCGCCGAGCAGGTCGACCTCGACGAGCTGGTGGACACCGTGCTGCCGGTGATCGGGGACGGCGCCACGGCCGAGGTGCGGGCGAAGGTCCGCCGGGACGGCTCGCTCGGCACGCTCAACTCCGCGATGGCGACCCCGCTCGTCCTCGTGCTCACCGAGCTGGTGCACAACGCCCTGGCCCACGGCTTCGACGCCGGTCAGGCGGGTGAGGTCGTCGTCAGGGCCCGCCGTTCGGCCGGCCGGCTCGAGGTGATCGTGGCCGACGACGGCCGGGGCATGCCGGACGACTTCGACTACGACCGGTCCGACGGTCTGGGCCTGCAGATCGTCCGCACGCTGCTGACGGAACTGGACTCCCACCTGGTGGTCCGGGCCCGCGAGGGGGGCGGAACCGAGGCCCTCATCACGGTCCCGATGGCGGGGCGATAACCTTCTCGTGTGATCGCTGATCCCGGTGCCGTGGTCGCGCCGGTGCCGTGGTCGACGGTCTCCCGGTCCGGAGCTGCACGCCACAGCGAGCGCCCGGACAACACATCGCGGGCCCGTTGCCGGTGGCGTCCGGCTACGGGCCCGCGATTGGGAAGCGAGATGCTGTTGTCCCGAGAGGTTCGGGGGTGTGAACTTCTTCTTCAGGTGCCCGGGTCGTCCGGGCTGTCGATGCTCAGGCCGTGCGAGCGCGGGTCCGAGCGTTGCGCCGCTTCAGCGCACGTCGCTCGTCCTCGCTCATGCCGCCCCACACACCCGCGTCCTGGCCACTCTCGAGGGCCCAGGCAAGGCACTCGGTGACCACGGGGCAGCGGCGGCACACGGTCTTGGCCTCGGCGATCTGCAGAAGGGCCGGGCCGCTCGTCCCCACGGGGAAGAACAGCTCGGGGTCCTCGTCGCGGCAGATCGCGTGGTGACGCCAATCCATGGTGTTTCTGCTCCTCGTACTGCGCGATCGGGGTCGCGCCGATCGTCCGTCACGGTGTTTCCGCGCTTGTGAATGGTTTCACGAGCGCGGTCGGTCTTCAAGGGACAAGGTCCATCCAGGTGAGGCGACTCACCCACACCTCGCAACGATGACCGACACGATCGGTTACTGCATCGGTCAACCGCTACGACGAGCTATCAGTGTCCCTGCCCGACGGAAACCGGGATACCCGTTTCCCGTCGGACCATGCGAGGAAAATTCCCCCGCTGTCCCTCGGTGTCGCAGGACCTACCTTGGATCACCGTTTGGCCTGGTGCGAGCCCCTTGCGGCTCGGCGGTCCGTTCGTCGCGGTGAATGGACGGATGCCGTCACCCAGCGGGGTGATCATGCCGTTCGGACTGCGACGAGCTGTGCCTCTCGTACGACGACGCGTAGCGGCGCCGCTGCACAGGGTCAACGCCCGGAGGGCCCGGAACCTTCCTCAGACGACCACGCGCAGCACATCGGGCACGGACACGAACTCGACGTCGGTGCGCGAGCCCAGGTGGTCCCCGTCGAGCTGCAGGGCCAGCGGCTCGGCGCTGCGGATGCGCACGAGCGGCACGGCGTCCTGGCGAAGGACGTTGCGGCCGTGAGGATTGCCCTCGCGGGCGAGCAGGTGCGACAGCGCGTGCGCGATCGTCGGCAGGCCGAGGTGGCGCAGGGCGAACAACGCCAGGCCGCCGCTGAACGACGCCCCGGGGTTCGTCCGCACCGCTCGGCCGTTCAGGTAGGTCCAGGGGTCGGTGTTGCTCACGAACGCCATCCGCACGTCCTCGACGGGTGCGGCGCCCGGGATCTCGACGGTCATCGACGGAGGGTTGCGGCGCTGCCGGACGTACTCGGAGAAGGCGGTGCGGAAGTAGCGGCCGGGGGAGGCCTCCCGGCCGTCGGCGCGGGCCCGTTCGACCGCGGCGACGACGTCCGCGTCCCAGCCCAGGCCGGCGTTGAAGGTGAACCAGCGGTCGTCCGCCCGGCCGAGGCCGACGAGCCGGCTGCGCCTCGCCTCGAGCGCCGCCAGGATCGCGCCCGTGGCCTCCACCGGGTCCCGGGGCATGCCGAGGGCGCGGGCGAAGACGTTGGCGGAACCGCCGGGCACGACGGCGAGCGCGGGCGTCTCGGCGTCCGCGGGGGTGACGTCGATGCCCGAGCCGTCCGCGCGGGTCCGGTGCCGCACCAGGCCGTTGACGACCTCGTTGACCGTCCCGTCCCCGCCGAGGGCGACGACCAGCTCGATCCCGGCCGCGACGGCCTCCGCGGTGGCCTCCGCGGCGTGCCCGCGGTAGGCGGTCTGCAGGACGTCCAGCTTCAGCTCGCTGGCGAGCGCGTGCGCGAGCACGTCCCGACCCGCCGGGGTCGTCGACGTCGCCCGGGGGTTGACCACGAGGAGCGCGCGCACACCACGAGGGTATCCCGGCCTATTCTCGGGCCCGTGACGTCCGACCAGCCCGCGCCCCGCCCGGCCCCGGAACAGCCCGTGCGACCGCCCCGTCAGGTGCTCCTGGCCGGCGGGATCGTCGGGGCCCAGGGGCTGGTCGGCGTCGCGGTCGCGCTGGTGTTCCTGGTGCGGGCCATCGGTTCCGGTGCCCCGGGAGCCGGGATCGCGGAAGCCGTGTACTTCCTGCTCGTGGGCGGCGCGGTGCTCTTCGCCGGGACGGGGCTGCTGCGGGGGAAGCGCTGGGCGCGCACGCCGGCGATCGTCGCCCAGCTGTTGCTGCTGCCCGTCGTCTACTCGTTGATCGGGCCGTCGCAGCAGCTGGTCCTGGGGATCCTCGCCGGCCTCGTCGTGATCGGGACGTTCCTGCTGCTGATCAGCGAGCCGTCCCGGACCTGGTCGATGGACCTGTTCGGGGACGACGGCTGACCAGGGTCCGTCCTAGCCGCCGAGCTCGGCCAGCGGCTCGCCCGTGAGCCGGTAGGTCGTCCAGCCGTCCATGCCCACGGCGCCGATCGCGCGGTAGAAGGCGATGGAGGGGGCGTTCCAGTCCAGCACGGACCACTCCAACCGGGCGTACCCCCGCTCGACGCAGAGGGCCGCCAGGGCGGCCAGCAGGGCCTTGCCCAGGCCGGCCCCACGGTGGGCCGGCTGCACGTAGAGGTCCTCGAGGTGGATCCCGTGGACGCCCTCCCAGGTGGAGAAGTTCAGGAACCACAGCGCGCACCCCACGATGACGCCGTCACGGACCGCGACGTGCGCGAAGAGCGCCGGATCGGGCCCGAACAGGGCGGTGTGCAGCTGCGACGGCGTCAGCCGGCACTCCTCGCGCAGCTTCTCGTACTCGGCCAGCTCCTCGACGAGGCCCACGATCGCGGGCACGTCGCCCGGTTCGGCCCGTCTGATGCCGTTCGTCATCTCCTGCGTCACGCCTTACCGTAACTGCGCGTCATCGGCCTAGTCTCTTCGGCTGAACGGAGCAACTTCGGCCCTGCTCGCTCGTCTTCTCCGGTGGGGACAGCGGCGGAAAGGTGATCGATGGGTAGGCACAGCAGGTCGGGCAGGGCGCGCACGGCGCTCGCCGCGGGGTCGCTCGCGGCGGTCGGGATCGTCGCGATCCTCGCCGGTCCGGCCGCGCAGGCGGCGACCACGTCGCCCGCGGGCTCCGCAGCTCCCGCGCGCGTGGCGGGGACGCCGTGCACGGCGAGCGCCCACGCGTGCGTCGACCTCACGCTCAAGCAGGCCTGGCTGATCGCCGACGGCACGGTGACCCGCGGTCCTGTGCGGATCGAGCCCGGCGACGCGCAGGACCCCACCCCCGTCGGCACCTTCGACGTCCAGTGGAAGGACCAGAACCACGTCAGCGACATGCCCAACCGCGCGCCGATGCCGTTCTCGGTGTTCTTCGCCGACGGCGGCGTCGCCTTCCACGAGGGCAGCATGACCAACCCGTCCTACGGTTGCGTGCACCTGCAGCACGACGACGCGGTGGCGTTCTTCAACACCCTGCAGGTGGGGGACGAGGTCCAGGTCCACTGAGCCTGCCGGTCAGGGCAGGCGGAGGTTGACGTGGTCGAGCCTCGGCTCGCTCCGCTCGTCGCCCAGCACGCTCCACGCCGCGGGGTCCATGGCCAGGTGCGCACCGCCCGCTGGCGGGAGGCCGATCCAGCGGGCCATGAGGACGCGGCTGAAGTGGCCGTGCCCGACGAGGACGACGTCGCCCTCCGACCGCAGCGAGCGGACGTCCGTGAGCACCGCGTCCGCGCGGGCGCCGACCTGCTCGGCGGACTCGCCGCCGGGCGTCGGGTGGCTCCAGACCGTCCAGCCGGGGTCCGTGCGGCGGATCTCGGGCGTGGTGAGGCCCTCGTAGTCCCCGTAGTCCCACTCGACGAGCCGCTCGTCGACGGCGTCGGGGGTGAGGCCCGCGAGCTTGGCGGTCTCCTGGGCCCGGCTCCGCGGGCTCACCAGCACGCGGACGGGCGGCGGCGAGTCGCCGCGGAGCGCGGCGAACGTACGGCCGGCGGCACGGGCGAGCTCCCGTCCTCGGTCCGTGAGCGGGATGTCCGTGCGGCCGGTGTGCTTGCCGGTCGCCGACCACTCCGTCTCGCCGTGCCGGAGCAGGAACAGCCGGCCCTGGCTGTCGTTCGAGGCCACGGGGACGAGGCTAGTGCTCCGGAGGTGTCGACGCCGGATCCCGCGGGGGGACGCGACGCCGTCGTCGTCACCCTGCGCAGGTGACAGGCGGGCGCCTCCGCCGCCTGAAAGCCCGATCTTCCGTTCGCCACGGATCGATACCTCCGTACAGCAGCAGGTTGCTCGGCGGACGGCGTCAATGCTTGCGTCCGAAAGCAGGTGCCCTCTACCTCGGGGAATCGCTATCGGGTAGTCTGTGGATCACCCAGCGTGAGGAGTCGGACCAATGACCGGTCGTACGCTCGACCGGGTCATGGTCGGGATGCTCGAGGCGTGCTGCCGCAAGCTGTGGGGGTTCGCCCCGGCGATGATCCCGAAGATCGTCGGGCGCAAGGGCGCGTTCGGCGCCCTCGGGTGGTTCATCGCGAACATGCCGCGCTACCTGGTCTCGCTCTACGTCCTCGGGCCGGTGCGGTTCCACCTGGCCGGCATGGCGATCTCGCTCTACAACAACTGCGTCTACTGCGCGTTCGGCCACGGCTACGCCCTGGAGCTCGTCTTCCTCCGGGAAAAGGGCCGCCTGTTCCCGCTGGATGCGCGCACGCTCGAGGACTGGCTGCATCTCGAGCCCCGTCAGCTCGAGGACCGGCTGCGCGCCGTCCTGCACGAGGCCGGCCTGCACGCCGAGAGCATGTGGGTGGACCGCACGCTCGCGCTGGCGTCCGGGGACCAGCAGCCGGTCGACGGCACCGAGGCGCGGCTCGCCCACATGGTCCGGATGCTCGGCACGATGAACCGGATCGCGATCGAGTCCGGGTGCGTACCGGACCAGGCGCAGAACCCGGTGAACAAGAACCTGGTCGTCAAGGCCCGGCACACCGAGCTCCGCGCCGCCGCCAGCGTCTGACCCGGCGCCCTACGCCGGCCGCGCCCGGTCGGTGAGCAGGCGGACGGCGAGCGCCGCGAGCACGGTCCCCATCAGGTAGCGCTGAACCCGCAGCCAGGACGGGCGCCGTCCGAGGAACGCCGCGAGGCTGCCCGCGCTCAGCACGATCAGGCCGTTCACCGTGAGCGCGACGGCGATCTGCAGGGCACCCAGCGTCAGGCTCTGCAGCGCGACGGAGCCGCGGGCCGGGTCCACGAACTGCGGCAGCAATGCCACGTACAGCACGGCGATCTTCGGGTTGAGCAGGTTCGTGACCAGGCCCATCGTGAACAGGCGGCGGGTGGAGTCCGATTCGACGTGCGCGGGGACGAAGACGTTCGTGCCGCCCGGCCACACCGCCTGCCAGGCCAGGTAGAGCAGGTACGCCGCACCGGTGACCGTCAGGACCAGGTGGGCCGCCGGTACCGCGGTGAAGACGACGGCGAGCCCGGCGGTCGCGGCGGCCAGGTACACCCCGAACCCGGCGGCGACCCCGAGCAGGGACACGAGACCCGCGCGCCTGCCCTGGGTGATCGAGCGCGACACCAGGTACATCATGTTCGGCCCGGGCGTGAGGACCAGCCCGAGCGCGACGGCGACGATCCCTGCTGCGGCACCCGCGGTCACCATGCGTCGAGCCTCGCCGATCGAGCCGGCGACCGCGAGCGAGTTCCCCGAGGAGTCCGGGTCACGGCCCCGGGCGTCCACCCGCCCTCGGTATCGTCCGGACGTGGCGGAACCGGGACTGGTGCGGCGGCTCGGGCTCGGCGACGCGGTGGTGCTCGGGCTCGGCTCGATGCTCGGGGCGGGCGTGTTCGCCTCGTTCGGGCCGGCGGCCGCGGCGGCCGGCGGCGGGCTCCTCGTCGCGCTCGGGCTGGCGGCCGTGGTGGCCTACTGCAACGCGACCTCCTCGGCCCGGCTGGCGGCGGCCCACCCGGAGTCGGGCGGCACCTACGTCTACGGGCGCCGCCGTCTCGGCCCGGTCTGGGGGTTCCTGGCCGGGTGGGGGTTCGTGGTCGGCAAGACGGCGAGCTGCGCGGCGATGGCGCTGACCTTCGGCGCCTACGTCCGACCCGCGGACCCGGTGCCGCCGGCGGTCCTCGCGGTGGTGTTGCTGACCGGCGTGAACTGTCTCGGCGTGGCCAAGACCGCCGGGCTGACCCGGGTGCTGGTCGCCGTGACGCTGCTGGCGTTGGCCGCGGTCGTCGCCGCCGGCCTGGGGGGCGGTGCCGCGGACGCGACGAACCTGAGCGGGTGGACGGGCGGCGTCTCCGGCTGGGCGGGGGTCGGGCAGGCGGCGGCGGTGCTGTTCTTCTCGTTCGCCGGCTACGCCCGGATCGCCACCCTCGGCGAGGAGGTCCGCGATCCCGCGACCACCATCCCGCGCGCGATCCCCGCGGCGCTCGGCATCGTCCTCGGCGTCTACGCGGCGGTGGCGGTGACGGCGTTGCTGACGCTCGGCCCGGACGGGCTGGCGGCGTCGGCGGCGCCATTGGCGGCGGTGGCGGCCTCCGGTTCCTGGGCGTTCCTCGTGCCGGTCGTGCAGGTCGGCGGCGCCGTGGCATCGGCCGGGGTCCTGCTGTCGCTGATGGCCGGGATCGGGCGCACCACCCTCGCCATGGCGCGGGACCACGAGCTGCCCGCGGCGCTGGCCACGGTTCATCCCCGCTTCCGGGTGCCGCACCGCGCGGAGCTGCTGCTCGGCGCGCTGGTCACGGCGCTCGTCCTGGTCACGGATCTGCGGGGCGCGATCGGCTTCTCCAGCTTCGCGGTGCTGACGTACTACGCCGTCACCAACGTGGCGTCGTGGACGCTCGGCGGGCCACGCCGCCGCCTGTTCCGCGCCGTCGCGGCGATGGGCCTGCTGGGGTGCCTCGCGTTGGCGTTCGCCCTTCCGCCGCCCACCGTCGTGGCCGGGATCGTCGTGCTCGCCGTCGGGGTGGGTGGCCGCGCCGTCGCGCGCGCGTTCCGCTCCGGCGACCGGCCGAGCTCATCGGGGGGGCTCAGCGGCCGGTGACACCGTCGAGCACCTCGCGCAGCAGGTCCGCGTGGCCGTTGTGCCGGGAGTACTCGCCGATCAGGTGCACGTAGACCATCCGCAGGGACATCGCCTCGCCCCGGAAGTCGATCTCGTGGGTGAACGGCACCGCCGCGACCGCCTCGTCCGCCAGCCGCCACTCCTCGCGCAGTGCCCGGACGTCCTGTTCGGCGCGGGACGGGTCGACCCGGTCGAAGTCCGCGTCGTCGCCCGGGCCGCCGTGCAGGGGCGGTACGTCCTGACCGGCCATCCGCTGCCGGAGCCAGACCCGTTCGACCTTGGCGAGATGCCGGACCAGCCCCAGCAGCGACACGGTCGAGGGCGGCACGGGCCGTGCGGCGAGCTGCTCAGCGGTCAGGCCGGCGCACACCCTGAGCAACGTCGCGCGTTGCCGGGCCAGGTAGCCCTCCAGGAGGAGCCGGTCCTCGCCGGTCGTCGGCCCGTCCGTCAGCGGTCCGCCGACAGGGACGGGTGCAGGGCATGTCCAGATCACCACGACAGCTTCGCCGGGCCGGGAGCGGCCGACAAACGAAAAGCGGCGCCGACCCGCGGGGAATCGACCCCCGCCGGCCGGCGCCGCTCTCAGCGCCTGGATCAGGCGGCCTGCTTGGTCTCCCAGAAGATCTTGTCGATCTGCGAGATGTAGTCGAGGAGCTCCTGGCCCGTGGCCGGGTCGACGGAGGCCTTGGTGCCGCCCGCGCCGCCGCCGGCCTTCTTGGTGGCCTTGTTGAAGAGGTTGTGCAGCTCCGGGTACTTCTCGAAGTGCGGCGGCTTGAAGTAGTCCGTCCACAGCACCCAGAGGTGGTGCTTCACGAGGTCGGAGCGCTGCTCCTTGATCTCGATGGCACGCTCCCGGAACACCGGGTCCTCGTTGCCCTGGTACTTCTCCTGGATCGCCTTGACCGACTCGGCCTCGATCCGGGCCTGCGCCGGGTCGTACACGCCGCAGGGGAGGTCGCAGTGCGCGGTGGCCTCCAGCCGCGGGCGGAGAATGCGGGACAGCCGCATGGGTCCTCCCTGATGATGGTCCTGCTGGGTGATGATCGTTCTGGCGGGGCCAACCCTACTCCGGGCCCGCGGGATTCAGCAGGACGGAGACGTGTGATGCGGCTATGGCGCCGGGTGGCGGTCCGGGGACCGTCGATGTCCCCCACCCTGGCCGACGGCGACGTCGTCCTGGCCCGGTTCGGTGCCCCCGTCCGGAGGGGCGACGTGGTGCTCGTCCGCTGGTCCGCGCGGCCCGGGCAGCTGTCGGTGAAGCGCGCGGTCCGGCCGGAGGGCGCGGGCTGGTGGGTGCTCGGCGACAACCCCTACGGCTCGACGGACTCGGGTCTCCTCGGGCCCGCGGAGGTGCTCGCCGTCGTCGAGGCCCGGTTGTGGCCCACGCCACGTCGGCTGCACAGGACACCCGACCGGGGGTGACGGAAGTGACGTGCCGGGGCCCCGCGGGCCGGGTAGGGTGACCGGCCAGTACCCGACGACCGATCCCTCGCCTCGCCCCGCCGCATCCGGACGGGATGGCAGAGGGGGCCGTCCGGCACCGCGAGAGGGTCGACCCGAGGCCTCCGGTGCACGGCGAGTGGGCTGCACGTGACGTGCGCCCCGGACACCGCACACCTCCCAGGAGAGGCCCTCCCATGACCGTCGTGCCCGAGCGCGTCCTCGCGAACGAACCGATCACCCAGGAACAGATCTTCGACGCCCACGTGGGAGGCAAGCTCTCCACCGGCCTGTCGACCCCACTGTCCGACGCGCGGGACCTGACCATCGCCTACACCCCCGGCGTCGCCGACGTCAGCCGCGCCATCGCCGCGGACCCGGCCCTCGCCGCCCGCTACACGTGGACGAACCGCCTGGTCGCGGTGGTCAGCGACGGCACCGCGGTCCTCGGCCTCGGCGACATCGGCCCGCGTGCCTCGCTGCCGGTCATGGAGGGCAAGTCCGCGCTGTTCAAGGCGTTCGGCGGGCTGGACTCCATCCCGCTCGTGCTGGACACGACGGACGTCGACGAGATCGTCGAGACGCTGGTCCGCCTGCGTCCGAGCTTCGGCGCGGTCAACCTGGAGGACGTCTCGGCACCGCGCTGCTTCGAGCTCGAGGCGAAGCTGATCGAGGCGCTGGACTGCCCCGTCATGCACGACGACCAGCACGGCACCGCGATCGTCCTGCTCGCGGCCCTGCGCGGGGCCTGCGAGGTCGAGCGGCGTGCGCTCGCGGAGCTGAAGGTCGTGATCTCCGGTGCCGGCGCCGCGGGTGTCGCCTGCGCCCGGATGCTGGTCACCGCCGGAGCGCGGGACGTCGTCGTGCTCGACTCGCGGGGTGTCATCGACGCCGCGCGCGGCGGGGAGAAGGCGCGGCTCGCGGCGGAGACCAACCCGCGGGGTCTCACCGGCGGGCTCGCGGACGCCCTGCGGGACGCGGACGTGTTCGTCGGCCTGTCCAGCGCGAGGCTCCCGGAGCAGCTGCTCGCCACGATGGCGCCGCGGCCCATGGTCTTCGCCCTGTCCAACCCGGACCCGGAGATCGCGCCGGACGTCGCCGCCCGATACGCCTCGATCGTCGCCACGGGCCGCAGCGACTTCCCGAACCAGATCAACAACGTGCTCGCGTTCCCGGGCGTCTTCCGGGGCGCGCTGGACGCCGGGGCGCGCCGGATCACCGACGAGATGAAGCTCGCCGCGGCCGAGGCGATCCACCTGGTGGCCCGCGAGGACCTGGCGCCGGACCGGATCGTCCCGAGCCCGTTCGACCCGCGTGTCGCGCCCGAGGTGGCGGCGGCGGTGCGCGCTGTCGCCGAACGGGCGAGCGGACGGTAGTCACGCGCTGTAACCGAGTGCGCGTCCGGCGAACTGGGCGCCTTCCGTCGGTCGGCCCGAACGGTGACTCTCCGGTGACATGACGGGGGTCACTCACACGGGGCGTCGTGGTTCGTTCGAGGTAAGTCGGCGGATCGACCGGGCGACCACCTCGTTGTGCTCTAGGTAACGGGGGTTCGGCACACGACGCCTGGGGGGCGCAGTGGACGAGTTCGACGAGCAGTCGTCGCACACGGGGGAGACCCTGCGCGACGACCACGGCCGGGGCACGGACGAGGACACCTCGGCCGAGGCGGTGCAGCGCGCGGACCTCCGCCGCTCGCGCCACGCCGTCCTCGGCGGCGGGGTCCGCCCCGAGGTGGCGCGGTTCGCGAGCCAGCTCGCGCAGGCGATCTCGGACGCGCCGGGCGGCGTCGTGCGCTCGTCGGGCCGGGAGCCGCACGAGCTGCCGAGCGCCGCCCCGCGTGCCGTCGAGTACGTCCACGACGAGGTTCCGGCCGGAGCGCCGCAGCTCACCGAGGCGGTGACGGACCCGCGGCCGATGCAGGTCGTCGGCGCCGGGGCCGGCCCGTCCGGGTTCGCGGGGGCGCCCGTGGCCGAGCCGCTCGAGGCCCCGGCCGCATTCGACGAGCCGGTGTTCACCGAGCCGGGGTTCGCCGAGCCGGGATCCGACCCGGAGCTCACCGACCCCGTCGGCAGCTTCCCCCGCATCCTCCCCGCGCTCCGCGAGGCCGCCCTGGGCACCTCGACCCTGCCCCCCGGCACGCTCGACGGGTTCGGTCCCGGCGGCGTCGAGGTCGTCCGGCTGCCGTCCGCCCCGGCCGTCGTGTGCGACGCCTCGGACCGGATCGTGCGCGTCAACCAGGCGTTCCTGCGGCTGGCGGACCGGCGCACCGACGACCCCGTGCACGGCCCCCTCGGGATGCGGGTCAACCAGCTCGTCGCCGGCCCGGACACCGACGCCCGCCTGGTCCGGCCGGACCACTCGCTGGTGCGGGTGCGCGTCGTGCGCTGGGATCTGCCGGGCGCCCTGCGCGCGGTGCTCCTCATCGAGCTGGAGCAGCCCCAGGGTGACGCGGGAACCGCGGCGGACCGCCGCTGGACGGCCGAGCTGGAGCGGATCGCCCGCGTCGGCACCTGGACGTTCGACCTCGCCACGGCCACGCTCTCCCGCACCGAGACCCTCGACGAGCTGTACCGCTCGGTGGGCGTCGCCGCGGACACCGACCGCGGCCCCGTGGAGGGGGACCAGGTCGCGCTGCTCTGCCGCGGGCTGCGGTCCGGCGCCCGCACCCAGGACCACCACGTCGAGATGCGGCTCCCCGGGGACCGGGTGCTGAGCTGCCGGGCCGGCATCGAGCGCTCCGCGGACGGCACGCCGGTGCGGCTCGTGGGCATGGTGCGCGACGTCAGCGCGCAGCGCGTCGCCGAGGGCCGGGTGCAGCACTCCGGGCAGCGGTTCCTGGATCTCATGGCCACCGTGACCGCGGGGGTGGGGCTGCTCGACGCGTCCGGCCGGCTCGTCGACGCGAACCCGGCCCTGTGCGCGCTGCTGGACTCGCCGTTGGAGCGGCTGCGCGGCGTCTCCGCGCTGGACCTGACCGCGGAGCCGGAGGCGAGCCCCGACGGCCTGCCGCGCTGGCTGCGCCGGATCGCGCCGGGCTCGCAGCACGGCTACCGCATCGACACTCTCGCGCTGCTGCGCGCCGACGGCACCCGGGTGTGGTGCGAGGTCGGCGTCACGGCGTCCATGGCGGACGACGGCGGCGTGTTCTGGCTGATCGTCTGCGCGGACGTCGGCGAGCAGCGCCGCGCCGCCCAGCTCCTGCGCAGCGCCGCGACCACGGATGAGCTGACCCGGCTGCTGAACCGGGCAGCCGCCCTCGAACTGCTGGACACCCTGCTCGCCGGGCCCGGCCGGGACCGCGTGGCGCTGGTCTGCGGGGACCTGGACGACTTCGCCCGGGTCAACTCCTCGCTCGGCCACGAGGCGGGCGACGACATGCTGGTCGCGCTCGCGGGCCGGCTGCAGCGGGAGCTTCCGTTCGGCTGCACCGCGGCCCGGCTCTCCGCGGACGAGTTCGTGGTGATCTGCGCGGACCACGCGGAGGCCGGCGGCCCGGACGCGCTCGCCCGGACCGTCGCGGACATGCTCCGGACCACGGTCACCGTCCACGGGCGGCCGGTGCACCTCACGGCCTCCGTCGGGCTGGCCACCCCGAAGCCGCACGAGGACGTGACCGCGTCGGACCTGCTGCGCTACGCCGAGGCGGCCATGCAGGACGTCAAGCGCAACGACCGCGGCGGCGTCGGCATCGCCTGCGAGGGCGTCGTCTCCACCGCGACCCGGCAGCTGGAGCTCGAGGCCGAGCTCCGCGCCGCGATCTCCGGCGACGGGCTGCTGCTGGAGTATCAGCCGGTCGTCGGGCCGGACGGGGTCGTGCACAGCGCCGAGGCGCTGGTCCGCTGGCCGCACCCGGAGCGCGGGCTGATCCCGCCGGGGGAGTTCCTGCCGGTCGCCCAGCGCGGCGGGCTGCTGCGCGAGCTGGACCTGTGGGTGCTGCGCACCGCGACCCGCGAGGCCGCGGGCTGGACGACGCCGAGCGGGCGTGGCGTGGCCGTCGCCGTCAACCTCGCCGGGCTGCTGCCGAGCGAGCCGGACTTCCTCGCCCATGTGAGCGCCGCCGTCGCGGGTGCCGGCCTGATGTGGGACCAGCTGGTGCTCGAGCTCGTCGAGACGTCCATGGTGGCGCTCCCGCGGCACGCGCTCGACGCCATGGCCGAGCTGGTCAACCGGGGCGTCCGCTTCGCCGTCGACGACTTCGGCACCGGCTACTCGTCGCTGGCGCGGCTCAAGGAGCTCCCGGCGCAGACGGTGAAGGTGGACCGGTCGTTCGTCACCGGCGTCGCGGAGGACCCGGCGGACTTCGCCGTCGCCCGGGCCGTCGTGGACATGGCGCACGCGATGGGCCGCTCGACGGTGGCCGAGGGCGTCGAGACCGCGGAGCAGTTCCACGTGCTGCGCGGCCTGGGCGTCGACGCCTACCAGGGCTGGCTCTTCGCCCGACCGCTGCGGGCGGACGCGATGCGCCGGGTCCTGCTCGCCGAGCGCCTCCCGACGCCGGCAACCGCGATCGGCGCCTGAATCCCACGTCGCGGCCACCTGTCCGGACACGTCGCGGGTTGGTCACGGTCCCCGGTTCCCGGTTCGCCACCCGGATCTCGGCGGGATAGCCTCGCTCGACTGCGGCGGCCGGCAAGAGGTCGTCGGCGACGAACGGGGTTGCCCGGGTGATCGAGTTCCGGGACGTCACGAAACGGTTCCCCGACGGCACCGTCGCCGTGGACGCGCTGAACCTGACCGCGGAGACCGGCCGGATCACGGTGTTCGTCGGGCCGTCCGGCTGCGGCAAGACCACCTCGCTGCGAATGGTCAACCGGATGATCGAGCCCAGCTCCGGCGTCATCGAGGTCGACGGGCAGGACATCATGGCCGGCGATCCGGCCGAGCTGCGCCGCGGCATCGGCTACGTGATCCAAGCGGCCGGGCTGTTCCCGCACCGCACCATCCGGGACAACATCGCCACGGTCCCGATGCTGCTGGGCTGGAACAAGAAGCAGGCCCGCGAGCGGGCGATGGAGCTGATGGAGACCGTCGGGCTCGCCCCGGAGATGGGCAGCCGCTACCCGGCGCAGCTCTCCGGCGGCCAGCAGCAGCGCGTCGGGGTGGCCCGCGCGCTCGCCGCGGACCCGCCCGTCCTGCTGATGGACGAGCCGTTCAGCGCCGTGGACCCGGTGGTCCGGGAGAACCTGCAGGACGAGCTGCTGCGGCTGCAGTCCGAGCTCGGCAAGACGATCGTGTTCGTCACCCACGACATCGACGAGGCCATCAAGCTGGGCGACCGGGTCGCTGTGTTCCGCACCGGCGGCCACCTCGCCCAGTACGACGAGCCCGGCGTCTTGCTCGCCCGCCCGGCGGACGACTTCGTGGACAACTTCGTCGGCCGGGACCGCGGCTACCGCGGGCTCGGGTTCGTGTCCTCCAGCGGGCTGCCCGTCGGCGAGCTGCGGACGGTCGAGGTCGGGGGCAGCGCGCCCGAGGGCTGGTCCCTCGTAGTCGACAGGGAGCGGCGCCCGCTCGGCTGGCACCACGGCGGGACCGCGGGAGGCACGGCCGGCGAGGAGAACCTCGTCCCCGGCGGCTCCCTGTACGACGCGGGGTCCGGCTCTCTGCGCAGCGCACTCGACGCGGCCCTGTCGTCGCCGTCGGGCCAGGGCGTCGCGGTCGCCGCGGACGGCCGGGTGAGCGGCTCGATCAGCGCGGACGACGTGCTCGCCGCCCTGGCCGTCGCCCGCCGCGACGACGCGGCCGCGTAGGGGAGCGCACCGGTGACCTGGGTTCTCGGCAACCTGCCGCTGATCGGCGACCTGCTCGTCCAGCACATCGTGTTCTCGCTGGTCCCGGTGGTGATCGGGCTGGTGCTCGCGATCCCGCTCGGCTGGCTGGCCGACCGCACGCGCGCCGGGCGCACCATCGTGATCAACCTGTCCGGGCTGCTCTACACGATCCCGTCGCTGGCGCTGTTCGTGTTCCTGCCGGCCATCCTCGGCACCTCCATCCTGGACCCGATCAACGTGATCGTGGCGCTGAGCGTCTACACCGTGGCACTGCTCGTCCGCACCATCGCGGACGCGCTGTCCGCGGTGCCGGACCTCGTCGTCAACTCGGCGACGGCGATGGGCTTCACGCCGGCCCGCCGGTTCGTCGGGGTAGACCTCCCGCTGGCGATCCCTGTGATCGTCGCGGGGCTCCGGGTGGCTGCCGTGTCGTCGATCAGCCTGGTGACGGTGGGCTCGACCGTCGGGTTCGGCGGCCTCGGCCGGATGTTCACCGACGGCTTCCAGCGCGTCATCACCGCGGAGATCATCGCCGGGATCGTGCTGGTGCTGGTGCTGGCCCTCGTCGTCGACACGCTCCTCGTGCAGGGCGGCAAGGCCCTGACGCCCTGGGAGCGGGCCGGAGAGACCGTGCGGCGGGGGGTGGAGGCGTGAACTACCTCGGCTGGCTCGTCGACGGCGCGAACTGGGGCGGCCCGCAGGGCATCACCCAGCGGCTGATCGAGCACCTCGGCTACACCGCCTTGACGATGGTGATCGCGCTGGTCGTCGCGGTGCCGCTCGGTGCCTGGATCGGGCACCGCTCCACCTCCACCGGGGGCTTCGTCGTCAGCGGCGCCAACGGCCTGCGGGCGCTCCCCACGCTCGGCCTGCTCGTCCTGCTGGTGACGTGGATCGGCCTCGGCTTCACCGGCCCGCTCATCGCGCTGCTCGTCCTCGGCATCCCGCCGATCCTCGCCGGCACCTACGCCGGCATCCGCAATGTCGACCGCGCGATCGTCGACGCGGCCACCGGGATGGGCATGCGCGGCAAGGACGTGCTTCTCAAGGTCGAGCTGCCCAACGCCCTGCCGCTGATCATCGGGGGGATCCGCAGCTCGCTGCTGCAGGTCGTCTCCACGGCGACGATCGCCGCGTACGTCGGGCTGGGCGGCCTCGGCCGCTTCATCTTCGACGGCCTCGCGCAGCGGGACTTCCCGCAGATGATCGGCGGGTCGATCCTGGTCGCGGTGCTCGCCGTCGCCCTGGACCTGGTGTTCGGCGGGCTGCAGAAGCTGCTCGTCTCGCCCGGGCTGCAGGCCGCACCGCGCGGTCCGCGCCGGCTTCGTGCCGTCCCGTCCCCGAAGCAGCAGACCCCTGCCGCCGAGGCGGCCTGAGAACTCCCCACCACCCGAACCCCGCCCCGGAGGACCCTTCACCATGAGACGCACCCTGATCGCCCGCGTCGCCGCCGTCGCGGCGATCTCCGCGCTCGCGCTCACCGCCTGCGGTGGCGGTGGCGGGAACCCGCTGTCCAGCGGCAGCACCGGCAGCGCCGCCCCCACGGACACCATCAAGATCGGCTCGGCGAACTTCACGGAGAGCCAGATCATCGCGGCGATCTACGGCCAGGCCCTGCAGGCCAAGGGCGTCAAGGTCGAGACGACGCCACCGATCGGCAGCCGCGAGGCCTACTACCCCGCCCTGCAGGACGGCTCGATCGACCTGATCCCGGAGTACACGGGCACGCTGCTGCAGTACATCAAGAAGGACGCCACCGAGACCGAGCCGGACGCCGTCTACACCGCCCTCCAGAGCGCGCTCCCGCCGACGCTGACGGTGCTCCAGAAGTCCGCCGCCGAGGACCGGGACGCCGTGGTCGTCACGCGGGCCACCGCGACGCAGTACAACCTCAAGACGATGGACGACCTGGCGCCGGCCTGCGGCCAGATGGTCTTCGGCGGCCCGCCGGAGTTCCAGACCCGTCCCGACGGCATCCCGGGCATCCAGAAGACCTACGGCTGCACGTTCAAGAGCTACCTGCCCCTCGACGCCGGCGGCCCGCTGACCGTCGCCGGGCTGAAGGACGGCAACGTCCAGGCCGCGGACATCTTCTCCACGGACGCGTCGATCAAGACGAACGACTTCGTCGTGCTGGACGACCCGAAGAGCAACTTCGCGGCGCAGAACGTCGTCCCGCTGATCACCAAGGCGAAGGCGACCCCGCAGGTCACCGAGGTGCTCGACGCGATCTCGGCCAAGCTCACCACGCAGGGCCTGACGGACCTCAACGCCGAGGCCGCGAGTGACGCCAAGCCCAGCGCGGAGACCGTCGCGAAGAACTGGCTGACGGCCAACGGCCTGGCCTGACCCGCCCGGCCCTGATAGGTATCAGGGATGAATGACACCACGCCCGCGGGCTCCGTCACGTCGCTGCACCGCTACCCGGTGAAGTCGATGCTCGGGGAGCCGGTGGACGCGATCGTCGTCGACGCGCGCGGGGTGGCCGGGGACCGCCGCTTCGCGCTCGTCGACAGCGACACCGGCCGGGTCGCGACGGCCAAGCACCCGCGGCTGTGGCGCACGCTGCTGCAGTTCTCCGCCGTCTCGGCCGGGGCAGGCGCGCGGATCAGGTTCCCGGACGGGCACGTGCTCTCCGTCGACGAGGCGGACGACGAACTGTCCGCGCTGCTCGGCCGCAAGGTCCGGATGTCCGCCGAGCGGGCCGAGGGCGCGTCCGTCGAACGTCCGGACCCGGTGGACGTGCTGGTGGAGGGCGTGGACGCCGAGGTCGAGTACGGGGTCCTGGAGATCGCACAGGGCACGCCGGGCGGCGCGTTCGTGGACTACGCGCCGATCCACCTGATCACCACCGCGACCCTCGACGAGCTGGGCGTCGAGGCGCTGCGCTACCGCCCGAACGTCGTGGTGCAGACCCCGCCCGGTTACCCGCCCTTCGCGGAGAACGACTGGTGCGGGGCCGAGTTCACGATCGGCGACGTCCGGCTGCGCGGCACCCTGCCCACGCCGCGCTGCTCGGTGCCGACCCTGGAGCACGGGGACCTGCCGCGGGCCCCGCAGGCGGTGCGCCCGCTGCTGGAGCGCAACCGCGTGGACGTCCCGGGCTTCGGGGTGCTCCCGTGCGCCGGGGTGTACGCCGAGGTGCTGTCCGGGGGCACCATCCGGACCGGGGACGCGGTGGGCTGAGAGCGCCACCGAGCCCGGGCAGTCGCGGTGCTGGCCGCAAGGTCGATGGCGGACAACGTGAATCGCGTCCGGGTGACGTCGCCGCCCCTCTGCTTGTGAGCTGTCTCACCCGGTGGAAGTATCGACTCGGTCCGACGCACGTTCTCCAGCGAGAGGGCCAGGGGTATGGCCGAGCTCGAACCGAGGAACTTCCTGCAACCCTGTCTGCTGCTGCTCCTGCGCGAGCGGCCCGATCACGGCTACGAACTCGCCAACCGGCTCCGTCCCATGCACGACGGAGCGGGGGACCCTGGTGGCGTGTACCGCGCGCTCCGGGGCCTGGAGAAGCTCGGCCTCGTCCGGTCCGAGTGGCAGACCTCCGCCACCGGCCCGGCGCGGCGGATCTACCACGTGACCGGTGAGGGCGCCGCCATGCTCGACGGGCAGGCCAGAGGCCTGGAGAGCGTCCACGACGCGATCCACGTCTTCCTGGACCGCTACGCACGGGTCGCCGCGGTCGCGAGGCCCGTCGGGTAGCCGGTCCGAGCGATAGGAATGGGTCCGCGGGGGTCCCGTGATCGGCACGTGTGCGGCGTCGAGGGCCTCCCGAGGTCACCGGTCGGCCCCCTGAGCGGCGGTCTAAGGGTTCTCCCGGGGGCACGGGGGGTTTCTGCCGGATCCGGTGCGGGGGACCGGATCCTAGCGTTCCGGGCGTGGACACGACGGTCCCCGGCGCCACCGCAGGCGCGCCTCGTCCGGAGGCCCCGGACCACCCTCGGGCTGCTCAGGGCGCTGCTCACGGTGCACCTGCTCGCGGTGCTCGGTCAGCCGATCCTCGCGGGCCTGTTCCTCACCGGTCACGTCGACGCCATCGCGGTGCACGGGATCGTCGGCAGCGTGCTCGTGGTCTTCACGATGCTGGTCGGCGTGGCCGCCCTGGCGTACGTGATGGTCGTGGGCGGCCGCTGGTGGGTGCTGGCGGCCGTCGTGCTGCTGTTCCTCGCCGAGGGCCTGCAGGTCGGGATGGGCTACGCCTGGTCCTGCAGGTGCACATCCCGCTCGGGGTGCTGATCGTCACCCTGTCGGTGCTCCTCGCGGGCTGGGTGTGGACGCCCTCCGCCGGACGTGCGGGGTGAACCTCCTGTCCCGGCGCGGGTTCCTCGGCGTCCTGGGCGCGACCGCGCTCGTCCCGGGCTGCGGCACCCTCGGCATCGACACCTCGCACGGCCGGACCGGTGAGTCCCTGGCCGGCGTCGTGCACTGCCACAACCTCGAGCACGAGGACATGGCGATGAGGGCGACGATCCGGACCGTGTAACCGCTCGGTGGCCCGTTGTCACTACCCCCGGACCGTATGGATTCGCCAGGTCGTGGCTGCCATCCTCGATCAGGCGATGAATTCGGGTCGGGAGGAGGTCCACCCCGCATGGGCTTCACGGCCGTTCTCGCGATGGTCTCGGTCGGGCTCGGCGTGCTGCACCTGCTGCGAGTGGCCACCGCCCGGCGGGACGGGCGATCGGTGCTCGGAGAGGCGTCGCACGCCGCGATGGGCCTGGGGATGGCGGCGATGTTCTCCCCGTTCGGGGACCCGCTTCCGTCGGTGGTGTGGCTCGCCGTCTTCGCCTCGACGGCCACGTGGTTCGGCCTGCGCTGGCTGCGCGCCGGTCCCCGGGCCGACGACGCGGCGCACCACGTCGTCGGCGGCGTGGCGATGCTGCTGATGCTCGCTCTCGGCGGGCACGAGCACACACATGCCGGCTCGGCGTGGGTGTCCCTCGTCGCGGTCGTGTTGGCGGGGTACTTCGGCTGGCACGTGCTCCGCTGCTCGGACCGCTTCGTCGCGGCGCGCCGGTCCCCGGTGCCCGCCGGTCACGCGGGCTGTCCCGCGCCGGGTGCGGGAGCGGGGCTCCGCTCCCCGCACGTCGGCGCGCTCGCCCATCTGGTGATGGCGGCGTCCATGGGCGTGATGTTCCTGGGCATGGTGTGACCGCCGGACGGCCTGGGTGTATCGATCCGGGGTCGGGCAGGCGTCCGCTGGCGGGGCCTCCGGCCGTGGGCGACGATGGGCGCTAGATTCCGCACGCGGCGTACACGCGCCGTTGCCCGGGGTAGCCGGGTTCGGGTACACGACAGGCGGAGGACGGCAGCGCGTCATGGCGAGCATCGAAGAGGTCCGGTCCGGGATCGCGACGGCCAACGACAAGGCCTCGGAGAGCCTCGGCGCCCTGCAACAGGCGCAGAACTGCATCGAGCAGGCGCAGAGCGCGTTGCAGCAGGTCACCGAGGGCAGCAGCCAGGGTGACGTGGACCAGGCCAACGCCTACTACGCGGACGCCGCCAGCAAGATCGGTGACGTGCAGCAGGCCGTCAACGCCGCGATCGAGGCCGCCGAGGGCGTCGCGGCCCGGCTGTGACCTCGTCCCTCGGTGACATCCGGCTCGCGCTCGCCGAGGTCGGTGAGCTGACGGCGGACGCGCGACGGCACGTGGACCTCGCCGCGGAATGCCTCGACGAGGCGGTGAGCACCCTCGCCGAGCTCGTCGAGCAGACCCACGAGGACCTGCCGGTCGACGCCCTCGCGCGTGCCCGGGACGACGTCGCCGAGGTGGGCGCGAGCGTCTCCGCCGCGGCGGACGCGATCGCCGATCTCGACGCACGGATGTAGCGATGGTGCCTCGTATGCCAGGTCTGGGGAGGCCCGGCCGGCGGGAACGCATCACCGCCGCCTTCGACGAGTTCCGGGACGCGTGCGCGGCGGCGCTCGGGGCGGCGTCGCGGCTGCGGGCGGACGCCGTCCGCGCCCACGCCGGGACGATGTTCGAGCTCTGGCTGCGCCGCGACGGCGTCGAGGCCGCGCGGGCGGACCCCGCGCTGGCGCCGGCGTTCGGCTCGCAGGTGCTGGCCGCCGCCGTGGAGCGTGCGGAGTCCGACCGGCGGAAGGCGTTCGACCCCTGGCTGGAGCACGGTCCGCGCCGGCTCGCGGACATCATGGCCGAGGCGGCGACCGGGCCGGCCGGGCAGGAGCCGCGGGAGTGGCTCGGCGCCGTCGGGAAGTACGAGGGCGTGCACGACCCGTACCCGCGGCTGTGGCGGATCGGGAGCGGCCGCCTCGACGTCGGGGAGGCGTTCCCCGTGGGCATCCCGCTGCTGGACGAGTCCCACCTGCGCATCGACTCCACGCACGAGACCCGCGGGGCCGCGGAGGCGCTCGTCGAGCAGGTGCTGCTGCGGGTGCTCTCGACCTTCCGGCCCGGGATGGTGAACGTCCACGTCTGGGACGTCGGCCAGTTCACCGGGGCGCTGCCCGGGCTCTACCCGCTGACCCGCACCGGGCTGCTCACCGTGCACGACCCGGGCCGCCTCGGCGAGCTCCTCGACGAGCTGTCCGACCGGATCCGCAAGGTACACAGCCGGGTGCTCGTCGGCGGGTACCCGTCGCTGCGCGCGCACGCCCAGCACGAGGGCAAGCGCAGCGAACCGTGGGTCGTCGCGGTCCTCGCCGGCAACCGGCAGTCGCTGTCCGACGAGCATCACCGCCAGCTGCAGCGGGTGGCGCGCAGCGGCCTGGCGTGCGGGATCCAGCTCGTGCTGCTGGACGTCCCGATGACGGTCGGGGCGCCCGTCGAGTCCGTGCGGTTCACCCCGGACGGCGTCCGCTGCTCGATGACGGGCCCGAACGTCGCGGTCACGCCCGACCCGCCGCTGCCGCGCGGCGAGGTCACCGCGGCGTGCACCGAGATCGTGCGCGCCCACGAGGAGTGGCGGGCGCAGGTCAGTACGTTCGCGGACCTGTTGCCGCTGACCAGGGACTACCGGACGTCGTCGGCGGCCGGGGTGTATGCGCCGATCGGCTTCGCCGACGGCATGCCCGTCGAGATCGCCCTGGACGACGGTTCCCCGCACGCGTTGATCGGCGGCCCGAGCGGCTCCGGCAAGACGAACCTGCTGCTCGCCATGATCGGGTCGATGGCCGCCCGGTACGACCCCGACGAGCTCGAGTTCTACCTCCTGGACTTCAAGGAGGGCGTCTCGTTCGCGCAGTTCGCCCCGGGCCGGGCGGACGGGACCTGGCTGCCGCACGCCCGGCTCATCGGGATCAACATCAACACCGACCGGGAGTTCGGGCTCGCGCTGCTGCAGTTCCTGGCGGACGAGATGCGCCGCCGCGCAGATGCCGCGAAACGTCACGAGGTGACGAAGCTCGAGGAGCTGCGCGGGGTGGACGAGACCGGACGGTGGCCGCGGATCGTCGCCGTGATCGACGAGTTCCAGTACCTCTTCGCCGAGCGGGACCAGCTGACCAAGCAGGCGACCGCGCTGCTGGAGGACGTCGCCCGGCGCGGTCGCTCGCAGGGCATCCACCTGGTGCTGGCCAGCCAGGACGTGTCCGGGATCGAGGCCTTCTGGGGCCGTCCGGCGATCTTCGAGCAGTTCGTCCTGCGGATCGCGCTGCCGCGGGCCCGCCGGGTCCTCGCGAACCTCAACGACGCCGCGCTGTCCCTGCCGCGCTGGCACGCGATCGTGAACCACGAGTCCGGGATGAAGCACGGCAACGAGATCGCGCGGATCCCGGACGCGAGCGCCCGCACCGAGATCGACGAGGTGCAGCACGAGACCCACGCCTACTTCGCCCCGGGCCGGACGATGCCGCGGCTGTTCAACGGTTCCCGGGCCCCGTGGGTCGGCGACCTGCTCGACGTCCTGGGCCGCGAGGGCGGACCGCGGGCGCTGCTCGGTCAGGTGATCGACGTCGAGGGCAGCGCGGCGGCGGTCCGGCTGCCGGACACACCGGGCCGCAACGTCGCCGTGCTGGCGTCGGACGGGAACGAGGCGATGCGGGTGATGGGCGCGGCCGCGCAGTCGCTCGTGGCGACGGCTCCGCCGAACGCGACGTTCGTCGTCGCGTATCTGGTGGACAACGGTGACGCGGTCCTCGATCGGCTCGGGGACCGGGCGGACCCGGTGGGACTCGACGAGATCCGGGAACGGGTCGAGTTGCTGGCCGAGGAGGTCGCGGCCCGGGCCGCCGGGAGCGACCGGCCGCCGCTGTACGTGCTGCTCCTCGGCGCGGACGCGGCGGACCCCCTGCTCGAACGGTCCGGCACCGAGGCGCTGCGGAGCGTCCTGCGGTTCGGGCCCGAGGTGGGCGTGCACGTGATCGGCTGGTGGCGCAGCGCCACGCGGCTGCGGTCCCTGCTGAGCATGTCCGCGAGCCCGGACGACGTCGGCGCGTGGATCGCCCTGGACGTCCAGGGCTCCGAGCTGACGCCGCTCGCGCCGGGGATGGGCCTGACCTGGGCGCCCCGCCCGGGCCGAGGACTGTTCTTCGACCGCGCGCAGCACTCGCGCCCGGAGGTCGTGCTGGTGCCGGAGGTGAAGCGGTGAGCGAGCCGATCGACCCGGCGCCTGCGCGCAGCGCGGAGCGCGACGACGCCGCGGCGCGGTACCGGGAGGTGACCGCGGGGATCGAGGCGGCCGTCGAGGAGATGCGGGCGAAGGACCGGGACCGGGCTCTGACGCTCGAACGCCGCCTCGGCGAGCTCGACGACGTCATGGCCCGGGCGGGGGAGCGCACGGCCCTGACCCGGTTCACCGTCGACCTGCACTGGGAGGCCGCGCTCGAGGCGCTGTGGGGGGAGTCCTGGATGACCCTGCGGACCTTCCCGGCCCCGGACGAGACGGCGGACCCGAACGAGCTGGACGCGCTGGACCAGCAGGTCGCGAGCAGGTTCGACGTGCTGCGGGACCTGGTCCGCCGCCGCGGCTTCGGCCTCCGCCGCTGACCCGTCTCCGGTGCTCGAGTGGCTCGAGCGTCAACCACCGCCGCTCGAGCCACTCGAGCGGCGGCTAGCAGGCGGCGGGCTCCGACGTCCCGTCAGTCGTCCTCGTCGTCGCGCGCGAGGAAGGTCGCGAGGCGTTCCACCGCGTCCTCGAACGCGGGGTTCAGGTCGACGAACGTGCGGAGCCGGGCGGCCAGCCACTCCACGCTGACCGCCTCCTCCCCGCGCCGCTCGACGAGCTCCTCGATGCCGCGGTCGGTGAAGTACACGCCGACGGCCTAGCTGAAGGCCTTGGCGATCAGCTCGCGCTGCTCGACCTCGTGCACCTTCGACGACCCGGGGGCCGGCGCGGCCATCCGGCGACGCGAGATACGGGTCAGCCCCGACAGGCGCTCCGGCAGCTTCTCCGGGAGCTCGAGGCCCATGTGCGGCCACGCGCCCTGGTTCGCCGGCTCCTCCTGGACCCAGCGGACCTGCTTCGCGTTCGGGTACCGCTCCAGCACCGCGGCGAGCTGCCGGTCCGGGACCGGGTAGAGCTGCTCGACGCGGACGATCGCGACGTTGTCGATGTCCTGCTTCTCCCGGTGCTGCGCGAGCTCCCAGTAGATCTTGCCGCTGCACAGCAGAACCTTCTGGATCGAGGTGGCGGGGCCGTCGTCGGTGCGGTAGCGCGGGTCGTCGATCACCGGGCGGAACCGGCCGCCGGTGAAGTCCGAGACGGGCGAGACGACCGCCTTGTTCCGCAGCATCGACTTCGGGGTGAAGACGACGAGCGGGCGGCGGACGCCGTCGAGGGCCTGCCGGCGCAGCAGGTGGAAGTAGTTCGCCGGCTCCGACGGCAGCGCCACCGTCATCGAACCCTCGGCGCACAGCTGCAGGAAGCGCTCGATGCGCCCCGAGCTGTGGTCCGGGCCCTGGCCCTCGAGGCCGTGCGGCAGCAGCAGCACCACGTCCGACATCTGGCCCCACTTGGCCTCACCGGACGAGATGAACTCGTCGATGATCGACTGGGCGCCGTTGACGAAGTCCCCGAACTGGGCCTCCCACAGCACCAGCGCGTTCGGGTTCGCCACCGAGTAGCCGTACTCGAAGCCGACCGCCGCGAACTCCGACAGCGCCGAGTCGTAGGCCATGAAACGGCCCTGGTCCTCGGCGAGGTTGCGCAGCGGGGTGTACTCCTCGCCGGTCTTGCGGTCGATGAGCACCGAGTGCCGCTGCACGAACGTGCCGCGCCGCGTGTCCTGCCCGGAGAGCCGGACCAGCTTGCCGTCCATGGCCAGCGAGCCGAACGCGAGCAGCTCGCCGAAGGCCCAGTCGATGTCGCCCTCGCGCGACATCTTCGCGCGCTTCTGCAGCACCGGCTTGACGCGCTGGTGGGGGGTGAAGCCCTCCGGCAGGTTGGCGTGCACGTCGCCGATGCGGTGCACGACCTCCAGCGTGACGGACGTGTCCAGGTCGCTCGGGACGAGCTGTTCCTGCTCCACCGACGACGAGACGGCGGGCGGGGTCTTCTCCAGCTCCCGGACCTCGTTGAAGACGTGCTCGAGCTGGTTGGAGAAGTCCTTGAGCGCGTGCTCGGCCTCCTCCATGGTGATGTCGCCACGGCCGATCAGCGACTCGGTGTAGATCTTGCGGACGCTGCGCTTGGCGTCGATCACGTCGTACATCGCCGGCTGCGTCATCGAAGGGTCGTCACCCTCGTTGTGGCCGCGGCGGCGGTAACAGATCATGTCGATCACGACGTCGTTGTTCCACCGCTCGCGGTACTCGACCGCCAGCTTGGCGACCCAGACGCAGGCCTCCGGGTCGTCGCCGTTCACGTGGAAGACCGGCGCGCCGATCATCTTCGCGACGTCCGTCGAGTACTGCGACGAGCGCGACGCCTCCGGGGCGGTGGTGAAGCCGACCTGGTTGTTGACGACGACGTGCACGGTGCCGCCCGTGCGGTAGCCGCGCAGCAGCGCGAGGTTCAGCGTCTCCGCCACCACGCCCTGCCCGGCGAACGCCGCGTCGCCGTGCATCATCAGCGGCAGCACGGTGAACGCGCCGTCGCCCTTGTCCAGGATGTCCTGCTTGGCGCGGACGATGCCCTCGAGCACCGGGTCCACGGCCTCCAGATGCGACGGGTTGGACGCCAGAGAGACGACGACCTCGCCGTCGCCGAACATCCGGAAGTACTTGCCCTCGGCGCCCAGGTGGTACTTGACGTCGCCGGAGCCGTGCGCCTGACCCGGGTCCAGGTTGCCCTCGAACTCGCGGAAGATCTGGCTGATGGGCTTGCCGACGATGTTGGCGAGCACGTTGAGCCGGCCGCGGTGCGGCATGCCGATGACGACCTCGTCGAGCTCGTACTCGGCGGCCTTGTCCAGCACGGCGTCCAGCAGCGGGATGACGGTCTCGCCGCCCTCGAGCGAGAACCGCTTCTGCCCGACGTACTTGGTCTGCAGGAAGGTCTCGAACGCCTCGGCCGCGTTGAGCTTGCTGAGCACGTACTTCTGCTCGACGACCGAAGGCTTCTGGTGCGGGACCTCGATGCGCTCCTGCAGCCAGGCGCGCTGCTCGGGGTCCGCGATGTGCATGTACTCGGTGCCGACGGTGCGGCAGTAGGAGTCCCGGAGCAGACCCAGGACGTCCCGGAGCTTCATGTGCTTCTTGCCGCCGAAGCCGCCGACGGCGAACTCGCGGTCCAGGTCCCAGAGGGTGAGGCCGTGGCTGAGCACGTCCAGGTCCGGGTGCCGGCGCTGGCGGTAGTTCAGCGGGTCCGTGTCCGCCATCAGGTGCCCGCGGGTGCGGTAGGACTCGATCAGCTCGAGGATGCGCGCGGTCTTGTCGACCTCGCCCTCGGGGATGTCCTGCACCCAGCGGACGGGCTCGTAGGGGACCCGCAGCGACGTGAAGATCTCGTCGTAGAAGCCGTCCCCGCCGAGGAGCAGGTGGTGGATCCGGCGCAGGAAGTCACCGGACTCCGCGCCCTGGATGATCCGGTGGTCATAGGTCGACGTCAGCGTGATGATCTTGCTGATGCCGAGTGTCGCGAGCCGTTCCTCGCTGGCGCCCTGGAACTCGGCCGGGTACTCCATCGCCCCGACGCCGATGATCGTGCCCTGCCCCTGCATCAGCCGCGGCACCGAGTGGTTGGTGCCCAGCGTGCCCGGGTTGGTGAGGCTGATCGTGGTGCCGGCGAAGTCCTCCGCGGTCAGGTTCCCGCCGCGTGCCTTGTGCACGATGCCCTCGTAGGCCGACCAGAACTGCGCGAACGTCATGTTCTCGCAGCCCTTGATCGACACGACCACGAGCGAGCGCTGGCCGTTCCTGCCGGGCAGGTCGATGGCCAGGCCGAGGTTGACGTGCTCGGGCTGTACGACGGTCGGCTTGCCGTCCGTCTCGACGAAGTGCCGGTTCATCACCGGGAAGTCCGCCATCGCCTTCACCACGGCGTAGCCGATGAGGTGGGTGAAGGAGATCTTGCCGCCGCGGGTGCGCTGCAGCTGGTTGTTGATGACGATCCGGTTGTCCGCCAGCAGCTTGGCGGGCACGGCGCGGACGCTCGTCGCGGTGGGGACCGCGAGGGAGGCGTTCATGTTCTTGACGACCGCGTTCGCGGCGCCGCGGAGCGGGGTCACCTCGCCGTCGCTGCCGATGGGCGCGGGCTTGGCGGCCTGGGAGGTGCTGCCGGCGGCGGGCTTCTGGGGGGCCTTCGGCGGGACGGGCTTCGTGGCGGCGGAACCGTTGGAGCCGGTCTTCTGTGGCACGGTGGAGCTGGCGGCGGCGGCGGACACGTCCTGCTTTCCGGTCGGGGTGGAGGTCTTCTCGGCGGTCTTCGGCGACGTGGTCGACGCGTCCTGCTGCTCGGCGTCCTGCTCCTCGGCAGCCGGGGACTCGTCGTCGGCGTCGTCCGCTCCGATGTCGGAGAGGCCGCCGCCCGGCCGGTAGTCCGCGAAGAAGTCGTGCCACGCCGGGTCGACCCCGTTCGGGTCCTCGAGGAAGCGCTGGTACATCTCCTCGACGAGCCACTCGTTGGGACCGAACTGTTCCGTTGGGCTTGACGTACTGCTGGTGGACACGCTGTCAACCGCCTTGGTTCCGCTAATGTGTCGGGTCGCCGACGACCGGGGACCAGGGTAGTCCCCGCACCGGATCACGGGGTACCGCGCCAGGGGGATCACACAAACCTGGTGGGGGCACCGACGCACGCCGAGTCAGAAGACGGGCAGCGCGCCGATACCCGGTACGACCGCGGTCCGGACCGCCGTCTCGGCGATCACGGTGCCCACCGTCAGCCCGCAGGAGGAGTCCCGGCGCAGGGTGTCCCGCTCGCCGGCGTACTGCCCGTCGACGGGATCGACCAGGAGCTCGGTGCGGGTGGGCCCGTCGTCGTGCACGAGGGCGGCGCACAGGTTGCCGTCGAGGTCCTTCACCTCGTCGACGACCGTCACCGCCGGCAGCAGCAGCAGCGCGGCGAAGAGGGCCTCGCGCAGGTCCGCCGGCACGGTGCAGGTGCGCAGCGTGTCCACCGCCGCCCGGAACGGGCCGGTGTAGGTGCGCTGCGGCACGTCCTCGCGCAGGCGGGCGATCAGCCCGTCCGGGTCCCGCGGCAGCAGCGCGAGGAACTCGGGGGTGGGCGCCGCCCAGCCGCCGGTCGGACGGCGCGGCGAGGTCTCGTTGAGCTCGGCGTAGAAGTCCCCGTAGGGCGCCCGGAACCGGCCGCTGGGCCAGTGGTCGTTCAGGTCGAACCCCTCGGAGACGGCATCGTCCCCGGAGCCGGCGAGCCAGGTGACGCGGCCGGTGAGCTCGCGGTCGAGCAGCCAGTCCGCGTCCCGGTCCACCGGCGTCCACTGCTGGATCAGGTGCTCCGAGAGATGGACGTGGATCGTCTCCGCGGTGGCGAACGTACCCATCCACCACGCGTGGGTAGCGATGTACCGGTACTGCTCCGCTGTGAGCGGCTCGTCTGCGGTACGGACGAACGGGACGGGCACCAGGTTGCTCCCGCGGGTCGGTGAACGGGACGGGTCGGCCCACACATTGTGGAACGGGCCCGACACGGCCCGTCACACCACCCCCACCCCGCGAATCACCCGCGGGGGTGCCCACCTCTCAGGAGATCCACTCCTTGACCTGACCGAAGATCTTCGGGGCGTCCGCCGTGACCGCGTTGACGTGCAGATGCGTGACGCCGGCCTCCTGCAGCGCAGCGATCCGCTCGCGGACGAACGCGGGCTCGCCGATGAGCGTCGCCTTCTCGATGAACTCGTCCGGCAGCGCGGCGGCGGCCTCCTCCTTCTTCCCGTCGAGATAGAGGTCCTGCACCTCCTGCGCGGCGTCGGCCCAGCCCTGTCGCCTCATGACCGTGTTGTAGAAGTTCTTGCCCCGCGCGCCCATGCCGCCGATGTAGAGCGCGTACATCCCGCGGGCGAGCTGCCGCGCCGGCTCCCACATCTCCGGCTCGAGCGCGAGGATGCCGCCGCCGGTGATCTGCAGCGGGCCGAGCTCGGGGGCGCGCTTCGCGAACCCGGCGTCGAGCGCCGGGCCGAACACGTCGCGGATCTTCTCCGGGACGAGCACGTGCGGCAGCCAGCCCTCGGCGAGCTCCGCGGTCATCTCGACGTTCTTGTCCCCGAGCGCCGCGACCCAGATCGGGATGTTCGCGCGCTTCGGGTGGTTGATCAGCTTGAGCGGCTTGCCGAGCCCGGTGCCCCGGCCCTCGGGGAGCGGGATCTGGTAGAGGCCGTCGTGCTCCAGCCGCTCGCGGCGCCAGACCTTGCGGCAGATGTCGATGATCTCCCGGGTGCGGGTGATCGGCTTGTCGTAGGGGACGCCGTGGAAGCCTTCGATGACCTGCGGCCCGGACGCGCCGAGACCGAGGATGGCGCGGCCGTTCGACAGCGCGTCCAGGCCGGCCGCGGACATCGCGGTGAGCGTCGGGGTCCGGCTGTAGATCGGCAGGATCCCGGAGCCGATCTCGACCCGCTCGGTACGCGCCGCGAGGTACCCCATCAGGGAGACGGCGTCGTAGCTGTAGGCCTCCGCGACCCAGACGACGTCGAGGCCGGCCTTCTCCAGGCCGACCACGGAGTCGGCGTTCGCGATCGGGTCATCGCCGTACTGGAGCTGCGTCGAGAGCTTCATCCGACGGAGGTTACCGGCGAGTCAACGTGAGCGCCCTACACGACGGTCCGCTCCCGGCCCGCCCAGTAGGGTGCCCGGAGGTCCTTCTTGAGGATCTTGCCCGTGGGGTTGCGGGGGAGCTCGTCCACCATCTCGACGCTCGCGGGGCACTTGAACGACGCGAGCTGTGCGCGGCAGTACGCGAGGATCTCCTCCTGGTCCACCCGCGCGCCCGCCGCCGCGACGACGATCGCCTTCGGCACCTCGCCCCACCGCTCGTCCGGCACGCCGATCACCGCGACGTCCGCGACGGCCGGGTGCTCGGCCAGAACCCGCTCGATCTCCGCGGGGTAGATGTTCTCGCCGCCGCTGATGATCATGTCCTTGATCCGGTCGGTCACGTAGACGTAGCCGTCGGCGTCGACGTGCCCGCCGTCGCCGGACCGCAGCCAGCCGTCCGGGGCGACGGCGGCCGCGGTCGCCTCGGGCCTGCGCCAGTAGCCGCTCATCAGCTGCGGGGTCCGGACCCAGATCTCGCCGGGCTCGCCGGTCGGGACCGGCTCCCCGGTCGCGGGGTCCCGGATCTCGATCTCGACGCCGTGGATGGGCGTCCCGGCCGACACCAGCCGGTGCGCGGCGGCCGGGTCCTCGTGGTCGGCGGTCGGCAGCGTGCTCACCACGCCGCACGCCTCCGTCATCCCGTAGACCTGCGCGAGGGTGCCGGGGAACAGGGCGAGGCTCGCCCGCATCACCGGCAGCGGCATCGGCGACGCACCGTAGGAGAGGACCTCCAGGGCCGAGTAGTCCCGGTCCGCCGCGCCGGGCACCTGGGCCATCGCCGCCATCAGCGCGGGGACGAGGAACGTGTGCGTGATCCGCTCCCGCTCGAGCACCTCCAGCACGGCGGCGGGGTCCGGGACGCGCTGCAGCACGATCCGCGCGCCGTGGGTGAGCGCGACCAGCGCGTAGCTCGTGCCGCCGACGTGGAACAGCGGCATCGCGACCTGCACCGACGCGTCGGCGGTCATCCCGAACTCCGCCGCGCTGTTGCGGGCGTGCTCGAGCAGGCCGCGGTGGGTCAGCATCGCGCCCTTGGGGAAGCCGGTGGTGCCCGAGGTGTAGAGCTGCACGACGCACTCGTCCGGCGCCGCGGGGTGCAGGTCCGGGTCCGGCTCGTGGGAGCTCAGCCAGGCCTCGAACTCGTCGTCCCCGCCGCCGACCCGCACGACCCGCTCGACCGCCGTCAGCTTCTCCCGCACCTGCTCCACCGCCGGCGCGAACTCGGGCCCGACGAAGAGCAGCCGGGCCGCGGCGTCGTCGATCACGTGGACGATCTCGGGCGGCGCCAGCCGGAAGTTGACGACGGCGTTGGCGGCGCCGATCCGCGCGCACGCGAGCGTCAGCTCGATACAGGACGGATGGTTGAGGTCCAGCACCGCGACCCGGTCCCCGGGACCGATCCCCGCGGCCCGCAGCGCGCCCGCGAGGCGGCGCACCCGCTCGTCGAGCTCCGTCCAGGTCCGGGTGAGGTCGCCGAACCGCAGGACCTCGGCGTCGGGCCGCGCGGCCGTCCAGTGGGGGAGCAGGTCGGAGATCAGCGACACGTCGGTCATGGAGGACTCCTCGACGGCGGGGTGTGGTCGGGGCCACACGACTCGGCGGATCGTAGCGTCCGGCGCAGTCCTCGGAACGGGACGAATCCGGCGAGCCGGCCGCCCGGATGCGCCGACGGGCGCGGCGGTGGGCAGGATGGAGCCGCATCGACGATCGGGGGGCGACGCGTGCAGGACCACTCCGGGCGGATCGCCGTCGACGGCCTGAGCAAGCGGTTCGGCACCGTCGAGGCGGTCCGCGACCTCGGGTTCACCGTCGAGCCGGGACTGGTCACCGGGTTCCTCGGACCCAACGGCTCCGGCAAGACCACGACCCTGCGGATGATCCTCGGGCTGGTCGTGCCGACGTCCGGCACCGCGCTCGTCGAGGGCGTCCCCTTCGAGACCCTCGGCTCGCCCGGCCGCGTCCTCGGCGCCGTGCTCGAGGCGCAGGGCTTCCACCCCTCCCGCACCGCGCGCCGCCATCTGCTGGTGTGCGCGGCCGCGATCGGGGTGCCGGACCGGCGCGTCGACGAGGTGCTCGGCCTGGTCGGGCTCGCCGTGGACGCCGACCGCGGGGTCGGCGGCTACTCCCTCGGCATGAAGCAGCGCCTCGCGCTCGCGACCGCGCTGCTCGGCGACCCCCGGATCCTCGTCCTCGACGAGCCGGGCAACGGCCTGGACCCGGCCGGCATCGCCTGGCTGCGGGACTTCCTGCGCGGGTTCGCCCGCAGCGGCCGCAGCGTGCTCGTGTCCAGCCACCAGCTCGCCGAGATCGGGCAGAGCGCGGACCGGGTCGTGGTGATCCACCGCGGCGCGTGCGTCTACCAGGGCGAGCTGGCGGGGCTCGGCGGCGGTCGCCGGGGGCGGGTGCTCGTGCGCTGCGCGGAGCCGGTGACGCTCGCGCAGGCGCTGGTCGCGAAGGGACTGATGGAGGTGGACACGCTGCCGGACGGACGGCTCGCGGTGGGGGGCGCCGACGCGGTGCTGGTCGGGGACACGGCGCTGGCGGCGGGGGTCGCGGTGTACGGGTTGGTGGAGGAGCAGGTGGATCTGGAACAGCTGTTCCTGCAGCTCACCGGGGGTGTCGCCGGATGATCGCGCCGACCGCGTCCCGGATGCTGCGGGCCGAGCTCCGGCGGACGACCTCGGTCCGCATGTGGTGGGCGCTGCTGATCCCGGTCGTCCTGCTGGCGCTGTCGATCAACGTGTTCGGCGGCGTCTTCAGCTCGTCGCTCTCGGGGCTCGGCGGGGAGACGCCCGGGGTCCTGCTCGCGTCGCTGGCCTACTCCCTCTCGCTCGGCAGCGTGTTCGCCGCCGTGCACGGCGCGGTGCAGGCGTCGGGGGAGTTCCGGCACCGGACGATCACCACCACGTACCTCACCGGCGGGCGCGTCCCCGTGCTGCTGGCCCGCTGCGCGGTCGGCGCGGCCGTCGGCGCCGTCTACGCGCTGGGGACCCTCGCGTTCGGGCTGGTGGCGGGCCTGTTCGGGCAGGGCAGCGCGACGTTCCCGTCGCCCGGGCCGCTGTTCGGGCTGATCGGCTCCGGGATCGCCGTCTGCGCCCTGTGGGCCGTGCTCGGGGTGGCCGTCGGGACGCTCGTGACGAACCAGGCCGGCGCGGTCGTGCTGCTGCTCGTCTACGTCCTGGCGATCGAGAACGTGCTGTCGCTGATCCTGAGGTCGGGCGCGGACGCCGGCCTCGGCACCGGCCCGCCGGCGATCGCCCGGATCACCTCCTACCTGCCCGGGAACGCCGCGGACGTCGCGCTCTACGACATCCCGGCCGTCGAGCTCGCGGGCCCGCGCTACGGCAACCAGGCCGTCGAGAGCCTGGCGGGGGTGGCGTCGCCGCCGCCCGGCTGGGCGTGCCTGATCGTCCTCGCGCTCTGGGCGGGGGCGGGCGTCGCGGCGGCCTGGGTGGTGGGGGCCCGCCGCGACGTCACCTGAGCCCTCCTGCGGCGGAGTCTCAGACGCCGGTGTTCATCGTGTCCGGGTCCGGGCCGATGCGGCCGCCGTTGTCCAGGGCGTCGATCACGGCGAGGTCGTCGGCGTCGAGCTCGAAGCCGAGGACGTCGAAGTTCTCGGCGATCCGCGACGGCGTCACGGACTTCGGGATGACGACGTTGCCGAGCTGCAGGTGCCAGCGCAGGATCACCTGCGCCGGGGTCCTCCCGTGCTTCGCCGCGAGCTTCGCGACCACCGGGTCCTCCAGCAGGCCGCCGCGGGCGAGCGGGCTCCACGCCTCGGTGGCGATGCCGTGCTCGGCGTGGAAGGCGCGCAGCTCGGCCTGCGGCAGGTTCGGGTGCAGCTCGATCTGGTTGATCGCGGGCGTCACCCCGGTCTCGTCGAGGAGCCGCTGCAGGTGCGGCACTCCGAAGTTGGAGACGCCGACCGCGCGGGCCCGTCCCGAGGCGTGGATCTCCTGCAACGCGCGCCAGCTGTCGACGTAGCGGTCCGCACCGGGCGCGGGCCAGTGGATCAGGTAGAGGTCGACGTGGTCGAGCCCGAGCCGCTCGAGGCTCGCGTCGAACGCCTTGAGGGCGGCGTCCCGGCCCTGGTCGGAGTTCCAGAGCTTGGTGGCGATGAAGAGGTCGTCGCGCGCGATGCCGGACCTCGCGATCGCGGTGCCGACCTCGCCCTCGTTCTCGTAGATCCGGGCGGTGTCGACGTGCCGGTAGCCGGTCTCCAGCGCGGTGCTCACCGACGCCTCGGTCTCGCCCGGCGGCACGAGGAAGACGCCGAAGCCGAGCTGCGGGATCTCGACCCCGCCGGACAGGGTGACGGTGGGAATGTTGCTCATGATCCGCCCAACCGGCGCTCCGGCGCCCGGCTTCCCGCCGGTGGCCGGGCTCACCACGGCCGGCCGGAGAGTGTCGGCGGCCGGGCATAACCTTCACAGCGTGTCCTCGCTCCCCTCATCTCCAGAACAGTCGAGGCGGGCGGGCTGGATCCGACGGCTGACCCGCGCCTGCTTCGCCCACCGCGGCGTCACCGTCGGCGCGCTGCTGGCGTCGGTGTTCGGCGTCAGCCTGGACGCCCTCGGCCCGCTGCTCACCCGCGTCGCGGTCGACGACGCGGTCCGCGGCGTCACCGACGTGCTGCTCCCGATCGTGCTGGCGATCCTCGGGCTGGCCGTCGTCCGCTTCGCCGCGTCCTTCGCCCGCCGCTACCTCGCCGGCCGGATGGCGCTGGACGTCCAGCACGACCTCCGCCGCCAGGTGTTCGCCTCCGTGCAGCGCCTGGACGGGGAGAAGCAGGACGCGCTGCGCACCGGCCAGGTCGTCTCGCGCTCGATCACGGACCTGCAGCTCGTCCAGTCGCTGCTGTCGATGGTCCCGCTGACGGCGGGCACGATCGCGCTCGTCGTCGCGTCGGTGGCGGCGATGCTCTACCTGTCGCCGCTGCTCACGGTCATCTCGCTGATCATGCTGCCGCTCGCCGCGTACATCACCCAGCGCACCCGGCGCTCGCTGTTCCCGGCCACCTGGTCGGCGCAGCAGCGGGCCGCGGACGTCGCGCAGCAGGTGGAGGAGACGGTCACCGGCGTCCGCGTCGTCAAGGGGTTCGGGCAGGAGTCCCGCGAGGTCGGAACCCTGGAGGGGCTGGCCCGGAAGCTGTTCGCGGAGCGGATGCGCGCGGCCCGGATGACCGCCCGGCTCAACCCGATGCTGCTGGCGCTGCCGAGCCTCGGGCAGGTCGCGGTGATCGGCTTCGGCGGCTGGATGGCGTTGAACGGCTCGATCTCCCTCGGCACGTTCCTGGCCTTCACCACCTACGTCGCGCAGCTCGTCGGGCCGGCCCGGCTGGTCGGCTCGCTCGTCGTCAGCGCGCAGCTGGCGCGGGCCGGTGTCGAGCGGGTGTACGACCTGGTGGACTCGATGCCCGAGGTGACCGACCCGGAGCGGCCGGCGGCCCTGCCGGACGGGCCGCTGTCCGTCGAGCTCGACGCGGTGCGGTTCGGCTACACGAGCCGCGAACCGGTGCTCGACGACGTGTCCCTGCGGGTGGAGCCCGGCGAGACGCTCGCGCTGGTCGGCACCGCGGGCTCGGGCAAGTCGACGGTCGCCCTGTTGCTTCCCCGCTTCTACGACCCGCAGTCGGGCGCGCTCCGGCTCGGCGGCGTGGACCTGCGGGACCTGCGGTTGCGGGACCTGCGCCAGGAGCTCGGCGTCGTCTTCGAGGAGGCCTTCCTCTTCTCGGACACGATCCGGGCGAACATCGCGTACGGCCGGCCGGACGCGAGCGACGAGGAGATCCGGTCCGCCGCCGAGGCCGCGCAGATCGGCCTGTTCGTCGAGTCCCTGCCGAAGGGCTACGACACCGAGGTCGGCGAGCGCGGGCTCACCCTCTCCGGCGGGCAGCGGCAGCGGATCGCGCTGGCCAGGGCGATGCTCACGGACCCCCGCGTCCTCGTGCTGGACGACGCGACGTCCGCGGTGGACACCACCACCGAGGCCGCCATCCACGCCACCCTGCGCACGCTCATGCAAGGCCGCACCACGTTGCTGGTCGCGCACCGGCGCTCCACGCTCGCGCTCGCGGACCGGGTGGCCGTGCTGGACGAGGGTCGCGTCGTCGACGTCGGGACGGAGGCGGAGCTGCGGGCCCGCAGCCCGCTGTTCCGGGAGCTCCTCGCGGCGAGCACCGCCGAGGACGACGCGGGACGCGTCGCGCCCGTGGAGCCGGAGGTGCAGGTCGACGGCGTCACCGCGTCGTTGTGGCCGGACCCGGGGACGGTCCGGGTCACCGGCTCGGACACTGCGCTGCGGTCCGCGGCCGCGGACGCGGGGCACGGCGGGGGCGGCGGTCCGGCGGGCCGCGGCGGCGGGGCGACGGCCATGGTCGGCGGCATCGCCGCCACCCCGGAACTGCTCGCCGCCGTCGACGCGCTGCCTCCCGCCACCGAGGATCCCCGCCTCGGCGGGGAGGACCCGGCCGCGCCCGACCCGACGTTCCGGCTGGTCAAGCTGCTGCGGCCGGTCCGCTGGCTGCTCGCGGCCGGGATGGCGTTCGTGGCCCTCGACGCACTGGCCACGCTGGCGCTGCCCAGCATCGCCCGGTACGCGGTGGACGGCGGCATCACCGCCGGGTCCGGCCGGGTGCTGGCGATCGCGGCGCTGATCGGCATCGGCGTGGTCGCGGCGGACGCGTTCGTCGTCGCCGCGCAGACGGTCACCACGTCCCGGGCCGGGGAGAGCCTGCTCTACCTGCTGCGGGTTCGCAGCTACGCCCACCTGCAGAGGCTCGGGCTGGACTACTACGAGCGCGAGCTCTCCGGCCGGATCATGACCCGGATGACCACGGACGTGGACGCGCTGTCCACGTTCCTGCAGACCGGGCTCGCGCAGGCCGTCGTCAGCCTCCTCACGGTCGGCGGGGTCGCGGTCGCGCTGCTGGTCACGGACCTCGCGCTCGGCCTGGTGGCGCTGGCCGTGGTCCCGATCCTGGTCGTGGCGACGGTCGTGTTCCGCCGGGTGTCCTCGCGGGCCTACACCGAGGCCCGGGAGAAGGTCAGCGTGGTCAATGCGGACATGCAGGAGAACGTCTCCGGCGTGCGCGTCGCCCAGGCCTACGTCCGCGAGGAGCGCAGCGCCGAGGCGTTCTCCGAGCGCAGCGACGCCTACCGCCGCTCCCGGATGCGCGCGCAGCGCTACATCGCCACGTACTTCCCGGGGGTCGCGTTCATGTCGGACATCGCGCAGGCCGCGGTGCTCGGCGTCGGGGCCGCGCGGGTCGCCTCGGGCGGGCTCACCCCGGGGATCCTGACGGCGTTCCTGCTCTACCTGGGCCTGTTCTTCACCCCCGTGCAGCAGCTCTCCCAGGTCTTCGACGGCTACCAGCAGGCCCGCGTGGGCCTGCGTCGGATCTCGGAACTGCTGCGCACGCCGACGTCGCTCGCCCAGGTCCCGGCCGCGGAGGAGATCGCCGTGCCGGAGCGGCTGCGCGGGGAGGTCGAGCTGCGGGACGTCGGCTTCACCTACGCCGGCACGGACGAGCGAGCGCTCTCCGACGTCCGGCTGCGCGTCGGGGCTGGGGAGACGGTCGCGCTGGTCGGGGCCACCGGGGCGGGCAAGTCCACGATGGTGAAGCTGCTCGCCCGGTTCTACGACGTGGGCGAGGGTGCCCTGCTCGTCGACGGCGTGGACGTGCGGCGCTACCCGCTGCAGCGTTACCGGCAACGGCTCGGGTTCGTGCCGCAGGAGCCGCACCTGTTCACCGGGGATGTCGCGGCGAACATCGCCTACGGCCAGCCGGACGCGAGCCCCGCGGAGATCGAGTCGGCGGCCCGGGCCGTCGGCGCGCTGGGCCTGGTGCGGTCGCTCCCGGGCGGCTTCCGCCATCCCGTCGGGGAGCGCGGCCAGGGGCTCTCGGCGGGGCAGCGCCAGCTCGTCGCGCTGGCCCGGGCCGAGCTCGTGGACCCGGACCTGCTGATCTTCGACGAGGCCACCGCGGCGCTCGATCCCGCCACCGAGGCCGCCGTGCTCGAGGCGGGGGACCGGCTGACGTCGAAGCGCACGTCGTTCGTCGTCGCGCACCGGCTGGCGACGGCCGCGCGCTCGGACCGGATCGTCGTGCTGGACGGCGGACGGATCGTCGAGGAGGGGCCGCACGCCGAGCTCGTCGCGGCCGGAGGGCGGTATGCCGCGCTCTGGCGGGCCGGTGAACTGGAGCCCGCCGCGGAGGCCGCCGAGGAGGACGTCTCGGCGGCTCGTTCCGCCTGAATCGGCCGACCGCGGAGCACGGGCTCCGGCAGGCACGAGTGATCGATCCGTGGCGGAGTGCCGAAGCGGCGTGAGTTTTGGAGTATTCCTGCCTGAAATCGGGCAGATATTTGCTTCCGTGCTCCTCCTTCGGGCAAGCTCCCGCTGTGAGCGTCGTGCAGCACGAGGATCTGGTCGCGCATCTGGTCCAGAGCACATCGCTGAGCTGGGGCGAGGCGTTACGGGTGGTCGACGAGGTACTCGCGTACTTCGGCGAGCAGACCGAGGCCTTCGTCCGCCGCCGGCACTCCGAGCTGCAGGGGCGCGGGCTCACCAACGACCGGATCTTCGCGCGGCTGGGCGCCGAACTGGCCGCCCGGCGGGTCGCTCCACCGGAGCTGTCCGCCCGTCAGCTGCGCCGGATCGTCTACGGATGATCCAGACACGAGAAGGAGACGCCTGAGTGTGCGGGATCGTGGGATACGTCGGCGCACAGGACGCCGCACCGATCCTCCTGGAGGGTCTCGGGAGGCTGGAGTACCGCGGGTACGACTCGGCGGGCATCGCCGTGGTGCACCGCACGGGCAAGGGCCCGGCGACGCTGAAGGTGCGCAAGGCCAGCGGCCGGGTCGCGGACCTCGCCGCCGATCTGCCCGCCCGGTTCAAGGGCGCGCCCGGCATCGGGCACACCCGCTGGGCCACCCACGGTGAGCCGAGCGTGGCCAACGCGCACCCGCACACGGACACGTCCGAGCGGATCGCGGTGGTCCACAACGGGATCATCGAGAACGCGGACGAGCTGCGGGCCAAGCTGACCGCGGACGGTGTCGAGTTCACCTCGCAGACGGACACCGAGACCGTCGCGCACCTGGTCGCGGCCGCGTACGTGAACGGCGCCGCGGACCTCGAGCAGGCCGTCCGGACCGCGCTGAAGCAGGTCGTGGGCGCGTACGGGATCGCCGTGCTGGACTCCGAGCACCCGGACCGGATCGTCGTCGCGCGCAACGGGTCCCCGGTGCTGCTCGGCGTCGGGGAGCGGGAGATGTTCGTGGCGAGCGACGTCTCCGCGCTCGTCGGCTACACCCGTCAGGTCGTCTACCTCGACGACGGCGAGCTGGCCACGATCACCGCCACCGGCTACCGCACCTTCACCCTCGACGACCGCTCGACCGCCAAGCAGCCGTCCGAGGTGGACTGGGACGTCGTCGGCGCCGAGATCGGGGACCACGCCCACTACCTGGTCAAGGAGATCGCCGAGCAGCCGCGCTCGATCGAGCGGGCGCTGCGCGGCCGCCTCGACGAGCGGTTCTCCACCGCGCACCTCGGCGGGCTGAACCTCACGATCCGCGAGGCCCGCGAGTTCAAGCGCGTCAAGATCCTCGGCTGTGGCTCGGCCTGCTACGCGGGCGAACTCGGGGCCCAGCTGATCGAGGACCTGGCCCGAGTGCCCGCGACGTCGGAGTCCGCGTCGGAGTTCCGCTACCGCAACCCGGTCGTCGAGCCGGACACGCTCTACGTCGCGGTCAGCCAGTCCGGCGAGACCGTGGACACCCTCGCCGCGGTGCAGGAGCTGCAGCGCAAGGGCGGCCGGGTCATCGGGATCATCAACGTGGTCGGCTCGACGATCGCGCGGCAGGTCGACGGCGGCATCTACATCCACGCCGGCCCCGAGATGTCCGTGGCCGCGACGAAGTCCTTCACCTCGACCCTCATCGCGTTCGCGCTCCTCGCGCTGCACCTCGGCCGGGTCCGGGACCTCGCGCCCACGGAGGGCCGCCGGATCATCGACGGCCTCAACCAGCTCCCGGCCCAGATCGAGCAGATCCTGGACGAGGAGAAGCGGACGGGGCTCATCGCCGAGACCGCGGCCGAGATCGCCCAGCGCCCCAGCGTGCTGTTCATCGGGCGCCGGCGAGGCTGGCCGGTGGCCAAGGAGGGCGCGCAGAAGTTCAAGGAGGTCTCTTACGTGCACGCCGAGGCCTACGCGTCCGCCGAGCTGAAGCACGGCCCGCTCGCGCTGGTCAGCCCCGAGCTGCCGACCGTCGCCTGCGTCCCGGACGACGATCTCTTCGAGAAGAACGTCTCTACGCTCGCCGAGATCCGGGCGCGCAAGGGCCCGGTCGTCGCGCTCGCCCACCGGGAGCTCTCGACGGACCTCGCGGACCGCACGATCGTCGTCCCGCGGAACGAGCCGGAGCTGGACCCGATCCTGATGTCGGTCCCGCTGCAGCTCCTGGCCTACCACGCGGCCGTGGCCCTGGACCGGGACGTCGACCGCCCGAGGAACCTGGCGAAGTCGGTCACCGTCGAGTAACCGCGCCATGGAGCCACAACGCGGAAAATCGGCCCCTTCAGGGGCGTTGTGGCTCCATGACGCGGTCGTCGGCGGTCAGGTGCGCGTTGGGGCTCCTTGGCGGGGGCCGGTCAGCCACTCGGTCATGGGGCTGGTCAGCGGCGTCGTCATGGGCACGTGCGGGTGGCCGACGTAGGTCTCCACCGGGCCTGCCGTCCGCCAGCCGAGCCGGTGGAAGAAGCGCTCGTTGGGCAGCTGGACGTGGGCGAGCATGCGGATCCCGTCCCGGGCCCCCGCCGTCTCCACCGCGAACCGCACGAGCGGGCCGCCGATCCCCGCGGTCCGGAACTCCGGGAGCACCGCGAGCCGGTCGCCGAGCCATTCCCCGGACACCCCCGTCGGGTAGAGGCGGACGGTGCCGGCGGGGCGGCCGTCGTGCGTCGCGAGGACGTGGACGACGTCGTCCCGGGCGTCGTGCGCGTCGACGTCCGAGCCGTCGAACACGGCCTGCTCCTCGACGAACACCGCGCGGCGGATGCGGTGGTGCCAGGCCCGGGCGTCGGGGTCCGCGGCGGGCCGGCAGGCGACCGGATCCACCCCGACCACCACGTTCGACGCCCGGACGGGCCGGATCCGCTCCGCCGGTGCGGCGGTCACCGAGCCCCTCCTGACCTGCACGAACGGCACTTTCGTGCGCCAGGTCGGCACGAGAGTGCCGTTCGTGCGGTGCGGAGTGTGCGGGGCGCGGTCATGCGCTCGGGCGCTTTCCGATCTGCAGGAGCGGGGCGGCGCCGGGCGCGCCGGTGCCGCAGGGCGTGCCGCGGCGCTGATCTCCCTGGCTGGACTGCTGCACGAGGTTGAGCGACGAGCACGCCTGGCACCGCGCGCAGCCCGCGACCGCGGTGTCCGCGCCCAGCCCGCGCGCGGCGAGGAACCCGGCGACCTTGCGGTAGATCGGCTCCGTGTACTCCCGCGACGGCGCCGGCACGTCCTCCATCAGCGACCCCGCGACGGGCCGCAGCGGGACGACGAACGGGTACACGCCGATGTCGACGGCGCGCCGGCACATCTCCACGGTCAGATCCGGGTCCTCGCCCATCCCGAGGATCACGTATGTCGAGACGCGGCCCTCGCCGAAGAGCTGCACCGCCCGCTCCCACGTGCGGAAGTAGGCGTCGATCCCGGTCCGGAACTTGCCCGGCGCGACCCGCGCGAGCACCGCCGGGTCGAAGGACTCGACGTGCACGCCGACGGAGTCGACGCCCATGTCGTGCACCTGGTCGAGCACCGAGAGGTCCCGCGGCGGCTCGAACTGCACCTCGACGGGTAGCCCCGCGGCCTCCTTCACGGCCTGCCCGCAGCGCGCGACGTACAACGCGCCGCGGTCCGGGGCCACCGACGAACCGGTGGTCAGCGTGGCGTCGACGGCGCCGTCGAGGTCCCGGGCGGCGACGGCCACCTCGGCGAGCATCTCGGGCGTCTTCTTCGCGATCGTGTTCCCGGCGGCCAGCGAGACGCCGATGCCGCAGAAGCCGCACTGGTCCGAGTTGCCCCAGTAGTTGCAGGCCTGCACGACCGTCGACGCCAGCGAGTCCAGGTGCAGCAGCGCGATCTGGTGGTACGGGACGCCGTCGGCGGTCTCGAGGTCGTAGAACCGGGGCCGTCGCGTCCCCGCCACCGAGGCGACCTTCACGCCGTCCCGGAAGATCCCCTGGCCGTCGTCCTCGGCGCGCAGGGAGTACGGCGAGGTCTCGCTCGGTGGGACCGTGACGGGCACGCCCTCGATCCAGAGCATCCCCGAGTCCGAGGGACCCGCGCCGCCCGTGCGGGAGGTCTCCAGGGTGGTCTCGATCCGCAGGCCGACGCTCTGCAGATCCATGATCAGCTCGGCCACGTGGGCCGAGGTGCCGGCAGGAGTCCGGTCGAGCACGGTCATCCGATGATCCCCTCGCACGTACTCGGATAGGAGGCGTCCGTCTCCTATAGGAGATGTCCGATAGTCAACTATGGTGGACGAGGATGCAACATGGTGAACGGAGCGGATGTGTCACAACCCGGCCCGCGAGTGGCCCTGATCAGCCATTCGACGACGCCCCGCGGCGGCCACGTGCATACGATCGGGCTGGCCGAGGCCCTGCACCGGGCCGGTGACCGCGTCTACCTCGTCGCACTGGGGGACCCCGCGAAGGGCCTCTACCGCTCCGTCGACGTGCCGCACACGGTCGTCCGCGGGCCCGCGCGGGCGGGCACGACGCTCACCGAACGGACCCTCGCCGGGATCGAGCTGCTCGCCGCCGGCCTCGCCGAGCGGATCGGGGAGTTCGACGTCCTGCACGCCCAGGACTGCATCGCCGCGCGCGCCGCGCTGGCTGCCCGCGCCCGCACCGGCGCGCCGGTCCCGGTACTGCGCACCGCCCACCACGTGGACGACTTCACCACCCCGGTCCTGGTCGACTGCCAGCGCCGCGCCGTCACCGAGCCGGACCGTGTCCTGGTGGTGAGCGAACAGTGGCGGCGGATCCTCGCCACGGACTTCGGGGTGTCGACGACGATCGTGCCCAACGGCGTGGACACCGGCCGCTTCCCACCGGCCACCCCGGAGGCGACGCACGCGCTACGGGAGCGCGTCGGCGCGCGGGAGCGGTTCCTGCTGCTCGCGGTGGGCGGGATCGAGCCCCGCAAGGGGACGGTCCACGCGTTCCGGGCGCTCGCGCGGCTCCGCTCCGAGGGCCTCGACCCGGTGCTCGCGATCGTCGGCGGGCACTCGTTCCAGGACTTCGCGCCGTACCGGGACGCCGCGCTCGTCGAGCTCCCGGGCCTGGGGCTCCAGCTCGGCCGGGACGTCGTCGAGCTCGGCACGGTCTCCGACGCCGAGCTGGGCTGCTGGTACGAGGCCGCGGACGCACTCTGCTACCCGTCGACGGCGGAGGGCTTCGGCCTGGTCGCGATCGAGGCGATGGGGCTCGGGCTGCCGGTCGTCGCCAGCGACCTGCCCGTGTTCCGCGAGCACCTCATCGACGACGTCGACGCGCTGCTCCCGGCCGTCGGGGACGACCACGCGCTCGCCGCGGCGCTCCGCCGGATCGTCACCGACGCGGAGCTCCGCGCGCGGCTGGCGACGTCCGGACGCCTGAGCGCGGGCCGCTTCACCTGGGAGAACTCGGCGGACGTCCACCGCGGCATCTACCGGGAGCTCGTCCCGGCACCGGCCTGACCTACTCGGCGAGCAGCCGCGCGACCCGGGACTCCGCGACCGACCGTCTCGGGTCCCCGGCGGGCAGCAGGTCCGCCAGCCGCTCGTGCACCTCGAGGTCGTCCCGGCCGAGCGGGTGGGCGCCGAAGGTGTGCAGCAGGTCCACGTCGTCCGAGTCCAGGACGGCCCGGCGCAGGGCGGCCTCCAGCTCGTCCCGGACGGCGCGGATCTCGGGGGCGTCGGAGCGCGGGAGCAGCGGCCCGGCGCAGACCCGGATCGCGTCCGCCACCCGGCCGCTCTCCAGCGCGCGCCGGACGGCGCCGAAGTCCGTGTCGACCGTCGCGTCCAGCCGGTAGGGGCGGGTCTTGAGGACGTCCGCGCCGATCGAGGCGCGCAGCCGGTGGATCTCCCCGCGCACCGTCGTCTGGTTGCCGTCGTCGCCGTAGAGCAGGTAGGCGAGGCGTTCGGCGGTGAGGCCCTCCGGGTGCAGGGCCAGCGCCGCGAGCATCTCCGCGGGACGCAACGTCATCGGGATGGGGGTGCCGTCCAGCACCGCGCGCGGGGTCCCGTCGCCCATGAACCGCAGGGCGAGGGCGTGCCGGTCGGGCGCCGGCGCCTCGGGCACGGCGGTCGCCCGGCTCGAGCCGCGCGGCAGGGCGGATCTCCGCGAGATCTCCCGCAGCAGGTAGCCCTCGGCCAGCGGCTCGACCAGCAGCCGGCGGCCGTCGGCGAGCTCGATGCGGTCCGCGCCGTCGACGATCGGGACGCGCTCGGGCCACCAGCCGTACGGCTCGCCGGCGACGACCCGGCCGCTGGGCGTGACCAGCGCGCCCGCGGTCCCGCGCAGGCTCTGCAGGTGCGGCATGTTCCGCAGCCGCATCCGCTCGTCGGCGATCGCGAGCTGCACCCGGAGCTGGTTCTCGGCGAGCTGGGCGGTGGTGGTGACCAGCGCGAGCATCGCCGGGTGGATGGTCCGCCGGGGGCCGGTGATGTCGATGGCGCCGATGATCCGGCCGGTGTCCGGGTCGTGCACCGGGGCGGCGACGCAGGTCCAGGCGTGGATCGTGCGGACGAGGTGCTCGGTGGAATGGATCTGGACGGGGCGGCCCACCGCGAGCGTGGTGCCCATCGCGTTCGTGCCCATCGCGTCCTCGGACCAGCGCGACCCCTCGACGAGGCCGACCCGGTCCGCCGGGCGCAGCACCGCACTGGCGCCCTCGCGCCACAGGACGACGCCGTCCGCGTCCGTGACCAGGACTACGTGCATGGCCTCGTCCGCGATGCTCACCAGGTTGCTGCGCAGCAGCGGCATCACGGTGTGCAGCGGGTGGGCGGAGAGGCGGGCCCTGCTCTCGCGACGGTCGTAGGTGATCGGCGGCGTACGGCGTTCGGGATCGATGTCCGCGGCGAGGCTGCGCTGCCAGGACTCCGAGACCAGGCTGCGGAGCGGCGTGCCGCCGGAGCGGTCGTCCACGACGGCGGCGTACAGCTCGTCGAGCATGCGGGCCCGGCCGGGATCCCCGGCGGGACCGGTGTCCCGCTCGACCACGCCGTCGACTGGCATCCGCACCCCGTATGTCGCTGTTCCGGTGTAGTCCCGGACCGTCCTCGTTCCCGTCGCGCGCACCACCGCGGCGGAGACTCCGCCGCAGGCCCGCGCTGCCCCGCGCGACCCTCGCCCGCGGCCATCATCGGCCACCCCCACCCGGATAGGCAAGGCGACGAACGCCTGGCCGATAGGTCAGGTCCAGCCGGCGGCGGGCGTGCAACGAACGGGCAACGTGACACAACTTACCGTGCGGTGCGCACGGTCCCCGTCACACATCGGAGGTACGCGATGACGGTGTTGTCCTCGGACACCCTGCCGGACGCCGCTCCCGCCCGGCCGGCCCGGCCGCACTTCGCCCCGCCCGTCACCGCTCGCGTACCCGAGGGCGACCTCGCCCTGCGGACGGCCAGGGTGCTCGTCGTGGAGAGCGAGGCGATCGTCCGGCTAGGGCTGCGCCAGCTCTTCGCCGCCGAGCCCGACCTGCGGATCGTCGCCGAGGCGGCCACCCCGCGGGACGCCCTCTTCGCCGCGGACCGCGTCCGCCCGGACCTCGTGCTGCTCGACGTGGACCTCGGCCGCGGGGACGCCGCCGGCCTGGACGTCGCCCGCGCGCTGCTGCAACGCCACCGCGGCACCAAGATCCTCGTGCTCACCGCCTGCCGGGACCGCGACGTCATGCTCCGCACCATCCGCCTAGGGGTCCACGGCTACCTGCGCAAGGGCGCGGAGACGGCCGAGATCGTGCAGGCGGCCCGGACGCTGCTCCGCGGCGAGAGCGTCTTCGACTCGCGCACCACCGCGATCGTGATGGACGCGCTGCGGGACACCGAGCGCCCGGCTCCCGGTGTGACCGGACCCCGCGGCGCCCTGCTGACGGACCGGGAGACCCAGGTCCTGCGCCTGCTCGCCACCGGGATGTCCAACCGCGAGATCGGCGCCGAGCTCGTCATCAGCGAGGCGACCGTCAAGTTCCACGTCCGGAACCTGCGGGACAAGCTCGACGTCCGCCGCCGCACGGAGATCGTCTACACCGCGACCCGGCAGGGGATCGTCTGACCGTCGGCGCTCAGCCGAGCGCCGACACCGCCGCCGTCGCGACCGTCGTGTCCTGGTCGACGGACCCGGCGCTGACCCCGACCGCGCCGACCAGCTCGCCGTCGCGGTGCACCGGGAGGCCCCCGCCGAACGCGACCATGCCGCCGGAGAGCTGCTCCAGGCCGTAGAGCTCCTGCCCCGGCTGGACCAGCGGCGCGAGCGCGCCGGTGGGCAGGTTCATCAGGATCGACGTCCGCGCCTTGCGCTGCGCGATGTCGATGCTGGCGCGGATGGCGCCGTCCTGGCGGGCGAACGCCAGGAGGTGCCCGCCCGCGTCGACCACCGCGATGTTCATCGGCTGGCCGATCTCGTCGGCCTTCTCCAGTCCCGCGGCGAGCGCCTTCTGTGCCTCCGCGAACGTCAGCCCGTTCATCGTCGTGTCCTTCCCTCGTCGTCGAGCGGGTCCGGCGACCCGAGCTCCCACCCAACAGGACGGGGGCCCCGCGCGGCAGCCTTCTCCTCGGGCGAGTGGATCCGCCCCTGACCGGACGGTGGGGTGGCGTCGGTGGCGAGCGGGGCCCCCCATCCGGACGTCCGATCAGGGGCGCACCCGGCGGCCGGAGCAACCGCCACCGCCGCGCGGGCGACAAGGCCCCCGCAACTGGCGGCGTCACCGTTCGGCGGCGCCGCGGACCGGGCGCGTGTCCGGCGGCCGTTCGGGTAGGGCGGGCCCGGAGGGGTTCTCGCTGCCTGCGTCCGTGCGCAACGATCGTGCGACGTGGCCGGCGTCACTGTCGAGGAGTCGTGGCCCTTCTGCGTACCGTGAACGACGAGAGGTGATGCGCGTGTCCGCTCCAGCCCCGCAGTCCCGCCCCGATCTCGGGCCGGCCGACTATCCGCTCTCGGTCAATCGTCAGGACCTCCTCCGCACCCCCACCGGGAAGCCGCTCTCGGCGCTGACGATGAACGCCGTGGTGGCGGGGGAGATCGTCGCGGACGACCTGCGGATCGCGCCGGAGACGCTGCAGCTGCAGGCGATTCTGGCCGAGTCGGTGCAGCGCCCGCAGCTCGCCGCGAACTTCCGCCGCGCCGCCGAGCTCACGGCGGTCCCCGACGCCGAGGTCCTCGCGATGTACAACGCGCTGCGGCCCCGGGCGTCGAGCAGGGACGAGCTGCTGACGATCGCCGAGAACCTGGAGAGCAAGTACCACGCCCCCGTCTGCGGCGCGCTGGTCCGCGAGGCCGCCGAGGTCTACCAGCGGCGCGACCTGCTGGCCCGCGAGGAGGACTGACATGACCACCACCCAACCCCGGCACTCGCGGCGCACCGAGATCCTGGAGGACCGGCCCGTCAACCTCGACGGCTTCGTCGAGGAGTGGCCCGAGAAGGGCCTCGTCGCCATGGAGTCGGACTTCGACCCGGCGCCGAGCGTGCGGGTCGAGGACGGCCGGATCGTCGAGCTCGACGGCCGCGCCCGCGCCGACTTCGACTTCATGGACACCTTCATCGCCGACCACGCGATCGACGTCGAGACGACGGAGGCCTCGATGGCGGTCCCGTCGGACGAGATCGCCCGCATGCTGATCAACCCGACCGTCTCCCGCCAGGATGTGCTCGCCGTGACCCGCGGGCTCACCCCGGCCAAGATCCTCGACGTCGTCAAGCTGATGAACGTCGTCGAGATCATGCAGGGCATGCAGAAGATGCGGGCCCGCCGCACGCCCGCGAACCAGGGGCACTCCACCAGCGCCCGGGACAACCCCCTCCAGGTCGCCGTGGACGCCGCGGAGGGCGCGCTGCGCGGGTTCGCCGAGCTCGAGACGACGCTGGGCGTCCTGCGCTACGCCCCGCTGGTGGCGATCGCGCTGCAGGTCGGTGCGCAGGTCGGGCGCGGCGGCGTGCTCACCCAGTGCGCGCTGGAGGAGGCCACCGAGTTGGAGCTCGGCATGCGCGGCATCACCGCCTACGCCGAGACGATCTCGATCTACGGCACCGAGTCGGTGTTCGTCGACGGCGACGACACGCCGTGGTCCAAGTCCTTCCTCGCCTCCGCCTACGCCTCGCGCGGCATCAAGATGCGCTTCACCTCGGGCACCGGTTCGGAGGTGCAGATGGGCAACGCCGAGGGCAAGTCCATGCTGTACCTGGAGATCCGCTGCGTCCTCATGGCCAAGGGCGCGGGGGTGCAGGGCCTGCAGAACGGTTCGATCAGCTGCATCGGCGTACCCGGTGCGATGCCGGGCGGCATCCGTGCGGTAGCGGCGGAGAACCTCGTCGCGAGCATGGTCGACCTCGAGTGCGCATCCGGCAACGACCAGTCGTTCTCGCACTCGGCGATGCGCCGGACCGCGCGGATGATGCCCCAACTGCTGCCGGGCACCGACTTCGTCTGCTCGGGCTACTCCGGGGTGCCCAACGCCGACAACATGTTCGCCGGATCCAACTTCGACACCGACGACTACGACGACTGGAACACCATCCAGCGCGACCTGCAGGTCGACGGCGGGCTGCGACACATCCGGGAGGACGAGATCCTGCAGGTCCGCAACAAGGCCGCCCGCGCGCTGCAGGCCCTGTTCGCCGAGCTCGACCTGCCGCGGATCACCGACGAGGAGGTCGAGGCGGCCACCTATGCGAACGGCAGCGAGGACTACCCCGAGCGCGACGTGCTCGAGGACCTCAAGGGCGCCCAGTCGGTGATGGACCGCGGCATCACCGGCCTCGACCTGGTCACGGCGCTGGAGCGCACCGGATTCCACGACGTCGCCGAGAACCTGCTGACCGTGCTGCGCCAGCGCGTCTCCGGCGACCTGCTGCAGACCTCGGCCATCCTCACCCACGACTTCGTCCCGCTCTCGGCGATCAACGACGCCAACGACTACGCCGGGCCGGGCACCGGCTACCGGCTGCAGGGCGAGCGGTGGGAACAGCTCAAGAAACTGCGGCACGTGACGAGCGCCGAGAACCCCGAGACGGAGGTGTCGTGATGAGCGCTCCCGCCGCGGTGCGGACCCTGACCCTGAAGGAGATCGGGCCGGCCCAGCGTGCGTCGCGGCCGGACGAGGTGGTCATCGCCGTCTCGCCGGCCTTCGCCGAGACGTTCACCAGGACCATCGTCGACGTCCCGCACGCCGAGGTGATCCGGCAGGTCCTGGCCGGCATCGAGGAGCAGGGCGTCACCGCGCGGATGGTCAAGGTGTGGGACACCGCCGACCTCGCGGCCATCGCCCACACCGGTGCCCGGCTCTCGGGCTCCGGCATCTCCATCGGGCTGCTCTCCCGCGGGACCACGATGATCCACCAGCGGGACCTGCCGCGGCTGAGCAACCTGGAGCTGTTCCCGCAGTCCCCGCTGCTCGACGCCGAGGTGTTCCGCCGCATCGGGTCGAACGCCGCCCAGTACGCCAAGGGCGAGTCGCCGGCCCCGGTGCCGACCCGGAATGACCAGATGGCGCGCCCCCGCTGGCAGGCGAAGGCCGCGCTGCTGCACCTCAAGGAGTTCGAGTGCATCGTGGCGGGGCGCAGGCCGGTGGAGGTCGAGCCGGTGATCTCCCGGGCATGAACCGTCTGGTCGTCGGGGTCGACATCGGGAACTCGACCACCGAGGCGTGCGTCGCCTCGGTCTCGGGCGGTTCCGTGGAGTACCTGGGAACGGCCCTGACCCACACGACCGGGGTCAAGGGCACGCCCGAGAACACCGAGGGCGCCGTCGACGCCGTGCGCCGGGCCCTCGTGGGGGCCCGGCGCTCGCCGGCGGACCTCGACGTCGTTCTGCTGAACGAGGCCACGCCGGTGATCAGCGGGCTGGCCATGGAGACCATCTCCGAGACGATCATCACCGAGTCCACGATGATCGGGCACAACCCCGAGACACCGGGCGGCGTCGGGCTGGGGGTCGGCACGACCGTCTCGCTCGACGGGCTCGCCGGGGCCTCGCCGGACGAGCCGGTGGTCGTGGTGGTCCCGGGCGGCTGGGACTTCGACGACGTGGCCGCCGAGCTGAACGCGGCGGCCGAGCGCGGCGTACCGGTCGTCGCGGCCGTCCTCGCCCACGACGACGCCGTGCTGGTGGTGAACCGGCTCCGCACGCCGATCCCCGTCGTCGACGAGGTGGCGGCGGTGGCGAAGGTGCCCCTCGGGATGCACGCCGCCGTCGAGGTCGCGCCCCCGGGGCGCACCATCCGCACGCTGTCGGACTCCTACGGCCTCGCGTCGGTGTTCGGGCTCGATCCGGAACAGACGCGGCAGGTCTCGCCGGTGGCCCGGGCGCTCACCGGGAACCGCTCGGCCGTCGTCGTCCGGACGCCCACCGGGGACGTCACCGACCGGCGGATCCCGGTCGGCACCCTGACCCTCACCGGCGCCGGCAAGACCCTGCAGGTCGACGTCGACGCGGGCGCCGACGAGATCATGGACACACTCGACCGGGTCCAGCCCCTCGACGACGCGACCGGTGAGCCCGGCACACACGTCGGCGGGATGCTCGCGCAGGTCCGGGACACCATGACGGACGTGACCGGGCAGCCGGCGGCCGAGATCCGGATCCGGGACGTGCTGGCCGTCGACACGTTCGTGCCGAACGAGGTGCGCGGCGGGCTGGCCGGCGAGGTCGCGCTGGAGAACGCCGTCGCGCTCGCGGCGATGGTCCGGACCAGCCGGAGCCGCATGCAGGTCGTCGCCGACGAGGTGGCCGAGGCGCTCGGCTGCCGCGCCGAGATTGGCGGCATCGAGGGCGAGATGGCGGTCCGGGGGGCGTTGACCACGCCGGGCACCGACGTCCCGATCGCGGTGCTCGACCTCGGCGGCGGATCCACGGACGCGGCCCTGCTCGACCGCGACGGCGTGTGCACGGCGGTACACGTCGCCGGGGCCGGCGAGCTGGTCACGAAGCTGATCGGCTCCGAGCTGGCCCTCGAGGACCGGGAGGTCGCCGAGTCGGTCAAGCGGCATCCGCTGGCGAAGGTCGAGAGCTTCTTCCACATCCGACACGAGGACGGGACGGTGCAGTTCTTCACCGAGCCGCTGCCGCCGCACGTGTTCGCCCGCGTCGTCGCGATGACCCCGGAGGGGCCCGCACCGATCCCGACGAGGGCCTCGGTCGACCACGTCCGGCGGATCCGTAGGGAGGCGAAGCGGCGGGTGTTCGTCGTCAACGCGCTCCGCGCGCTGCGCCAGGTCGCGCCCCGCGGCAGCCTGCGGATGCTGGACTTCGTGGTCCTGCTCGGTGGTTCCGCGCTGGACTTCGAGATCCCGGACCTGATCGCCGACGCCCTCGCCGGGCACGGTGTCGTCTGCGGCACGGGCAACGTGCACGGCAACGAGGGCCCGCGCAACGCCGTCGCCGCGGGGCTGGTCGACGCGCACGCCGACGCGGTGTCCGGGTGAGCGGAGGGGGCGCCGAGCGACCCGCGGTCGTCGTGCTGCTGGCCGCGGGCGCCGATCCGGCGATCCTGCACGAGGTGAGTGCCGGCGCGGAGGAGGAAGGTGTGCCGACCCGCGTGGATCCCGTCCAGGAGGGAGACGCCGTCGCGCTCGCGCACACGGCCGCCGGACTGTCCACGCTGCGGACCGGCATCGGGATCGGCGGAGACGGCGCCGTCGCGGTCCATCACGACACGCTGCCCGCGGACGCGCCCGTCGGGCTCGCCGGGCCGGACGCCGCCGCCGCGGACCAGCGGACCATCGGGCACCTCGCGGCCCGGATCGTCAAGGTGCTCCCGCTGGCGTGAGCCGGGTCGGTCAGCCCCGGAAACGCTGCGGCTCCGGGGCCGGGAGGCGACCGCGCGGCACAGCTCGTCGTGGTGCACGGCGGACGCCGACGGCGGCCGGGACGGCTGGTGGCGCCGCTGATCGGGCATCGGCTCTCCTGGTCGGCTCCGGGTGTGTTCACGATAGGTGAGAGCCGTTTATGATGCTCAACGCGTACGTGTCCATGACCGGAGGGGACGAGTGTGACCCAGCCGAGCCAGGGCCCCTGGGAGCCCATCGTCGACGCCATCGGGCCGAGGGTCCGGGAGGCGCGTCAGCGACTTGGCCTGTCCCTGCAACAGCTCGCGGTCCGGGCCGACGTGTCCGCCGCCGCCGTGCACAAGGTCGAACGGGGGGACATGGTGCCCACGATCACCACGCTGCTGAAGCTCTCCGGCGCGCTCGGCACCACCGTCGCGTCGCTGGTCGACGAGCTGCCCGGCGAGCCCGTCGCCCGGTACGTCCGGGCGGGCGCGCGCGGCAAGGCGCCCAAGGAGTGGGCCCCGGCGGCGCTCGGCGTGACCACGGAGGGGATCGCCGAGGCGGACGCGACGTTGCGCGCGGGCGGCGTGATGGCCGTCGTCGAACCGGGCGGGGAGAGCGGGGACACCCGGCCCCGCCGACCGGGAGAGGAGCTCCTGCTGGTGTTGGAGGGTGCGTTGCGGGTCGAGGTGGCGGGGGAGCGGTACGACGTCGAGCCGGGGGACACCCTGCACTATCCGACGGACCGCGGGCACCGGTGGAGCAACGAGGGCGACGAGCCCGCGCGCGCGGTGTGGGTGACGATCCGTGCCTGAGCTTTCCGGGCCCGACTCCCTGTCTGCCATCGCCGCCGCCTGCCTCGCGAACCCGGGACTGACCGCGAAGGCCGAGATCGCCCTCGTCGGCGAGGTCCTCGGCGGGACGGACTGGATGGGGGGTCCCGGGGACGACGGCGCGGTGGTCACCGCGCACGGCGGCCCGGTCATCGCGTGCGGGGAGGCGCTGTTCCCCCCGTTCGTCGCCGCGGACCCGCACGGTGCCGGGTTCGCCGCGGTGCTCACGAACGTCAACGACGTGGCCGCGATGGGTGGGGTGCCGCTGGGCGTCGTGGACACCGTCGTCGCGTCGGAACCGGTGGCCCGTAAGGCACTCGCCGGGATGCGGGAGGCCGCCGAGCTCTACGACGTGCCGATCATCGGCGGGCACCTGACGATCCATGACGGCGATCCCGCGATCTCCGCGTTCGCCGTCGGGGCCTCCGCGGCGCCGTTGTCGGTGACCCGCGCCGCGCCCGGCCAGTCGCTCGTCGTGGCCGCGGCGCTCGACGGCCGGATGCGGGCGGACTTCCCGTTCTTCCCGGCGTTCGAGTCCCGGGGCCGGCGAAGCGCGGGCGACGTCCGGCTGCTCGGCGTGCTGGCGGAATCCGGCGTCGTGGTGGCGGCGAAGGACATCAGCATGGCCGGGCTCGTCGGATCGCTGGCGATGCTCCTGGAGCCCGGACGGCTCGGCGTGACCCTCGACGTCGACGCGGTGCCGGCTCCGCCGGGTGTGCCCCTGACACGGTGGTTCAACTGCTTCCCGAGCTTCGGCTTCCTGCTCTGCGTGCCCGCGGGCCGGGAGCCGGAGTGCCTCGCCGCGTTCGCCGAGCGGGACCTGGCGGCGGCGGTCGTCGGGACCCTGGACGACACGGGCACCCTGGCCCTCTCCCGCCCGGACGAGCACGTGGAGGTCCTGAGCCTGCACGACTTCCGCGTCACCGGCCTCCCGCGCGCCTGACCCCGCGACTCGCGCTCCGGCGACCACCGAGTCGGGGTGCTCGGCAGGCCGTTCGGGGGCAGGGCTGCGGCGCCGCCGGGCATGATCGTGATCATGCGGCTGCGGTGCGCGAGAACTTCCTGGACCGGCGCGCCGCATGGCTCGTACAGCCCGGCACTCGGCCCGACTCGCGGGAGGGCGGTCGACGTCAGGGGCGGGCGAGACGGAGACGCGGGGCGCCCGACGGCGACGGCGTGCCGACGAGGGTGGGGCAGATCCCGTCGCCCGAGGCCATGCTCAGCGTCACGTTCCGCGCCGGCGCGGGCGTCCTCGTGCCCCGCAGGGCGACGTCCGACGCGAGCGCCAGGATCCGGAGGGCGCGCTCCGGGTCCTTCCAGCGGTGCCTCTCGGCGAAGGCCGGCCAGCTCGACGGCGCGACCATCTCCTCGACCGGGTACTCGAGCTCCGCCCAGGTCACCGCGACCTCGAACAGCTCGACGATCGCGTCCGGCTCCGTCTCGATCCGGAGCAGCCGGTCGTGGTGCGCGACGCGGGCGTGGTCGCGCCGGCACTCGGCCGGGCACGCGACGTTCGCGGGCGCGGTGCGGGGCTTCTCCGGCACGGGTGGACCTCCGGAACGACGAGGAACGACGGACGCCCTCAGTTCTAGGTCAGCCGCGCGGCACACCCGTTTCCGGACGGTTTCGTCCGGATGAACTCGATCTAGGGCACCGCTCACCCGAAGAAGATCGCGGCCTCCGCGTACAGGGCGGGGTCCACCAGCTTGAGCTCCTTCGTCGCCTCGGCGAGCGGCACCGTGACGATGTCCGTGCCCCGCAGCGCGGTCATCACGCCCCAGTTCCCCGCCGCGACGGCGTCGATCGCGTGCAGCCCGAAACGTGTCGCGAGCCAGCGGTCCCGGGCGGTCGGCGTGCCGCCGCGCTGCACGTGCCCGAGCACGGTCGTCCGCGCCTCCTTGCCGGTACGCCGCTCGATCTCCTTGCCGAGCCAGTCCCCGATGCCGCCGAGCCGGGCGTGGCCGAACGCGTCCGTCTCGCCGGACATCAGCACCTCGTCCCCCTCCTCGGGCATCGCGCCCTCGGAGACGACGATGATCGGCGCGTAGTCCAGCCGGAACCGGCTCTCGACCCACTCGCAGACCTGGTCGATGTCGAACCGCACCTCCGGGATGAGGATCGCGTTGGCGCCGCCGGCCATTCCCGCGTGCAGGGCGATCCACCCCGCGTGCCGCCCCATGACCTCGACGATCAACGCCCGGTGGTGCGACTCCGCCGTGGTGTGCAGCCGGTCGATGGCCTCGGTCGCGATGTTCACCGCAGTGTCGAAGCCGAACGTGTAGTCCGTCCCGGAGAGGTCGTTGTCGATCGTCTTCGGCACCCCGACGACCTGTACGCCGTCCTCGTGCAGTGTGGCCGCGACGCCGAGCGTGTCCTCGCCGCCGATCGCGATCAGCGCGTCCACCCCGAGATCGGTGAGGGTCCCGCGGATCCGGGCGAGGCCGTCGTCGAGGGCGAACGGGTTGGTCCGCGAGGAGCCGAGGATCGTGCCCCCGCGGGGCAGCAGCCCGCGTACCGCCGAGACGTCGAGAGGCTTGGTGTCGCCCTCGAGCACACCCCGCCATCCGTCCCGGAACCCGACGAACTCGTAGCCGTACCCGGGGACGCCCTTCCGGACGACCGCCCGGATGACGGCGTTGAGACCGGGGCAGTCGCCGCCTCCGGTCAACACTCCGACGCGCATGCAGCAGGTCCTCTCCATCGATGCAGAAGAACCTCCGATGTTAGTCCCGTCACATCAGCGACGCGCTTCCGCCTCCTCGTCCGCCTTCTCCAGCTCGCCGAACCGGGTCACGAGCCCGTCCTTCGTCGTCCGCACCAGCAGCCGCCGGTGCCGGATGAACTGCGCCACCGCCAGCACGAGGTACACCCCGGACATCGCCACGACGACGATCCGGTCCGTCTCCGAGGGCAGCGTGATGGACGTGACGAACTGCACCAGGAACAGCACCAGTAGCGCCACCGCGCCGCGCAGGCTCAGCCCGAGCGTGACCAGCAGGCTCACCGCGAACAGCGACTGCGACGCCGTCAGCAGCAGCTCGAGACGCTGGTGCGTGTCCAACGGGAGCCCGTGCAGCGACGTCGACGAGACCGCGAAGACGATCGGCAGCGTCCCGACCAGCAGCGTCCACTGGTTGACCTTGCTGGACAGCAGCGTGCCGAGCGAGTTCCCGGCCTTGAGGCGCCACGCGTAGAGGCACGCGACGATCAGCTCCGGGGACTCGCTGGCGAGCGGGGCGACCCACTGGACCAGCACGAACTGGTCGACGCCCAGCTCCGAACCGGTTGCGACCAGGCCCTCTGCGAAGTGTTCGGCGGTGGTGAGGATGACGAGTCCCGCGATCACGAACAGCCCGCCGACCAGCCATCGCCGGCCGGGCTTCGGCCGGCACGCGATCCAGTCCGCCGCCCCCTGCAGGTCCGGTTCCTCGGCGGGCGCCTTGGCCAGCCGCAAGGCATAGGCCGCGAAGATCGCCACGAGCACGGCGGCGTCGACGAGCGTCAGCGACGACCGCAGCGGCAACGTCAGCGAGTAGATCGTGGCGATCCCGAGGAAGACGACCTCGGCGGACATCGCCCGCGGCATGGTGACGGCGCCCGTGTGCGTCGAGACGCTGTCGTGGCCGCCGCTGCGTTTCGCGTGCCGCACCGCGAGCGTCGCGACGAGCACCACCAGCGGCCAGCCGACGCCGACGAGCACCCGGTTGGCCCCGGTCATGTTGGCCAGGGCCAGTGAGCAGGGGTTGGTGCCGGCGGCGTCCGGGACGCAGGCGCCGTTCTCCTCGAAGACCTGCCCCGCGCGGAAGCCGAACACGAAGTCGACGGCGTACTCGGGCAGCACCGCGAGCAGCGCCAGCAAGGCGAGGGCGAGGCCGGCGCTGAGGTCCACCTGCGCCGCCTCGGCCGCCCAGGACAGGATGAAGGCCGCACCGATGATCGCGATGCCGTAGACGGCCGCGGCCAGCGGTGGCGCGAGCTCCGGGTGCGGGAGACCGAGATACGACGCCGCGCCGAGGTAGGCGCCGGGCAGTGCGATCACGATCGCGAACACGAGCTGCAGCGGCACGCGCGGCCGGGAGTCGGGCATGTCTCGTTGGTGCCCTTGGGGCGGTCAGGGCAAACGGGACGAGGGCCGTCTTCCGGATCCGCGCCGGCGAGATCCGGAAGGCCGGGCCTACCCCACCCGGTCGACGAGCCCTGCGCCCACCGCCTCCTCGGCGGTGAACCAGCGCTCGGCCTCCGTGTCGGCGAGCACCTCGTCGACGCTCCGGCCGCTGTGTCGCGCGGTGATCTCCGCGCACTCCCACCGATACACGGCCAGCACGTCCGCCGGGACGGGGCCGCGCCCGTCGGAGCGCGCGGACGGGCGGCGCAGCACGATCCGCGCGTGCGCCGCGGCGCTCCGCTTGCCGGCGGCCCCGGCGGTCAGCAGGACCTGCGCGGCGGACGCGGTGAGCCCGACGGCCCTGGTCGCGACGTCCGGTGTCACGGACCGCATCGCGTCGTGGATCGCGAGCGCGGCGGTCACCGAGCCGCCGGGCGAGGTCAGGCACAGCCTGATGTCCGTGCGCGGGTCCTCGTCCGCGAGCAGCAGCAGCTCGCCGACGACGCGCAGCGCGGCCTCGTCGTCGATCTCGCCGCCGAGCAGCACGATCCGCCGCGCGAGCAGCCGCTCCCGCAGGTCCGCGGAGGCGCCGGCGGCGGGCGCGAGCAGGTGGGTCGGGGGGATCACGAGCCGTTCGGGCCGCTCCGGGAGCCTGGGCAGGGTCGGCGGCAGGGGCGAGGGTTCGGTGGTGCGGGCGGGCATGGCGGCCTCCTGGGATCGGGAACGCAGGCGACGGTAGGGATCCGGCGCCGCGGGCAGGGCCGTGTTCGCCCACAGCCGCGAACGTTCACCGGAGGCGAACTCCGGGTACGACCCGCCCGTGGCCTCACGTGATCTCGATACCGCTCATGCCCGCCCCGAAGGTGTCCCCGACGAGCTCGTCGCCGCGGTCGGAGCGTTCTCCGAGATGCTCGAACGCATCGAGCGGGCGCGGGGCGCGCTGTACGAGTTCCATCAGCTCATCGGTGGTGCGGACGCCATGCTCGACGACGTCGTCGACGGCCTGCGCAAGACCGGGCACGACGGCTGGGCGGACCGGATCGAGAGGGAGCTGGTGGGCCGCAACGTGATCCCCGGCCATTGGAGCTTCCAGATCGTCGAGGAGTTCGACGACGGCTACTACGACGTCCTGCGCGCCCTCGAGCGCGGCGTCCGCGAGGACACGATGGACGGGCGCCGGCATGTGTTCGAGGCGGAGATGAAGCAGCGCCGGCGGACCCACGGCGAGCCGCACCACGACGCGACGCCGCAGGACGGCTAGCAGGTCACCTAGGTGCAGAGCTCCGGGTCGGGCACGCCGCTCCCCGCGCCCGGCTCGAACGAGATGTGCACGTGGTCGAAGTGGTTCTCGGTGGCGTCGCCGCGGTCCTCCATGCGTTCCCACCCGTCGCCGTAGTTGACCCGCTGCTTCCAGATCACGTAGGAGACGCCGAGCGCCTCCTGGTTCCGCAACGCGCAGGCGGCGATCCGGTCGCCCTCGGCGCCGGTCGTCATCAGGTCGATCGCGAGGCCGCGCGGATGGTCCGAGACGCGGCCGCGGCCCGCGATGCCGATCAGGTCGGGCTCGTCGTAGAGGCAGGACAGGAACCGGGCGGCGTCGCGCACCCAGGTGCGGACGCCCGCGAGGGCTGACAGGTCGGCGTCGCAGTTCACCCGGGCCGCACGCCCCTCCTCGGCCCGCCGCGCGACGTCCGCCAGACCGACGGCCTTGAGCAGCCCGTCCGCGTCCGCGCGGTCGTCCGCGTCCCGCAGGAACGCGACCGGCAGGACGCTCGCGCCCAGCCCGGCGGGCTCCTCCACAGAGGCGACGTCCTCGGAGGCCAGCCCGACGGCGGCGGCGTCGGTCACGATCGTCGCCGGGGCCGCGACCAGCAGGTCCGCGCTCGGGACGACGACGCTGAGGGCCCCGCCGGTGAGCGCGGCACCCCCGATGGCCCGGCGTACGGCCGACCGGTCCAGGACCGGGCGGCTCGGCCCGGCGGCGCCGGGGGACGCACCGGGGGAAGGCAGGACGTGCCGGCGCGCGGGGGAGGCCGCGGCGCCCCGGCCCTGGGACAGGCGGCGTACGTCCGCCTGCGGGCCGGGATGCGCGCCGCGGCCGCCGGGGGAGCGGTGCCGGGACACGACTGCCTTCCTCGCGCGGGGCCCGGGCGGACCACCGGCCTCGGGGGAGCCGGTGGATCACTCGTGATCCGGGTCCGTCGGGGATCCGGGCCTCGTGCTTGCGTCTACGGTAGCGAGACGGTCACGTTCTGCCGAGGACCCGTGACTTTCGGTGAGTCGACCGGGTAGTGCGCCGCGGTCAGCGGTCGCCACGGATCGACGAGCGTGCAGCCGAACTACAGCGTTGTCATTCGGGGCTCCGTCAGCCCAGCGTCACGACGTCCGCGATCACCGAGCTTCGCGTGGGCCGGCGGTCCTGGCCGGGGCTGTCGTGCACCACGAGCAGCCGCGCGGGCCCGGGCCCCGGGAGCAGGGCGATGCCCTCGGCGTGGTCCTCCCCGGTGCCGTGCGGCAGCTCGCCGACGAGGCTGATGTCCTCCCCACGCACCAGTCGCGACGCGTCCGTGGCCGCGGCGTTGCGCCAGCGGTAGAGCCGGACCGGACCGGAGAGCGCCATCGACGGCCCGGCCAGGACCAGCATGTCGTCGCCGTGCGGGCAGAGGTCCCGCACCCCGAGGCCGCCGAGGTCGAGCAGGTGGGTGCGGTAGCGGGTGCCGCCGGGCAGCTCGCCGAGGACGAGCCGGCCGTCGTCGTCCGGATCGGGGTGCGGCGCGACCTCCAGCACGATCGCCCAGCCGCGGAGCACCGGCCCGCGCAGTCCCAGGTAGACGGTGTCCCCGTGCACCGCGATGCCCTCGACGTCGAAGCCGTTGTCCTTGGACGGGATCTTCAGGAACGGGCGGATGAGCGGGTCGTCGGCCAGCACGTCCGTGAGACCGACCGAACCGCGTGCGCCGACGAGCGCGGAGTGCTTCCCGGCGGGGGTGGCGCGGACCGGCGCCGGTGGTCCGTCCGCATAGTCCTGCACGGCGAGGCGCACGATGACGAAGCGGTTGGGCTCGCGGCGCACCTTGGCCAGGCGCTTGAACGCCTTTTCCGGAGGGTGCTTGGGCTTGATCTGCTTGCGCACCAGGCTGTGCGAACCCACGACCCACAGGTGGTCCGCGGTGCGCGCCAGACCCTCGACGTCGACCTCCTCGTCCGGGCCGCCGGGCAGCTCGACGAGCTCGGCGAGCGAGAACGTCGTCGCCCGGTCCGCGACGGTGGGCCCGTGCGGCGAGTCCAGCCGGAGGCGTTCGACGGTGGCGGTCTCGTCCCCGGCCAGCCACAGCGTGGAGCCCTCGACGTACGCGGCCGAGAGGTTGACGTGGTTCCCGGTGCGGACCGTGTCCCCGCCGAAGCGCAGCTCGACCTGCCTCTCGACCTGCATCTCGACGCCCATCCGACGTTTCTACCGCCTCCGGGCGGCTCGGCGGTGGGTTCGCGACCCGACAGCGTCAGCAGGTGACGGAACTGCCGCTCGGCGCGCTCTTCTCGAAGGACACGTGGACGTGGTCGAAATGGTTCGCGGTCACGCCCCCGCGGTCCTCCATCGCCTCCCAGCCACTGCCGAAGTTGATCTGCTGTTCCCAGATCACGTAGGAGATGCCGAGCGCCTCGCGGTTCTGCACGGCGCAGGCGGCGAGGGAGTCTCCGGTCGTGCGGTCCACCATGAAGTCCGCGGCGAGGCCCGACGGGTGGTCCGACGTGCCGGCGCGGCCGCCGACGCCCAGCACCTGGGGCTCGTCGAACCGGCAGCCGAGGAACTCCGCGGCGTCCCGGACCCAGGACCTGACCGCGCCCATGCCGCCGAGATCGATCCGGCAGTCCGACGTGCCGGAGGAGGTGACTGCGGACGACGTCGGCGCGACGCCGCGCCGGGCCTTCTCGGCGGCCTCCGCCTCGAGGGCACGCTGCTCCTCGAGGCCCTGCTCCTCGAGACGCCGGGCCGTGCGCGTCGCCTGCTCGCCAGCGCTGCGGACGGCGCCGGTCAGCTCGTCGACGTCGATCGTGGGCGGGGGCCCGCCGACGACCGCCGGCACGTCCGCCGCCGAGGCGACGCCGTCCGACGGGGAGAGGAGGAACGCCGCGGTAGTGGCCTGTCGGTCGTCCGTCGCGGGTCCCGCGACCGGGACGGCCGCGCCGAGGGCGGAGAACGCGCCGCCCGCGGCGACCGCGACGGCGGCGGTCCGGCGGACCGGGCCCGGCCGACGGGCGCGGTCCTGGTGCCGGACGGGAGACCGACGGCCCTCGGGAGGGTCGTCCTGGGGAGCGGACCGGACCGCGTCCCCCACCCTTCTCGCCGGCTGGGGATGCGGCGAACGCGGGTGGGGGATCGCGGAGCGGCCTCGTGGGGAGCGGTGCCGTGCCACTTACCTGCAACCTTTCGGTTCCCTACGGGTCGACGGTCGCAACGGGTTCCGGTCGGGGGTACCGGCGGACCCGGGGGTGGTCCGTTGCCCGTTCGTGATGCGGCCGTCATCGACCCGCGACCGAACGTAGGGGTTGCATCGGTGCCTGCCGCGTCCGGTTGCCTCGGCTGAGCCGATCGTGATCTACGGCGAGCCGAACGGTGTCACGGAAGGTGAGCGGCCGTCCGCCTGTCATCGCCACGGCAACGTTGCCGTTCGTCCGGGATCCGGCACCGGCGATCGACGACGACCGCGGCGAACGGTCGTTAGTTGCTCCGAAAAGAGTAATGGGGCCTCGGCGCGGAAGGCCGTTCGGCGCAGTGGCGGGCTTGCCGTCGTGGCGTGGTCCCGGAGTCGGATGTCACCGTCGTCGCAGAGTGCGGTCGTGTCGAGCTGCTGACAGGAGGACGACGCTCGGTGTCGGGCCGATCGGCGTCCGAGCGGGCGCGGCGCCCCGACGCTCGACGGTCGGGGCGCCGCGGGGCCGGGGTCAGGCCCGGCCGGAGCGGTGCCGCCCGCCGAGGGTGCCGGGGAGGCCCCCACGGTGGATGTACTCCGCCTCCTCGGCCAGCTCCCGCGTGACGCACGGCCAACTGGCCGCCACGCCGGACGACTCCCTGCACTCGCGGCAGTAGCCGCGCGCATCGGGAGTGTGTTGGGCGAGTGTGCGCTGCAACAGGTCGGGCATGCTGGACAAGATGGACGCGAGCGCCACTGACTGTCACCTCCAGGAATGTGGCGGCGACGCTAGTGGGCCTGCTCCGTTCGGCGGACGCCGGGGTCCTGACACTTCGGTGAACTCTCCGTAGTTCCTGCGCGGGAGTTGTGAGGGCCGGACGTCGGCCGGAACATCCGCCGATCGGGTCAAAGGACCGCCGCCACCTGCGCGCCCCGCGCCGGTCGGCCGGGCCGACGCGGGGTGTCACGCCATCGCCCGCCGCGCGACGGCCGTGGCGCCGGATTCACCCGTCAGGTACTCCTAGGTGCGGTCCAGCAGCTCGCGCGGGATCGCCGCGTCGTCGTCACCCTGCGCGACGAAGACGGGCTCCCGGCCAGCCGTCCGGGGGTGGCGGGGACCCCGCCGTCGAAGGGCAGCGTGCCTGCGAGGAGGGCCGCGCCGGCGAAGCGGACGGGCTCGTCGAGGAGCAGCCCGCCGGCGAACGCGAACGCGGCGCCACCGCTGAACCCGATGAGGACGACCGGGCGCCCGGCCGGGGCGACCACGTCGAGCCGGTCCCGGAACCAGTCCATGGTCCACCTCAGCGACTCCGGTAGAGGTCGCCCGATCCCCCGGGTTCGCGAACCAGGCGTACCCGCCCTCCTCGGCGATCGGGGCGCGCACGGCGGCGTAGACCGGACCCTCGGGGAGGACGTCGACGAGGCCGATGATCTCCCGCTCGTGCGAGCCGCGGCCGTGCAGCAGGACGACCAGCGGCGCCTCCGGGCCGGCGTCACCGCGCGTGACGACGGTGGGCGCCCCGAAGGTGTCCGGCGCGCTCACGAACGGGTCCGGTCGCGACGGTGGCGGACGTGCCGACGCCGCTCCACCGCTCGACCTCGCCGCTCAGGTTCAGCCGTTCGACGGGTGCGGCGTTCTCGTGCACGCCCCAGTCCTCGCGCGGCAGCAGCCACATCACCTCGAACTCGTTCCCGTCCGGGTCCGCGCCGTAGATGCTCTTCGTCGCGCCGTGGCTGGACTCGCCGGTGAGGCGCCGAGCTCGGCGAGTGTCGTGCGGGCGGCCTCGAGCTCGTCGATCCTGTCGACCTGCCACGCCAGGTGGTACAGCCCCACCGTGCCCGGCCGCTTCGGTGCCGCGCCCGCGCCGAGGCCGAACAGCCCCAGGTCGTGGTGGTTGCCCGACCGGGTCAGGCGCAGGAAGGCGGCGTTCGCGCGCGGCTCGCGGGCGGCCACCGCTGAAAGTTCAACCAGATTCGGGTGAGGCTGTTCCCCCGGGCGTGCGCGGCGGACCACCGGGGGTGCGCAGGGCCTGTCCGACTACGGTGGAAGTCGATGAACGCGGCGGGCGGAGGAGTGGGTGCGGTGACGGGTGCGGACGACGACGGCGGGCCGTCGCGGCCAACGGGCGCGGCACTGGACCGGCCCTCGATCGCCCGCGTGTACGACTACGTGCTCGGCGGCAAGGAGAACTTCGACGCCGACCGCCGCGCCGGGAACGCGCTGCTCAACGCGGTCCCGGAGAGCACCGTCCTCGCCCAGGACAACCGCAGCCTGATCCGCCGCGTCGTCCGGTACCTGGTCGGGGACATCGGCATCAAGCAGATCCTGGACATCGGGTCCGGGCTGCCCACCGAGGGCAACGTCCACGAGGTCGCGCACGCGCTGGACCCGGCGGCCCACGTCGTCTACGTGGACAAGGACCCCGTCGTGCTGGCGCACGCGCGGGCCCTGCTCAGCAGCGGCGAGGTCAGCACCGTGATCACCGCGGACCTCACGGACCCGGACTCGATCCTCGGCGACCCCGAGACCATGCGGCTGATCGACCCGGAGCAGCCGTCGGCCGTCCTGATCTCCGGGGTGCTGCACCACTTCCCGGACGAGGCGGACCCCGCCGGGATCGTCGCGCGGCTGGTCGAGCGGCTCCCGGCGGGAACCTACGTCTTCATCTCGAACTTCCTGGACGACGACGAGCCGCGCGCCCGGGCGTTGGAGCACGCGTTCCTCGACGGCGGGCTGGGCACGGGGCGCTTCCGTACCTGGGCGGAGATGCGGCCGTTCTACGCGGGCCTCGAACTCGTCGAGCCCGGGCTGGTCTACGCCAACGACTGGCGCCCGGACGCGGACACCCTCACCGACAGCCCGGTGCACACCCTGCTGGCCGGCGCGGTCGGGATCAAGCGTTCCTAGAGTTCGTCCAGCAGGGACCGCAGCAGGTCCTTGCTGGCCTTCGGCGTCTCCGCCTGCACGGTGATCCGCTCCATCGTGCGGAGGTAGACCTCCACCTCGGGGCGTTTCTCCAGGTACATCGCGCTGGTGAGCTGCTCGAGATAGACGATGTCCGGCAGGTCCCGTTCGGCGAACCGCAGCACGGTGAACGGGCCGCCCGCGGCCGCGTGCCCGCCGCTGCTGAACGGAAGCACCTGGATCGTCACGGACGGTACCTCCGCGAGCTCGAGCAGGTGGCCGATCTGCTCCTGCATCACCGCGGGCGATCCGAAGGCCCGGCGCAGCGCCGCCTCGTCGATCACGGCCCAGAAACGCGGAGCGTCCGGCTCGGTCAGCAGTTTCTGCCGGGTCATCCGCAGGTTCACCCGGCGGTCGATCTCCTCGGCGTCCTCGCCGCCGTGGCCCTGCACGATCACCGCGCGGGCGTACTGCTCGGACTGCAGCAGGCCGGGCACGAACTGGACCTGGTAGCTGCGGATGATCGACGCGGCCTGTTCGAGCCGTAGGTAGAGCTCGAACCAGCTGGGCAGGACGTCGGTGTAGCGGTGCCACCAGTTCGGCTCGTTGGCCTGGCGGACCAGCTGCATCCAGCGGTCCCGCTCCTCGGCGTCGTCGACGCCGTAGAGGGTCAGCAGGTCCGCGATGTCCCGTTCCTTGAAGCCGACGCGGCCGAGCTCCAGGCGGCTGATCTTGGCGTGCGAGGCGCGGATGGCGTCCCCGGCGGCCTCGCGGGTGATGCCGAGCTCCTCGCGCAGGCGCCGGAGCTGGGTGCCGAGCATGATCCGCAGGACGGTCGGGCCGCCCTGGCCCGGAGCGTCGAACCGGGCGAGCCGCGAGCGGGAGTCGGAGCCGTCGCTGGTCATGACAGGCGACCCTACCGCCTCCCACATCGGCGAGCCGTCCGGACGAGGAGGCCCGGCGGCGGCGTCACAGGAGGAGGTCGTCGAACTCCCCGGCCTTGGCACCGCGCAGGAACGCCGAGATCTCGGCGCGGGTGTAGACGAGGGTCGGGCCGTGCGGGTCACGGGAGTTGCGCAGGGCGACGTCCCCGTCCGGCAGGTCCGCGACCTCCACGCAGTCCCCGCTCGGGTTGCTGATCGCGCTCTTCTTCCAGCTCACGGGGCCGAGGGCGGGGGCGGGCGTGCCGTTGGCGTGGGTCATGTCCTCCGACTCCATCGGTCCGGCGGCGGGACGGGGGTCCCGCGCGGTGTCGAGTTCGTGCAAACGTTCTTGCAGATGGCCTTGCAACTGCACGCTACGTCCCGGACGATGGGCGAGCAGAAGGTGGGTCCGGATCATCGTCCGGACGTCGGGGACCGGAGGAGCACGGGCGTGGACGACGAGCACAAGGGAGACCCCGCTGGGATCAGCGACACGGTCACCGTCACCTGTGCTCTGGACAGTCAGGCCCATCAGATCCCGGACTCCGAGCTGACCGCCCCCTACGCGCTGCGCAGCGGCCGCTACCGCGCGGTCTGCGGGTGCGTCGTCACCGCCGCGCCGATGGTCCAGCCCGAGGGCGAGCCCTGCCGGACCTGCGCCGCGATCGTCTCGCCGCCCGCGCGGTCGCGCCGCGGCCGCAGCGGCCTCCGGCGCCTGCTCGCCTGAGCCGTCCCGTCGGCGCAAGACCCCCGGCCCTTCACGGGTCCTCGGCTTCCCTCTTCAGGGCGGACAGGCTGCGGTCCCAGGCGGCGGACAGGCCGACGAGCCAGCGCGCCGCGACGTCCAACGGGTCCGGTCGCACCTCGTAGCGCACCTCGCGCCCCCGCCGCACCCCCTCGACGAGCCCCGCGCCCTCGAGGACCTGCAGGTGTTTGACGACGGCCTGTCGGGAGACGGGCAGCGACCCCGCCAGGGTCGTCGCGGTGGCCCCGCCGGCGTTCCCGAGCGCCCCCACGATCCGCCGCCGGGTGGGGTCTGCGAGCGCCGCCAGGACGTCGCCCACCGCGGCCTCCGCCACGGGTTCCGTCATGCCGCGGCGCGCTCGCACTCCCGCTTCGCGACGTCGAGCTGGAACTGCCAGCCCACCGTGTTGCCCTCCACGGCGATCGCGTTGTCCTCCTCCGCGGGGTAGAGCGCGGCGAACCCGCTCTCGACGACGCGGAGCAGCGTGCCCGTCCCGTGCGCGGCCACCACGAACTCGACCAGTGTGGACGTGCGCTCCGTGAGCGGCTCGGCTGTGTACTCCGCGCCACGGAACACGATGCGGTCCGGGTCGTCGCTCGGCACCGGGAGCACGGAGAACCGGCCGTACGGCGGCGCCTCGACGACGGCGACGTCGCCCTCCCAGGTCACGACCTGCTTCGACCGGTCCCCGTCCCCGATCCACCAGCCCGGCCGGCTGACGAGCTCCCGCACCCGCTCCGGGGGCGCGGCGATCACGATCTCGCGCTCGATCCGGTCCACGATCTCCATGACGTCCTCCGTCGGTCGGCGATGTGCCACTCTAAGGTTGCAGGTCCGAGCCAAACGCGCAACCTGCTGGTGGCACGTCCCGGCGCAGGAGTGGCGCGGGGCGACGGGGCGCAAGACAGTGGGGTGATGGACTGGACCGCGATCCGCGAAGGCGACGTGACGATGGCCCAGCACGCGGAGCTGGGCGAGCTGCTGCGGGGCGCCTTCGCCCACCTCCCGGGCCTCTATCCCGGCCTGCGGACCTGGTCCTCCCTGCGGCCCGAGGCGCGCGTGATCGGCCACGACGCCGAGGGGGCGGCCGCGGCGGCCGGCGTGCTCCGCCGGATGATCCAGGTCGGCACGACCGACCAGCTGGTCGGGGTGGTCGGGCTCGTCGCGGTCCGGCCGGCGCTGCAGGGGCACGGCGTCGGCGGTGACCTGATGAAGCGCGTCAACGCGTACCTCGCGGATCTCCGGGTCCCGTTCGGCATCCTCACGTGCGCGGACGAGCGCGTCGCGTTCTACCAGCGGGCGGGCTGGCACCGACTCTCGCCGCCACGGCGGGCGGTCTTCTCCCGGGACGACACCAAGGAGGCCGCTCCGTTCGTGGACGAGATCGAGCGGAACACGCTGATCCTGCCGGTCGCCGCGGACCTCGATGACTGGCCGGACGGCGACCTGCTCTGGCACTCCGCCCCCATCTGAGGGCCGCATCCGCCCCGGTCCGGATCGCCGGCGGCCGAGGCCCCCCGCCACCGGCCGCCGAGCTCGCCGGCAGAGCCTGCAGGTCGTGCTCGGCGCCGGGTGAGCCTGCTGGCGGTCACCGTGCTGGCGGCACGAGCCTCGGGCTCCTGCTCGGCGGTGTGGTCACCAGCTGGATCTCCTGCGCGTCGGGTTCTTCGTCAACGTGCCGATCGGGCTCGCCGTGCTCCTCGCCGCGCCTCGCTTCCTGCCGGAGACCGAGCGGCGGTCGGGCCGGTTCGACCTCGCCGGCGCGCTGAGCTCGACGCTCGGCATGACCGAGCTGGTCTACGGCATCGTCCATCGTCCGCTCCGCTGACACCGGCTGGGCGACCCGGTGACGATCGGGGCGCTGGCGGCCGGCGTGCTGCTGCTGGCCCTGTTCGTGCTCACCGAGTGGCGCGCGGCGCAGCCGATCATGCCGCTGCGCCTGTTCGCCGCTCGTGAGCGTGCGGGGGCTTACGTCGGTCGCCTCCTGATGACGATCACGCGATGGTCTCCTGCCATGGCGTCAGGGAGCCACGTCTCCACGACAGGCCGCGGCCCGGCCTACGCCGCGCAGAACTCGTTGCCTTCGGGGTCCTGCATGATCGACCAGTGCCCGGCAGGTCCCTCGTCGACCTCGCGGACGCGGGTTGCCCCCAGCTCCTCCAGCCGGGCCACCAGCTTGTCGAGGCCGCCGGGCTCACTGTGGACGTCGATGTGCAGGCGGTTCTTGCCGGACTTACCCTCGGGCACGTCCTGGAACAGCAGCCGCCGGCCGCGGCCGACGCCGCTGGTCTGGTCGAACGAGTCCTCGGGGTGGCGGATCGCGGCGTAGCCGCGGAAGGTCTTGCGGCCGCGATGCTCGACGACCGCCTCCGCGCCGATGCGGCCGGCGGCCAGCAGTTGCTTGATGAGCGCGCTGGGGTCTTCCACCTCGTACTCCAGGGCCGCAGCCCAGAAGTCCGCGAGGGCGGACGCGTTCGTGCTGTCGATGACCAGCTTCCAACTCAAAGCCATGTAACCAGTTGTATTTGTTATATGGACTCCGCCGCAACCAAGGTGTTGACGCTGTACTCCCCCCATACCGTGTCGCCTACCGCTTCGATCCCGGCGCGCTGTGCCTGGAACCGCTGACCACCAGCGGCACCGGCCGGCCCCTACCGCCGGTACGAGGTCTTGCACGAGGCCGCCGACCTGGCCGCCTGGGCGGACCGGTCGCGGCTGACCCCGACGCCCGTGCTGGAGATCCCACAAGCCGAGGTGGTGGACGCGCGAAGGCTGCGCGACGCCCTGCTTCGGGTGGTCATCGCCCACACGCGCAGCGAACCGCCCTCGCCCGATGATCTAGAGGTCGTCAACCAGGCAGCCGTCCGCCCGGCCCTGGCATCCGCCATCGCGCCGACCGGGAAGCGGCGGTGGGCCGGGACCTCCAACGGCACGCACCTGTTGGCCACCGTCGCAAGGGATGCCGTGGAGCTGTCGACCGGTCCCTACGCGCACCGCATCCGCACCTGCGCCGCCGAGGACTGCCACCTCGTCTACGGCGACACCTCACGCCCCGGCCGCCGCCGCTGGTGCTCCATTGAGCACTGCGGCAACCGCCACAAGGTAAGGGCACTGAGTGATGGCCGTTCGGCCGATGCCGACCGTCCTATCGGCCGATTCCGTTGATGTGGTGCCGACCTAGCCTCGGTGATCATGACCGACCGCCCGCGCTGCCCGAGACCGACCCCGCGACGCGCTGGACGCGGTCGCGCTCGCCCCCACCGCGCTGCCCACCACCGAGGCGAACCCGAAGGTCGTCTACGTCGCCTCGCCGCGCTCCGACCTGCCGGGCGCTCCCTCCGCCACGGCGACGTTCGACATCGACAAATTCCGGATCGACGACCGGCCCGCAGGCAGCCGCCCCCGGTCAGAGGGTTCGACCCCACCGTTGGCTCACGTGCCGGTACTGGCCCTGAGCGCGCTGGTGGGACTGGTGCTGCTGGTCAGGAGTGGTGCCTCCACAGGCATCGTCTACTCCATCGACGAGTCGTACTTCGTGGCCGCAGGACGTCGTCTCAGTTGGGGGTACGCCGATCAGCCGCCATTGACACCCCTGCTCGCCCACCTGATGGACAGCGCATTTCCCGGCTCGTCCGTGGGACTACGCCTCCCCGCCACACTGCTCACCGCAGCGGGCGTGGCAATTGCCGCGCTGATCGCCCGCGAGCTCGGTGGCGGGCGCCGGGCGCAGATGATCGCCGCGGCCAGGTACGCACTGGCAATGCTGCCGTGGGGCCAGATTCTCTACCCCGCCACGCTCGACGTGTTCTTCTGGACACTGCTCAGCTGGCTGCTCGTGCGTTGGGTCCGCCTCCATGGTCAAGGTCAGCGCAACGATGGGCTGCTGCTGGCCGCGGGAGTGGCAACGGCCCTGTCGTTGCAAACCAAATACCTCATCCCGGCTCTGTGGGCGGTTCTCGCCCTCAGCATTCTTGCGGTCGGCCCGCGTCAGATGCTGCTCCGGCCGGCGCTGTGGGTCGGCGGTGCACTGGCGGCACTTTCTGCGGCCCCCGGCCTGCTGTGGCAGTCCCGGCACGGCTGGCCGCAGATCGAGGTGAGCGAGGTCATTTCGGCTCAGGGCAAGACCGATATCCTGGGCGCGCTGTCGGCCGCCGGTCTGCCAGCGGGTGTGCTGCTGCTGGGCTACGGGTTGTGGCAGCTTGTGCGTTCGCCCCAGCTGCGTGCCTATCGGTTCTTCGGCTGGACCGTCATCGGCCTGCTGGTGGTCTTCGTCATCGCAGGCGGTCGTGATTACTACGCCTTGGGGATCTATCCGGTGTGTTTCGCCGCCGGAGCGGTGGAACTCGAACGACGTTGTTCCGCACGTTGGCGGGGCTGGCTCATCATCTGGCCGGTCATCGCCGTGTCGGCAGTAGCAGTTGCTCTTGATCTGCTTCCGGGCTCACCGGCCGAGTCCGACTCCCGTCAGCAGGCCGACCGCGTGGCCATGGCCTACCGCTCTCTGCCGCTGGACACCCGCGAGGAGGTGGCGGTACTGACCGAGACCTATACCCAGGCTGGATATCTGGAACGGTTCGGTCCTCAGCGTGGCATGCCGACGACTGTCTACAGCCCCAACCGTGGTTTCTGGTATTTCGGCGCGCCCCCGGAGCCCCTCCAGGCCGTCCTGTACGTCAGTGGCAACGAGCCCGCTCGGCTGGAGAACCTGCGCCGGCACTTCAGCCAGGCCAAGCAACTCGTGGCGGGCGAGGAGAACTCCGGCGTCGGCTCGGTGTGGCTGCTGGAGCGTCGGCGTGCACCCTGGGCGGAGATCTGGCCCGAGGTGTACTACCTGTGAGCAGCTTTCCTGGCGCCAGGCGAGCCGGGGTTGGGGCCGCGGGCGGGAAGCCGGGGTGCACACCCCGTTCGGGTTGGCCAGGGACACCGTCACCTTCGCCGGCTGGTAGAGCGCGGTCGAGTAGTCGGGCGCGGCGTCCGATCGTCAGCGGAGGAGTTCGAGGCACTCGTGCTCGGCGAAGTCGGGCACCGGCAGCCACACCACCGTGATGTACCTGCGCGAGATTCGGCCGCCGGCCCAGGACGTGCAGGCGACGAACGACGACGCCATCACCAGGAGATGCGTGGTCGTTGATGGTGAGAGTGCCACCACCCGGTACCCCTCCGACGCTACTTCTGCCAGCCGATCATCTCCGGATTCGCCGTGAAGAACCGCCCGGCCCCGTAGTTGGCCAGTCCGGTCCTGACCGCGGTGATCTCCGGCAGGTTCACCGTGGGCAGCACGCCGTAGGTGCTCAGCGCCGCGGTCTCCGCCTCGGCGGCCTTCGCGTACTGCTCCTCAGGGGTGGGCAGGGTGTTCACCGACCTGATCAGCCCGTCGTTCCTCGGGTCGTTCACCCCGGATTTGATCAGTCCGCTGGTGGAGCAGTAGATCTGGCAGATGTAGGCCAGCCCGAATGGGTCGGACTGCGAGATGCCCGAGTAGAACATGTCGAACTGCTTGCCCGTGACGATCTTCGAGAAGTCACCGGACGGCACCTGGCGGATGTCCATCTGTGCCCCGATGTTCTTCAGCATCGCGGCGGTGCCGCCGGCGATCGCCTTGCCGACCGCGTCGTCGCCCGTGTTGACGTAGGTGAACGTCAGCGGCTGCCCGTTCTTCACCCGGATGCCGTCCGGACCGATCGTCCACCCGGCCGCGTCGAGGTCCTTCCTGGCCTGCTCGGGGTCGAACCGGATGACCTTCTCGACGCTGTCGGTGTAGCCCTTCTGGAAGGGCAGCAGGGTCATGGAGTTCTGCGGGTCGGCGGAGTAGTCCAGCCCGTTGAAGTGGAACCTGGCGATCTGCGTGCGGTCGATGGCCTCGAAGATGGCCTTCCGCACCTGCGGGTCGGACAGGATCGGGCTCTGCCCGTTGAGCGTGAAGTAGTCCAGTTGCAGCGACGGACCCTTGCGGATCTCGGTGCCCGGCTGCCCCTGCACCTGCGCGAAACGGTCCTTGCTGCCGACGCCCACGGCGTCGATCTGGCCGTTCTTGAACGCGTTGAGGCTGGCCGAGTTCTCCATCGCCAGGAACGTCCGGGTGTCCAGCTTGCCCCGCTTGCCCCACCATTTCGGGTTGCGCTCGAAGACGACGACGCCGTTCTGGGGATCGTACTTCTGCACCTGGTACGGGCCTGCGCCCCACTCGTTGTGCGGGTTGTTGACGTATCCCTGGTTGTACACGGCGGGGCTGGCGGCCATGGGGTTGAGCAGCACGTTGAACAGGCCCTGCCACCACACGTCGACGCCCTGGAAGGTCACCACGGCCTGCCGGTCGTCGGTCCCCCGCGCCACCGACGTGATCCGGTCGTAGCCGTCGCTGGAGCTGACCAGGTAGGCCTGGTCCTTGCCGTTGCTGGTCGTCCATGTGGACTCGAACGAGCGCCAGTCGATCGGTGAGCCGTCGTTGTAGGTGGCCTTCGGGTTGATCGTGTATGTGATCTTGGTGTTCCCGTCGACCGTCTCCGGCCTGACGTCGGTCAGGTAGTCCGGGTTGTACACGGCGTCGCCGTCGGCGGTGAAGTTGATCAGAATCGGGTTGTACCAGCGCCACACGGTGAGCGTGTACGCCGACCCGTCGGTCTGGAACGTGTTGAACTGCGGCGAGATCTCCGACAGCGACGTGGTCAGCGTGCCGCCGTCCTTGATGTTGTCGTAGGGCTGGGGGTTGTACTCGGCCTTCGCGGCCAGCGACTGCGCTGTCTCGCCGCCGTTCCCGCCGCCCGGTCCGGAGCCGCTGCAGGCGACCAGCGTCATCGACAGCACGGCGATCACCGCGAGCGCTGTGCTCCTCTTCACGGTCCTGTTCACGACGCGCATGATCCGTTCATTTCTCTGCGGGGACAGCGTGGGTGCCGCACGCGTGTACGGCCATGACGGGCATCAGCGGAAGTGGCAGGCGTTGCGGTGATCGACGTCCCCCCCTCCGGTCAGTGCCGGCGTCTCGTCCGTGCAGCGGGCCCGCTGGGCGTCGTCGAGGGTGAGGTGCAGGGGGCACCGGCTGACGAACCGGCAACCGGGGGAGGAGTCGGTCGGGCTGGGCAGGTCGCCGCGCAGCAGCACCCGCTTGCGGGTGCGCTCGACCTGCGGGTCGGGCACTGGGATCGCCGAGAGCAGGGCCTCGGTGTACGGATGGCGGGGGTGTTCGAACACCTCGTCCACCGCTCCGATCTCCACGATCCGCCCCAGGTACATCACGGCCACCCGGTCGGAGATGTTCCGCACCACCGACAGGTCGTGCGCCACGAACAGGTACGACAGTCCCAGCTCGGCCTTGAGCTCGTTCAACAGGTTGATCACGCCGGCCTGGATCGAGACGTCCAGCGCGGACACCGGCTCGTCGAGCACCACCAGCGACGGGCTGGTGGCCAGCGCGCGGGCGATCCCGATTCGTTGCCGTTGGCCGCCGGAGAACGCGGTCGGGAAGCGGTCGCTGTGCTCGGGGTCGAGCCCCACCAGCTCCATCAGCTTCTCGACCCGCCGGCCGATCGCCGCGCGGTCCGCCTCGCCGACCGCCCGCAGGGGCTCCGCGAGGATGTCGAAGACGGTCAACCGGGGGTCCAGCGAACCCATCGGGTCCTGGAACACCATCTGCAGCCGGCGGCGCAGCTCACGCTCCGCGCCCCGCCCGCGCAGCTCCGCGACGTCCACGCCGCCGACCCGGAGGGTGCCGTGCTCCGGCCGGCGCAGGTTCATGATCTCGACCAGCGTCGTGGTCTTGCCGCACCCGGACTCGCCGACCAGGCCGAGGGTCTCGCCCTCCCGGATGTCCAGGCTGACCTCGGACACCGCGTACACCCACCCCACACGGCGCTTCAGCAGCGCGCCCTTGAGCAGCGGGTAGGTCTTGCTGACGGCGGTCAGCTCGAGCACGGCCGGGCGCTGGTCACGGGGCAGGGCCACGGCCGGCGACTCGGGTACCGGGGGGAGCGGGTAGACGGGGGCGCCGTCGATTTGGCCGTCCTCGATCCCGTCCGCGCGGATGCAGGCCACCGTGTGCCCGGCGGTCGTGCGCGACGCCGGGCCCAACTCGGGTTCCCCGTCCGCGCACCGGGCCACAGAGATCGGACACCGGGGCTCGAACGGGCACCCCGGCGGCAGGTCGATCAGCAGCGGCGGGTTGCCCGTGATCGGCACCAGTGGCGCCCGCGCCGCGCTGTCGACCCGGGGGACGGCACCGAGCACGCCGATTGTGTAGGGCATCCTCGGCCGCGCGAACAGCACGTCGACCGGCGCCTTCTCCACCGGCCGTCCGGCGTACATGACCATCACCTCGTCCGCGGTCCCGGCCACCACGCCGAGGTCGTGCGTGATGAGGATCAGTGCGGCGCCGGTCTCGGCCTGGGCGAGCTTGAGTACTTCGAGGATCTGGGCCTGGACCGTGACGTCCAGCGCGGTGGTCGGCTCGTCGGCGATGAGGACCCCCGGGTTGTTGGCGATCGCGGTCGCGATGACGACCCGCTGCCGCATCCCACCGGAGAACTCGTGCGGAAACGACCGGGCCCGGGCCGCCGCGTTCGGGATTCCGACCAGGTCGAGCAGCTCCACCGCCCGTTTCCAGGCGACGTCCCGGTCGAGGTCCTGGTGGATCTGCAGCGCCTCGACGAGCTGGCGGCCCACCGAGAAGATCGGGGTCAACGAGGACAGCGGGTCCTGGAAGATCATGCCGAGCTCGCGGCCGCGGATCTTCGACAGCTGCCGGTCGTCGAGCCCGAGCAGGTCGCGCCCGTTCAGAGTGATCGATCCGGACACGGCGGCGTAGTCCGGCAGCAGGCCCATCACCGCCATGGACGTGACCGACTTGCCCGAGCCGGACTCGCCGACGATGCCCAGCGTCCGACCCGGGTGCAGGTCGAAGTCGACGCCGCGGACCGCGTCCACCCGGCCGGCCTCGGACGGGAAGGAGACCTCGAGGTCGCGAACCGACAGCACCGGGACACTCATGCCCGGCCCCCGGACCGTGAGGTCGGGTCGAGGGCGTCGCGCAGCCCATCACCGATCAACGCCATCGACACGGTCAGCAGGGTGACCAGGCCTGCCGGGAAGTAGAACAACCAGGGCGCGCTGGACACCGTGTTGGCCCCGTCGCTGAGCATCGTGCCCAGCGAGACGTCCGGCAGCTGCACACCGAACCCGATGAACGACAGCGCCGTCTCGGACTGCACGGTCGCCACCACGCCGAGGGTGAACGAGACGATCAGCAGCGAGCCGATGTTGGGAATGAGATGGCGCAGCACGATGCGGACCGGCCCGACGCCCATGTACCGGGCGGCCTGCACGTACTCCCGCTCTCGCAGCGAGGTGGTCAGGGACCACACCACTCGGGCGCCGAACATCCACCCGAAGACGGTCAGCACGAGGATCAGTACCCGCCAGTCGCCGTGGGCCCGCTGCGAGACCAGTGCCAGGATCAGGAACGAGGGAACGACCAGCAGAAAGTGGACGACCCCGAGGATGATCTTCTCCGGGAGGCCGCCGAGGTAGGCGGCCGCCGCACCCACGAACGCCGCGATCATCGTCGTCAGCAGGGACACCGCAAGCGCGATGACCAGGGACCGCTGCAGGCCGTGCACGGCCTGGGCATAGGTGTCGTTGCCGGCGCCGTTGGTGCCGAACACATGCTCGGGCGAGGGCGCCGAGCTCAGGTTGGCGAAGTCGACATCGGTGTAGGTGTAGCTGGTGAACAGCGAGCCGGCCAGGGCGAACAGGATCAGCAGGGCCAGGATGGCCAGCCCGACCACCGCACCCCGGTTGCGCAGGAACCGGCGCAGGTAGAGCCGTCGCCGGCTGGTGTGTCTCCGGCCGACGCCCCGCTCCTCGACCGCGCTCGGTACCGACGAGACATCGTCGACCAGGGGCTCGAGGCCGGGAATGTTGGCGGTCACGAACCGGTCACCCGCACTCTCGGGTCGAGGGCCACCACGGCGAGGTCGGCCAGGATCGCGCCGAACGCGGTCATCAGGGCGCCGAACGCGGCGACGGCCACCGCGCCGTGCACGTCGTTCTTGCTGATCGTCGTCACGAAGTAGCGGCCCATGCCCTCCCAGGCGAAGATCGTCTCGGTCAGCACCGCGCCGGTGAACAGAGCGGGGACGGTGAACGCGATGGAGGTGGCGACCGGGATCAACGAGGTGCGCAGCCCGTGCCGACGGATGGCCTCGGTCCGGGTCAGCCCCTTGGCCCGCGCCATCCGCACGTAGTCGGCGTTGATGTTGTCCAGCAGCAGCGAGCGCTGCAGGAGGTGGTAGCCGGCGTAGTTGATCACGGTCAGGGCGATGGTCGGCAGGGCCAGGTGTCGCAGCCGGTCCAGCACCAGCGGCCAGAACCCGGTGACCGTGGGGGACTGGGCGCCCGCCACGAAGAGCAGCGTGCTGCCCAGAGAGCGGTTGAACGCGATCGCCAACAGCACCACCGCCAGGCCGGCGACCGGGACCGGGATGTTGAGGGTGATGATCGACAGGCTCTGGTTGAACCGGTCGGCGAAGCGGTACTGGCGGGCGGCGGTGTACACGGCCAGGGCGATGCCGATGACCGTGGACAGGATCGTCGACAGCAGCACGAGCTGCGCACTGACCCCGATCCGGAAGGCGATCTGGCCGTTGACGGCCTCCCCGACCGGGGAGTATCCCCAGTTCCAGTGCAGCACGATGTTGCTGATCCAGTGCCACCAGCGCACCAGGAGCGGGGTGTCCGGACTCAAGTCGTATTGCGAGAGGGCCCGGTCGATCTGCTCGGGCGTGCGCGGCGGCCGCAGCTGCAGGTAGTTCGCCCTCGGATCCAGGAACCAGTTGGCCAGGAAGTAGGTCAGGTTGGTGGCCAACACGATCATGAGCGTCCAGCTGACGATCTTTCGGGCCACGTACCTCAGCACGGATGCATCACCGGCAATCCGGCCATGGGTGCCCCGGCGGTGGACCACGAGCCGTCGATGAACTGGTGCCGCACCCGCCCGATCGTCCTCGTCCAGGGTTCGGCGTCAAGGCCATGGTGAGACAGACGCGTGGCCAGCCGGACACCGAGTCAGCCGCGCGGCCGACGAGGAGCAGCAGCGCGGCGGCCACGAGCGGCATTCCGACGACGGTCGCGCCAGCAGCCCCCGAATACTTCCGCCGCCCGAGCGCCTACTTCACGCGCCTTCGATCGATAGCCGCGGGATTTGTGCAGCTCAGAATCCCGCCGATGGGCAGCTGTTCCCGATGGCTCCGAGTTGGTACAGCCTCGCGGCGTTCTCGCGGCCCACCATGTCGGCGATGCGCTTCGCATCGGCGAGGGACCAGTCGCCATCCTCGACCCACCTACCGAAGGTGGTGGTGATCGCCCGGCGCCACAGTGCCGCACCGAGATAGTGCAGCTCCGGTGGCCCCCATCCGTCGGACGAGTAGAGCAGCTTGGCGAACGGAGCAAGCTCGAAGGACTCGGCGAGGACTTCCCGACTGCGCACGCCGACGTGGTTCAGCGCGAGGCCGACATCGATGTGAACATTGGGAAACGCCTGGGCCAGATAGGCCGCCTCGCGGTGGTAGGGATAGCAGTGCAGCAGCATGATCGGCACGGCGGCGGCCTCTGGCAGGCGCAGGAAGTCCAGCAACCGGACGGGGTTCGCCTCGTGCAGGTCGAGGTCCCGGTCGCCGAGTCCGGTATGGATCTGGATCGGCAGGCCTCGCTCGACTGCCGCGTGCAGCCCGTGCCGCAGCAGCACCGCGTCGACCAGCCGCCCGCCGCCGGCGTCGACCCACCGCTGGGCGGCCTTCGCGACGTCGCGGCGGCTGGGCCGGCTCAGGTCGATGCCGAAGCCCGTGCGGTACGCGAGGACGGATTTCACGCCCACCGCGTTCCGCGTGGCCAGCGACAGCCGGGAGCCGAATTCGTCGGCGTACTCCCGACCGGGCACGCCGTCGGCCGCGAGCTCCTCGGCCAGCGACTCCAGCCGGACGATCTCGTGAGCGGCGCTCCCCGACGCGGCCGCCATCCCGTCAGGACCGAGGACGGTTTCGGCGGCGAAGCCGGTGTCCAGCAGCCAGTCCGAGACCCCCGCCGCGCGTAGGAAGCGCTCGGTCACCTCGGCCACGCCGAGCTCGGTGCGCCGCGTCCAGTACGCCTCGACCGAGGCCCGTTCGGGCAGGTCGAGCAGCGGCGCGCACCAGCGGCGGATCGCGAAGCCCAGCTGCGAGTCGAACTGGGTCATCCACTCCGGGACCGGCTCGGGCGAGCCCTCGTTGAGATGGACCTCGAACTCGGCACGCCCCAGCTCCGCGGTGAACGCGCCGTGCACGTGATGGTCGATCAACGGCATCGACGCCACGTGCTCGGCCAGGCTCATGGTCGGTGTCCGGCTCAGCTCGACCACGTGAAGCGGAATCGCTCGGCCAGCACGGCGACGTCCTCCTCACCGTAGGTGTCCAGCTCGTGGTGGCGCACCGCGCTGAGGGCCGTGCGGATCTCGGTGCCGAGCAAGCGCTCCGCCAGCGGTGAGGCGTCGAGGGCGGCGAGCGCCGCGGCCTGATCCACCGGCAGCCGGACGGCTGCCCCCGCGCCGGTCAGCCCGGCCGGGTCGACGGTCACCTCGGGCGGCAGGGCCGCGCCACGGGACACGCCGTCCGCGGCCAGCCCGAGGAAGGCCGCGGTGGCCAGGTAGGGGTTCGCGGACGGGTCGATGCACTTGAGCTCGACGCTCGCGCCGTGTGGGTTGCCCGACGTCGCGGCGCAGAGCCGCACCGCGGCCTCCCGGTTCTCCAGCCCCCAACAGGCGTAGGCGCCCGACCAGCGCCCGGGCTGGAGTCGATGCGTGGACAGCACCGATCCGGCGAACACGCCGAGCAGCTCCGGCAGCCCGGCCACGATCCCGGCGATCACCGCCTCGCCCTCGGGTGTGAGCCCGTGCGGCCCGCGGCCGCCGGAGAGCAGCGGGACGCCGTCGCGGAACAGCGAGAGGTGCTGGTGCGCACCGTTTCCGGCGCCTCCGGCGAAGGGCTGCGGGGAGAACGAGGTGGTCAGCCCGTGGCGCCGGGCGACCCGGCCTGCGAGCAGGCGGGCCAGGACGACGTTGTCCGCCGCGGTGAGGGGGTCGGTGGGGCTCAGCGAGAACTCGACCTGGCCGACTCCGTACTCGGCGTGCACCTGCTCCAGCGGAAGGCCCACCGCGGTACACATATCGACGAGGTCGAGCACGAATGGCTCGACGTCCAGGACGGGCCCGAGCCCGTAGGCGTTCCAGGGCCGGCCGACCTGCTCCGGCACCACGAGCTCCAGCTCGGCACCGACCAGCGCGGTCAGCCCTCGTCCGGCCAGTTCCGCCTGCGTCCGGCGAAGGAGACCACGGGTGCAGACCGGGACCGGATCGCCGTCCTGGTCGAACATCTCGGCCGGTGCCCACGCGAGCCCGTCGCCGAGCACGTGCAGGGCGGCGAGATCCGCTCGCAGCCGCAGGTCCCCGACCACGCCGAACCCTGGTCGGAACGCGATGGCGTTGTCGATGCAGAACACGTTCCAGCTCGGCGACGCGCCCACACCGGCGACGTGGAATGCCCGAGCGCGGACGGTCGGGACGTGTTTCGCCCTGATCACGCCGGCGGGGTCGACAACCGTCCCGGACAGTAGCCGGATCTCACTCTCTGCGAGACCTGCCGCCGCGGCAGCCAACTCCGCCTCGTCGAGGACCGGCATCGGGTAGTTGAGCACCCTTGCACTCCTGATGATCGGCGCGGGTCGGCGGCGTGGGCTCGCGGGGCACGATGGGCACGATCCAAGGGGATTCCCGCATCAATCGTCGGCCCCGAGACTCGCCGGATACCGGAGGTTACTCGTTCACCCGAGAACGGGCGGTCCTCGGCACTGTCCGCCGAGCCAGCGTGGACGTTCGAGGGAACGGCTGTTCGGTTGAACCGGCAAGAGGCGCCGAAGCCGTCTGCGGATCCGCCGACGGTGCAGCGGCAAGCTCGTCGACTGGCGGGGAACGCGTCGATCGCACCGTTCGTCTGGTCCGCCGGCGCCTGCGACTTCTGCCGGCAGTGATCAGCGGAGTTCCTGAGGGGCCTACCAGGGTCTTCGCCTCGCGTGGAGTTGCTGCTGTTGACCGTGGTGGCCAATGTTTCGTGCCACGTGGCATTCCACGAGAGAGACAGTTATCTGAGTCAGTTCGAGGCCTTCATGCTCGGCGAAGTCGCTGAAGCCCTTGATGTTGAGGGTGGCGAGTGGGAGTTCTCGGGCGAGGCAGCAGGCGGCGACCCAGTTATCGTTCACCGGGCGCGGACGGCCCCGGCTCAAGGTCTACGCGAAGTGCCTCGACGGGCAAGGTGAGGCTGCCCGCCGGCGGGTGTTGGAAGCGCTTGGCTATCGGTAGATCGCCGCGGCGGACCCGCTCGGCGGCGAGCAGGCCGGAGACGAACAACGCGGTGTCCTGGGGAGCACGCCGGAGTAGCTGACAGGATCGGGCACGCAGGATCTCGGTATCGGAGCGACGGTCTGTGGAAGGACCGTCTTCCTACCGAGGTCCTGCACCCCGAGCTGATCATCCTCACGTCCCCGCGTGTCGCCCCGAGCCGCCGCTCCCGCTACTGGAAAGGCTCACCGTCATAGCAGACGTCACACGGCGATCTGGGGGAGTGCGGCTATCGGCGCGGATAAGGGACAGCGGCGACTACAGCACCGTCGCGCTGGCCGTGCTGTTCATGGTCTCGCGCCCGAGGGTGTCCGTGGCGCGCTTACTGTCGATGTCGGTGAGGTAAGGGGCGACGAATCCGCGGTAGGCGGACTTGCGGTGGGCGGGCAGATCCTTCCAGTCGGTGATGAGGTCACGGCAATGGCGCGATCCGCATTGGCAGTGGGCAGGGAAGTGTTCGACCGTGTAATTGCGCATGGCGTAGTCGAAGGTGATCTCCTGGCCGGAGACGATGAGCTCGCGGGCGACGAAGGCGTGGGCACCGCTGGAGTTGAGGTGGATCCCGCAGTTGGGATCGCAGGAGTGGTTGGCCTTGGTGATCGGGCCGCCGTGCAATACGAAGCGTTCGGCGCTGACCTGGGAGGCGTGCGAGTGGTTGGCGTCGAGCTCATCGTCGATGACACCGACCATCACCGTCTCACCGATCTGGAAGGACCGGGTGGCGAACACGCCGCCGCCCGTGGCCTCGGTGCTGTGGAGCTCGTATCCCTCGTCCAGCAAGCCCTGCTCTCTGATGAGTATCGGCTGGCCCGGTGAGCTCAGAGCCGGGACAGCGCATCGCCCAGCGCCGCCACGGCGGCGGCGTCGGGGCGTCGGTCCCGCAGATGGTCGAAGTGGGTGTTGAACGGCTTCTCGATCGCCGGCTCGGGCGGCTGAGTCTGGTCCTGGGCGGCGCGCCAGGCGCACCGGCACGACCACTGCTCGGGAACCGTGGCCGACACCGCCAAAACCAGCCCGGTGATGGCCGCGGGCCTCACCAATACGCCACTGGCCGACGCGGCTCGTCGCGCAGTTGCCCGAGCCGACCAGCAAGCCGACGTGACTGCATCTCACGTAACGACCGACGCCATGACGCCGCTGCGTGAGGACGGAGGCGACTGATGACGCCCGTGTTGCCTCGACCCAGAGCTACACCCTTCCCACCGTGATCATCTCTACCATGCAGAAGTAGAAGTTCTCGTCGTCCAGGATCCCGGACGCCGGGTCGAACGTGGCCTCCCACCGCTTCCGGTCGTCCTCGGACAGGTACGGCTCCGCCGTAGTCCCCAGCCATGTCGCGTTCTTCGTCAGATACCGCTTCTCCGCGTTCCTGAGTGGAGAAGTCATCTGGATCACGTACGGTCGCGTCGTCACGTCCTGGAATCCTGCAGACCGGAAGGCCCCGTGCATCTTCTGGCCGATAAAGTTGTCGAACGGTGGCTCCGGCGGGTTCTCCTTCAATGCCCTTGCGGCCGCTTCCATCACCTTCGCCGCCAAGTGCTCCTCGACCGGGTGGAAGATCACTGCCCCTCCATCGAAGTCCTTCGAGAACACGCGGCCCCGGGAAACACGCATCGCCTCCCCCAGGACCACGGACAGGTCAGTGGCGTAGCAGCAGCAGTTCCCAAGGAAGACGGCGTCGAAAACGTTGTCATCGAACGACGTCGCCTCAAAATTACCCACCTCGAAATTCATATTTTCGTGTAGGGGGTGATCGGCGAGGCGTGAGACGGCATAGCCGATCAGCTCTCTAGAAAGATCGAACCCGGTGACGCGCCCACCAGGCGCGACCTTCTCGGCGAACATCGGCGCCCACAGGCCGGGTCCACAGCCCAGGTCGAGTACAGCGTCCCCCGGCTTCAACCCGAGGTCGTCGACCATCCGCCGCCTGTCGAAGTACTTCGCCTCATGGTGGTCCAAGAGCCATCCGAGGGAAGAGAGCTGAAGATCATCGCTCGTGGCCATTGCGCGCCTCGCTAGTGGTCGTCGACCGGGCAGCCGAGTGAAGGTCCGCTTCGCGGATTGGTCGTGTCGCACCCGATGGAGTTCCCAGAACTCGGCATCGGCACCGTCCGCGAGTCCGCGCAGCAACTGGGGCCTGCCCTCCCGCTCCGCCGCCGAACGCCTCGCCCAGACCATCGCCCACCTCCGCGGACTCGACGACGACAAGCACACCCGGGTTTGATAGCCGCCGGCGCTGGGGGTCAGCAGGGACGGCCGAGCCGACACCTGCCCTGACCGAGCGGGCGAGATCGCCGCCAACGGGCGGCTTACGCCCATCGCGGCGCCCAGCTTCGCCCACGCCGCTCGGGCCGCTCGGGCCGCTGGGATGGTGGTGGCCCGGGCCCATTCGGTCATGTTCTCCAAGTGACGGGCTGCTTCCACGATGTGGAGCAGTTCGTCCTTGGTGAGCTCAAGGACGTCTCATCGCTCGTAGTGGGTGCGGGCGAAGGTGAGGACCCTCTGGGCGCGTTCGAACTCGGTGGCGAGGAGGGCGAGCCCGGCGAAGACGACGAGCCAACCCGGGCCCGGGTAGGGGATCATGATGATTCCGGCGATGACGACCACGCCGCCGGCGATCCCGACCCCGGTGCGCCAGGCCCGGTCCGTGGCGGGGTTCCGGCGCAGCCCATGCCGGTAGCGCCGGTAGCGGTCCTTGAGTGTGGGGCGTCGAAGGTCGGTGCCGTCGGGGTTCTCGGGTTCAGGGGGCATGGCTCTCCCTTAGTGGCCTCGGGACGATTATCGGGTCGGTGTGGGCCGTGGGTAAGGGCGTGACCCGGACAGCGGCGAACCACCAATCAGCACGGACAGCACCCGGTCTCCTGCTGCTAGTTCTGATGGCTATCACTCGAGGCGGCATGGGAACGTCCTGGGAACGATCTTGGGAACGTCATGGGAAAATCCACCCGACCACGCTCGCTCACGGCCACCGCCAGTCGGACACAACAAGATCGGCCCCTCACACTGTTTCAGCAGGTGAGAGGCCGATTCTGGCTGTTGGCACTTGTGGTGCCCCCGGCAGGATTCGAACCTGCGCCACCGCCTCCGGAGGGGCGGATCGGATGCTGCCCGTCTGACTCTCTGACCTGCACAGGACCCGCTGGGCGCCGACTACGGGCGACGACTTCTGCACGTATTCGGGAGGAGCTATCACTGCGGGGCTGCTGCGCCTGTGCCTCGGCTCCCGTGAGTTGGAAGTTTGACCCAGCCGCTGCCGTCCCTCGGATCACGCCCGCCTGAAGGTGAGCGGGCGACTTCGGAAACAGCCCGTGCCTCTGACCGGCGGCGATGCGCGGCGAAGGCCGTCGGGGTCGTGCAGTTGAGCAGGTAGTGGGGCCGAAGACCTGAGTGCCTGGTGAGTGACTGTCACTCTGCTGTCACTCACCTGTTACTACTCTCTCCGCAGGTCAGGGCACATTTAGGTAGGTAGTGACAGATATTGTTGTAGGAGGTCCTGCCAGGCGGGGCCCGGGCTGACGGAGTCCGGCGGGAGGTCAGGCGGGCTCGCCTAGGAGCTGTTTAGGAAGTCGCGCACGTGTCTGGCTGCGCGTGTCGGTGCGCGGGAATGGGTGAGATCTCCGGTAGGTGATCAACGACCAAGAAGACCGCCCGCCCGGAGACCTCGTTGCGCAGCCTATCGATCGGAGCACGTAAGGACCTGACGGACCGGCAGTGGCGGATCCTGGAACCGCTGCTCCCGGCTCCGACGGGCAGGGGCCGACCGCGGAAGTGGAGCCACCGCAGGTTGATCGACGG
>NZ_JAODNI010000117.1 GCF_025465255.1 Pseudonocardia sp.
ACCGCGCAACTCCGGCCCGCCCGGGCGCCGCCCGAGCCCGGCCGGCCCGCCCAGCGGTGACCCGGCCCGGCAGGCCGCGTTCGACCTGCTCACCGCGGTCCGCGAGCGCGACGCCTACGCCAACCTCGCGTTCCCGGCGATCCTGCGCCAGCATCGGCTCAAGGACCGCGACGCCGGGCTGGCCACCGAGCTCGGCTACGGCACCCTGCGCGCCCAGGGCCTGCTCGACGCCGTCATCCAGGCCTGCGCGGACCGCCCGCTGCACCGCATCGAGGCCCCGCTGATCGACGCGATGCGCCTGGGCGCCTATCAGCTGCTGCGGACCCGGGTGCCGTCGCACGCCGCGGTGGGCACCAGTGTGGACATCGTCCGGGGGATGGCCGGCTCCCGGTCCGCGGGGTTCGTGAACGCGATCCTGCGGAAGGTCTCGGAGAAGGACGAGGCGGCCTGGGTGGCCGAGCTTGCGCCGGACGCGGCCGAGGACCCCGTCGGCCACGCGTCGTTCGTGCACGCCCACCCGAAGTGGATCGGGCAGGCCTTCGCGGACGCGCTCGGCGGCAAGGAGGAGCTCGACGCCGCCCTCGAAGCGGACGACGCGCGCCCGTCGGTCCACCTCGTCGCCCGGCCCGGGGACATCACGGCCGAGGAGCTCGCACTGGTCACCGGGGGCGAGGAGGCGCCGTACTCGCCGTACGGCGTGCACCTCGGCACCGGCGGCGGGGACGTCGGGGAGATCGACGCGATCCGCGAGGGCCTCGCCCTGGTGCAGGACGAGGGCAGCCAGCTCGTCGCGCTCGCCCTGTCCCGCGCCGCGCTCGACGGCGAGGACACCGGCCGCTGGCTGGACCTCTGCGCCGGACCGGGCGGCAAGTCGGCGCTGCTCGGCGGGCTCGTCGCCCTCGACGGCGGCACCCTCGACGCCGTCGAGCCGTCCGAGCACCGCGCCGACCTGGTGCGCAAGACCGTCAAGGGACTGCCGGTCACGGTGCACACGGCGGACGGCCGGGAGGCCCCGCTGCCCGACGCCGCGTTCGACCGGGTGCTCGTCGACGCCCCGTGCACCGGTCTCGGGGCCCTGCGCCGACGTCCGGAGGCCCGGTGGCGGCGCAAGCCCGAGGACGTCTCGGCCCTGGCCAAGCTGCAGCGCGAGCTGCTCACCGCCGCGCTGCGGCACGTGCGCGTCGGGGGCGTCGTCGCGTACGTGACGTGCTCGCCGCACCTCGCCGAGACCGTCGGCGTTGTGAGCGCGGTGCTGCGGCGCAAGGACCTCGGCGTGAGCGTCGAGCGGCTCGACGCCCGGGAGTACCTGGACGGCGTCCCCGCGCTCGGCGAGGGCCCGTCGGTGCAGCTCTGGCCGCACCGGCACGGCACGGACGCGATGTTCCTGACGCTGATCCGCCGGACCGGCTGAGCCACCGGGTGGGGAACACCACCCCGGACCGGCCCGTTCGATGACGGCGGGGGCCGCACACCTCCTCGGCCGGGCAGTAATCTGCCGGGGTGCGTCCCCTGATAGCCCCGAGCATCCTGTCCGCGGACTTCTCGCGCCTCGCAGAGGAGGCCGCCGTGGTCTCCGAGGGCGACGGCGGCGCAGACTGGCTGCACGTCGACGTGATGGATGCGCACTTCGTTCCGAACCTGACGCTGGGCCTGCCGGTGGTGAAGTCCCTGCTCGGCGCGACGGACACGCCGCTCGACTGCCACCTGATGATCGACGACCCGGACCGCTGGGCCCCCGGCTACGCCGAGGCGGGCGTGCACAACGTCACCGTGCACGTCGAGGCAGCCAAGAACCCGGTCATGCTGGCGAAGGACCTGCGGGCGGCCGGGGCGAAGGCAGGGCTGTCGATCAAGCCGGGCACGCCGCTGGAGCCCTACGTCGAGATCCTGAAGCACTACGACACGCTGCTGGTGATGAGCGTGGAGCCCGGCTTCGGCGGCCAGAAGTTCATGCCGGACGTGCTGGACAAGGTCCGGACGGCGCGCCGGCTCGTCGACACCGGGCACCTCACGCTGCTCGTCGAGATCGACGGCGGCATCTCCGCGGACACCGTGGAGGCCGCCGCCGAGGCGGGCGTCGACTGCTTCGTGGCGGGGTCGGCGGTCTACGGGGCGGACGACCCGGGGCGGGCCGTCCGGGCGCTGCGGGACCAGGTCGTGTCGGCGGCCCCGCACCGCTGGGCGCCATGACCGCGGGAAGGACCGCCGCGCCGCGGTGGTTGCACACGAACACGACGCCGGCGCGCTCGTCCGGCCGGGCGGCTGAGAGGGAAGGAACCAGATGTTCACGGGGATCGTGGAGGAGGTCGGCGAGATCGTCGACGTCCGTACGTCGGGCGACGTCGTCGTCCTGACCGTGCGTGGGCCGCGCGTCTCGACGGACGCGGCGCACGGCGACTCGATCGCGGTGAACGGCTGTTGCCTGACCGTCGTCGACGAGGAGGGCGCGAGCGAGGACCTGTTCCGGCTCGAGCTCGTCCCGGAGACGCTCAAGCGCACCTCGCTCGGGGCGGTGGTGGCCGGGTCGAAGGTCAACCTGGAGCGGGCGCTGCCTGCGGGCGGCCGCCTCGGCGGGCACATCGTGCAGGGCCACGTCGACGGCGTCGGCACGTTGCTGGGCCGCACGCCCGGCGAGCGCAGCGACGAGGTGCGGTTCAGCCTCCCCGCCGAGCTGTCCCGCTACGTCGTGGAGAAGGGCTCGATCTGCGTCGACGGCGTCTCCCTGACCGTCGCGGGGGTGGACGCCGACTCGTTCACCGTGGCGCTGATCCCCACGACCCTGGCGGACACGACCCTCGGAAGGCGCAGACCGGGCGATCCGGTCAATCTCGAGGTGGACATCGTGGCGAAGTACGTCGAACGACTCACGGCCGGGTACACCGGCGGTGTCGCTGAGGAGGCTCGGTCCTGATGACGGACACGCACACGGGGGCACCCGCGGGCCCCGGACATGCTGCGGCCGCCGGACTCGGCGGGGGCTTCGAGAGCATCGAGCGGGCCCTGCGGGACCTCGCGGAGGGCAAGGCCGTGGTCGTCGTCGACGACGAGGACCGCGAGAACGAGGGCGACCTGATCTTCGCCGCCGAGAAGGCGACGCCGGAGCTGGTCTCCTTCGTCGTGCGCTACACCTCCGGCTACGTCTGCGTCGCGATCACCGACAGCGAGTGCGACCGTCTCGACCTGCCGCCGATGCACCACACCAACGCGGACAACTACCGCACGGCGTTCACCGTGACCGTCGACGCGAAGGAGGGCGTGACCACCGGCATCTCCGCCGCGGACCGCGCCCACACCATCCGGCTCCTCGGGGACCCGACGACCCAGGCGAAGGACCTGGTCCGGCCCGGCCACGTGCTGCCGCTGCGGGCGCGGGAGGGCGGCGTGCTGCGCCGCCCCGGGCACACCGAGGCCGCCGTGGACCTGACCCGGATGGCCGGGCTGTCCCCGGCCGGCGCGCTGTGCGAGATCGTCTCGCAGAAGGACGACGGCGAGATGGCCCGCGGCGACGAGCTGCAGGTCTTCGCCGAGGCCCACGACCTGACGCTGGTCACGATCGCGGACCTGATCGCCTACCGGCGCCGCTTCGAGAAGCACATCGTGCGCGTCGCCCAGGCCCGCATCCCCACCGAGCACGGCGAGTTCATCGCCTACGGCTACGACTCCCTGCTCGACGGCATCGAGCACATCGCCATGGTGCGCGGCGACGTCGGGACGCCGGAGGGCGACGGCGAGGACGTGCTGGTCCGCGTGCACTCCGAGTGCCTCACCGGGGACGTCATGGGCTCGCTGCGCTGCGACTGCGGCCCGCAGCTCGACGCCGCGCTGGACGCGGTGGCCCGGGAGGGCCGCGGGGTGGTGCTCTACATGCGCGGGCACGAGGGCCGGGGGATCGGCCTGCTGCACAAGCTGCAGGCCTACCAGCTGCAGGAGGCCGGCGCGGACACCGTCGACGCGAACCTGGCGATGGGCCTGCCCGCGGACGCCCGGGACTACGGCATCGGCGCGCAGATCCTCACCGACCTCGGCGTCAAGTCCATGCGGCTGCTCACCAACAACCCGGAGAAGCGCGCCGGCCTCGAAGGCTACGGGCTGCGGATCACCGAGCGCATCGCGATGCCGATCCGGCCGAACCCGGAGAACCTCCGCTACCTGCGCACCAAGCGGGACCGGATGGGCCACGACCTGCCCGACCTCGGGGACGGCCCTGACGACTCCTACGGGCCCGGCAACCTGTCGGACCCCGTCGGGCTCTGAGGTGCGCGCACCGGGATGATGGCGGCATGACGATCGGCGAGCAGGCAGGCGGGGGTTCGGGCGCATGAGCGGCGAGGGCAGACCCACCGACGAGGGCGACCTGAGCGGCGCACGCGGCCTGCGCATCGGCATCGCCGCGGCGAGCTGGCACGCGGAGGTCGTGGACAGCCTGCTCGAGCGGGCGCTGTCGGTGGCGGAGAAGGCGGGCGCCGTGCCTACCGTCGTCCGGGTGCCGGGCACCATCGAGCTCCCGGTCGTCGTCCAGGAGCTGGCGCGGACCCACGACGCCGCCGTCGCGCTCGGCGTCGTCGTACGCGGCGGGACCCCGCACTTCGAGTACGTCTGCGACTCGGTGACCGCCGGCCTCACCCGCATCGCGCTCGACGAGAGCACCCCGGTCGGCAACGGCGTGCTCACCACGGACACCCTCGAGCAGGCCGTGGATCGCAGCGGCCGCCCGGGCTCTGCCGAGGACAAGGGCGGCGAGGCCACGGCAGCGGCGCTGCGGACCGCGATCGTCCTCGCCGACCTGCGGAAGCTGGCATGAGCGCGCGGACGGAGCAGAACGGGGTCCGGCCGGGGACCGGACCGGGCGCGGTGACGATCCGCCCGCGGCTCGCGCTGCGGCTGTCCTGGATCGGGGCGGTCCTCACGCTCGTCCTGTTCGTGGTGATCGCGGTGATCCTGCGAACCAGCGAGACCGGGGTGTTCTTCCGGCTGGCGGACCAGGTGTCCATGGTACTGCTCGGCGCGCTGATCGCCGGTGGGATCCTGCTGTTCGCGCGGCCGCGGGTGCGCGCGGACGAGAACGGGATCGAGGTCCGCAACACCGGCCTCCCGAAGTACCTGCCGTGGGAGGCGGTGTACGGGGTCGCGTTCCCGGACGGCGCCTCGTGGGCCCGGCTGGACCTCGAGGACGACGAGTACCTGCCGGTGCTGGCGATCCAGGCGGTGGACCGGCAGTACGCCGTGGATTCGATCCGCGCGGTCCGCGAGCTGCACACCCGCTCGGCCGACGGTTCGTCCTGACCGCGGGCGGGCATCCGCCGCCCGATGCGCAGTGGACCGCGCGTCGCGCTGACGGCGAGCGCGGAGGCTCGCCCTCGCCGTCCCGGTGGCCGGACTCCTGGCGGCCGCGGCTGTCTGCGTAGTCCACGCGCGCGGTCTGGTGCGACGCGCGCGGTGACGCACCCGTTCGCCGCGTCCGCTCACCCGTTCGGCGCCACGGGCTGTGATCGACCGACTGCAGAGCGGTGTCACCGCGGATCATGACTCACGGTGATCGGGTGGGCACGCCGGTCGAGGCGGCCGGGTGCCCCGGCGGTGAGGTGATCGCGAGATGGCAATGCGCACGGGCGGCAGACAAGGCCCGGGCCGGGACGGTCCCGAGAGGGGCGCGACCGGCCGGGACGGTCGGGTCGCCACCGGATGGGTGACGCCCGTGGCCGGCGAGCACCGTGCCCCCGCCCGGCGTCCGCGCAGCGCGATCGTGGACGTCTACGACACCATCCTCCGGCTCGACGCGCTGCGCAGCCGCTTCGTCGACGTCGGGCGCCCCGAACACGAGTGCGACCTCTTCCTGGCCCGCGCCGCCCGCGACGGCTACGCCCTGGCGCTGAGCGGCACCCCCGGCCCGTTCGGCGAAGCCGGCCTGCAGGCACTGCGCAGCACCACCCACCACCTTCTCTCCGACGAGGCACTGCACCACGTCATGGACGGCTTCCTGAGCCTCCCGCCGCACCAGGACGCCGAGCTCGCGCTCGCCCGGCTGGCCTCCGCCCGGATCCCCACCTACGCCCTGGCCTACGGCAGCGGCGCGGACGCCGTGGCGGCCCTGGACCGCGCGGGCCTGCGCACCTACCTGCGCGGGACCCTCAGCACCGACGACCTCGGCGTGGTCTGCCCGGACCCGCGGGCCTTCACCATGGCCTGCGACGCCCTCCGCGCGAAGCCGGAGCGCACCGTGCTGATCTCCGTCCACCCCGGTGACGTGCACGGAGCCCTGCGCGCGGGCCTGCTCGGCGGGCTCGCGATCCGGCAGTCCGGCGGAGTGCCGACGACCATGGACCCGCCGCACGTCAGCGCCCCGCGGATGGACGACGTCGTCGAGCAGCTCCTCGCCCTCCCCGCTTGAGCATTCGGCTCCTCCGGCCGGCGGCCGCACGAACGCGCGTCGAGGGCCGCCCGCCGTAGCGGCGGCTGTCCGCTCAGGCCCCTACGGCCCGCCGCTGCGCGCCGACGGCCTTCCCGCCGAGATCCGCCCGCGCCCCCGCCGCCGCGCCGTCCGCGAACCCCGTGCCGGACAGCGACGGCCGCCGCGCCCGCGCGAGCCGCGGGAACGCCTCGGCGTAGGCGCGCTCGACCCGGGACTCCCGGTCCACCAGCACGAGCGCCGTGGAGGAGCTCCCGGCGGTGCGGCCCGCCGCCTCCCGGGCCGCCCGCTCCTCGGCCTCCACCAGCCGCTGGTGCACCTGCGCCGCGAACCCCTGCAACCACGAGCGCCGATAGGCCGCCACGGACTCCGCGTCCGACGGCGGCCGCAGCCGTATCAGCTCCGCGGCGGCCTGCAGGAGCAACGAGGTGTAGAGCAGCTCCACCCGCTCCCGGTCCGACGCGAACCCGAAGACGGTCACGGCGGCGACCTTCCCGCCGCGGGCCCCGTGCATGATCCAGCGGCAGCGCAGGGCCGCGGCCGTCCAGCCCAGCAGCCGGGCCTTGCCGCCGGAGTACGGGTCCTCCATCGCGATCCGGCTGGCGCCGATCTCGTCCCGCCGGGGATCGTCCGCGGCGAGCAGCGCCTCGTCGATCCCGTGCCGGGCCATCAGCTCGAGCGCCTTGGCGTTGTAGATCTCGGCCTCGGCGGGCGTACCCGCCCGCTCGGCCTTCGCGAGGAGCTTGCGGATGCGGTCCAGCCGGGCGGACCCGGTGACCGACCCGGGGGGATCGGCGGGGTCGAACGGGGAGCGGGTCTGTCCTGCGCTTGCGTGGGGCACGGGGAGCCTCCTTCGAACGGGCGTTCTACTCGCCGAGCAGGTCTACCGGACCGCACCGACAGTTTCCGGCGCCCCGCCCGCCGGACGGCCCGATCCCTACCTCTACACGGCTCCTCGGGGACACGAACGAGGCGGGCGCCCCGGACGACTGTCGGTGGGCGGTCCTACTCTGGACGTGCCATGTCAGACCCCTCCACGTACCGGCCGGCCACGGGAACCATCCCGGAGGCCCCCGGGGTGTACCGGTTCTCGGACCCGCAGGGCCGGGTCATCTACGTCGGGAAGGCGAAGAGCCTGCGCCAGCGGCTCAACTCGTACTTCGCCGACCTCTCCGGCCTGCACCCGCGCACCCGCCAGATGGTGACCACGGCCGCCCACGTGCAGTGGACGGTCGTGTCCACCGAGGTCGAGGCGCTGCAGCTCGAGTACAACTGGATCAAGGAGTTCGATCCCCGGTTCAACGTCCGGTACCGGGACGACAAGTCCTACCCGGTGCTGGCCGTGACGCTGAACGAGGAGTTCCCCCGGCTGCACGTCTACCGCGGCCCCCGGAAGAAGGGCGTGCGGTACTTCGGGCCCTACGCCCACGCCTGGGCCATCCGGGAGACGCTGGACATGCTGCTGCGCGTGTTCCCGGCCCGCACCTGCAGCGCGGGCGTCTTCAAGCGCCACGGGCAGATCGGGCGGCCGTGCCTGCTCGGCTACATCGACAAGTGCTCGGCCCCGTGCGTCGGGCGGGTCACGGCCGAGGAGCACCGGGACATCGTCGAGGACTTCGCGGACTTCCTCGCGGGTCGCACGGACCATCTCGTCCGGCAGCTGGAACACAGGATGGCGGAGGCGTCGGACAACCTCGAGTTCGAGCGCGCGGCCCGCCTGCGGGACGACGTCGGGGCGCTGAAGCGGGCCATGGAGAAGCAGGCCGTCGTGCTCGGCGACGGGACGGACGCGGACGTCGTCGCCTTCGCGCAGGACGAGCTGGAGGCCGCGGTCCAAGTCTTCCACGTCCGCGGTGGCAGGGTACGCGGCCAGCGCGGCTGGGTGATCGACAAGGTGGAGGAGACGGACACGCCCGCCCTGGTGGAGCGGTTCGTCACCCAGTTCTACGGCGAGCAGGCGGCGCTGGCGGGCTCCGCGGACGACGCGTCCCAGCCGGTGCCGAAGGAGATCCTCGTCCCGGAGCTGCCGCCCGAGGCGGACTCGCTGGTCCAGTGGCTCTCGGACCTGCGCGGGTCCCGGGTCCAGCTGCGCGTCCCGCAGCGCGGGGACAAGCGGGCACTCGCGGAGACCGTCGAGCGGAACGCGAAGGAGTCCTTCGCCCAGCACAAGCTGCGCCGCGCGGGTGACCTGACGGCTCGGTCCGCCGCGCTGCAGGAGATCCAGGACGCCCTCGGCCTGGACTCCGCGCCGCTGCGCATCGAGTGCATCGACGTCAGCCACGTGCAGGGCACGAACGTCGTCGCGTCGCTGGTCGTGTTCGAGGACGGGCTGGCGAAGAAGTCGGACTACCGGCGCTTCGAGGTCCGCGACGGGGCGAAGGGCGGGGACGTCGCGTCGATCGCCGAGGTGGTCCGCCGGCGTTTCCGGCGGCACCTGGCGGAGAGCGCCGAGGAGCGTGGTAACGACCGGGAGATCGGCACCGACGGGTCGGGCATCGGCTCCTCCGGCGAGATCCCCCAGGACTCCGCGGAACCGACCGTGCGCACGGGCATCGACCCGACGACCGGCCGCCCGCGGAGGTTCGCGTACCCGCCGAACCTGCTCGTCGTCGACGGCGGGCAGCCGCAGGTCGAGGCCGCGGCGGACGTGCTGGCCGAGCTCGGGATCACCGACGTCGCCGTCTGCGGGCTCGCGAAGCGCCTGGAGGAGATCTGGCTCCCCGCGGACCCGGACCCGGTCATCCTGTCCCGTACGAGCGAGGGGTTGTACCTCCTTCAGCGGATCCGCGACGAGGCGCACCGGTTCGCGATCACCTATCACCGCCAGCGTCGTTCCAAGGGCATGGTGTCCTCGCAGCTCGACGCGGTGCCCGGGCTCGGCCCGGCGCGCCGCCAGGCGCTCCTCAAGCACTTCGGGTCGGTCAAGAAGATCAAGGCGGCGGAGGTCGGCGACATCGCCGCGCTGCCCGGGTTCGGCACCCGCACCGCCGAGGCGGTCGTCGCGGCGTTGCACGCCGAGGACCCGCAGGAGAGGACGGCGGACGCGTGAGCGCCGGGACGCACCCGGGCTCCACGCCCGCCGGGATCGAGGTCGCGCTGGTCAGCGGCTTGTCCGGCGCCGGACGCAGCACCGCGGCGAAGGTCCTGGAGGACCTCGGCTGGTTCGTGGTGGACAACCTGCCGCCGGAGCTGATCGCCACGATGGTCGACCTCGGCGCCCGCGCGAAGGGGGACGTGACCCGGATCGCGGTGGTCATGGACGTGCGGAGCCGGGCGTTCACCGCGGACCTCGGCGCCGTCCTGAAGGACCTGGACTCCCGCGGCTACAGGCCCCGGCTGCTGTTCCTCGAGGCCACGGACGCGGTCCTGGTCCGTCGCTTCGAGCAGAACCGGCGCGGCCACCCGCTGCAGGGCGACGGCCGCCTCGTCGACGGCATCACGGCCGAGCGGGAGCTCCTGCGGCCGCTGCGCGAGGCCGCGGACCTGCTCGTGGACACGTCGAACCTGTCGGTACACCAGCTCCGGGCCCGAATCGAGAGCGGCTTCGACGACGCCGCGCAGACCACCCGGATCAACGTCATGTCCTTCGGCTACAAGTACGGCATCCCGATGGACTCGGACCTCGTCGTGGACATGCGGTTCCTGCCGAACCCGCACTGGATCCCCGAGCTGCGCGAGCACACCGGCCGGGACGCCGACGTCCGGGACTACGTGCTGAGCCAGGAGGGCGCGGAGGAGTTCATCAGCCGCTACCTCGAGTTGCTGTCCCTGGTCGGGGCCGGCTTCCGGCGCGAGGGCAAGCGCTACCTCGCGGTGTCGGTGGGCTGCACCGGCGGCAAGCACCGCAGCGTCGCGATCAGCGAGGAGCTGGCGCGGAGGCTCTCCGAGGGCACCCGGACCGGGGCCTTCCCCGGGGTGACGGTGAGCGTGTCCCATCGGGACCTGGGGCGGGAGTAGACGATGAGAGTGGTCGCCCTCGGCGGCGGACACGGCCTGCACGCCACGCTCTGTGCGCTGCGGCTCGTGCCGGAGGTCACGGGTGTGACGGCCGTCGTCACGGTCGCGGACGACGGCGGCTCCTCCGGCCGGCTGCGCCGGGAGATGGACGGCATCCTCCCGCCCGGCGACCTGCGGATGGCCCTGTCCGCCCTGGCCGCGGACGACGACGGCGGGCGCCGCTGGTCCGCCCTGGTGCAGCACCGGTTCGGCGGCACCGGCGCGCTGGCCGGGCACGCCGTGGGCAACCTGCTGCTCGCGGGCCTGATGGACACCCTCGGGGACCCGGTGGAGGCCCTCGACGAGATGAGCCGGCTGCTCGGCGTCGCCGGCCGGGTGCTGCCGATGTGCGCGGTCCCGCTGGACATCGAGGCCGACGTCAGCGGCCTGGGGCTTGGCGGGTACGACGACGCGGCCGGCGACCCGACGCCCACCCACCGCATCCGCGGCCAGGTCGCCGTCGCGTCGACGCCGGGCCGCGTCGAGCGGCTCTACCTGCGCCCGGACCAGCCGCCGGCGTGCCCACAGGCGGTCGAGGCGGTCCGGGACGCGGACGTCGTGCTGCTCGGCCCCGGCTCCTGGTTCACCAGCGTCCTGCCGCACCTGCTGGTGCCCGCGCTGCGCGCCGCCCTCGACGAGACCTCCGCCCGCCGGATCGTGGTGTTGAATCTCGCACCGGAGCCGGGGGAGACCCCGGACTTCTCCCCGGAGCAGCACCTGGCCGTGCTCGCGCAGCACGCTCCCCAGCTGCGGTTCGACGCGGTCCTGGCGGACGTCGACGCGGTGGCGGTACCGCATCGTCTGCGCGGAACGGCACGCGACATGATGGTCCCGGACGGCCGGGTGCATCTCGCCCCGGTCGCGGCGGCCGATCCGCTCGTGCCGAGGCACGACCCCGCGGCGTTGGCCGCGGCCCTGCGGGAGGTCCTGGCGGACCTGGCCCGAGGTGGACCGACCGGCGGGAGAACGGGGTACCGGGCGGGGGCCCGGTGACCGAGAGTGTTCAGAATGTGACTGTGGGGCGAGATTGCGATGGGTCCGGCGCGGCGAACGCGGCGGGCCCCCGGGGGAGGTGCGGGCGATGGCGATGACATCCGCGGTCAAGGACGAGCTCAGCAGGCTGGTCGTGACCAAGCCGTCCAACCGGAAGGCCGAGGTCGCGTCGCTGCTGCGGTTCGCGGGCGGGTTGCACATCGTCGGCGGCCGGGTCGTGATCGAGGCCGAGGTGGACACCGGGTCGGTCGCGCGGCGCCTGCGCAAGGACATCCACGACCTGTACGGGCACACCTGCGAGGCGCACGTCATCACGGCGGGCGGCCTGCGACGCAGCGCCCGGTACGTGATCCGGGTGGTCCGGGACGGCGAGGGGCTGGCCCGCCAGACGGGCCTGCTGGACTCCCGCGGGCGTCCGGTCCGGGGCCTGCCGCCCGCGGTCGTCTCCGGGGACCTGGAGGACGCGGAGGCGGCCTGGCGCGGCGCCTTCCTGGCCCACGGTTCGCTCACCGAGCCCGGCCGCAGCTCCGCGCTGGAGGTCACCTGCCCGGGCCCGGAGGCGGCGATGGCGCTCGTCGGCGCGGCCCGCCGGCTCGGGGTCACGGCGAAGGCGCGCGAGGTGCGCGGGGCGGACCGCGTCGTCGTCCGGGACGGGGACGCGATCGGCGCCCTGCTGACCCGGATGGGCGCGCACGAGTCCGTCATGGCGTGGGAGGAGCGGCGGATGCGCCGCGAGGTCCGCGCCACGGCCAACCGCCTCGCGAACTTCGACGACGCGAACCTGCGCCGCTCCGCCCGCGCGGCGGTCGCGGCGGCCGCCCGGGTGGCCCGGGCGCTGGAGATCCTCGGGGAGGACGTGCCGCAGCACCTGCTGGCCGCCGGTCGGCTGCGCGCGGAGAACACCCAGGCGTCGCTGGAGGAGCTGGGCCAGCTCGCGAACCCGCCGATGACGAAGGACGCGGTCGCCGGACGGATCCGTCGGCTGCTGCACATGGCCGACAAGCGCGCCGCGGACCTCGGCATCCCGGATACCGAGTCCGCCGTCACGCCGGAGATGCTCGAGGAGGCCTGAGCCTCGCGGGCCCGGTACGGCGCGGATCTTCCGTGAATCCCGCCACGTGACGGGTGGTGGATCGATTCCGGAGCTGGCCCCTGTGGCGGGGTTCCGGAGAGGCTAGGGTCGTCGGCGGAAAGTCTGTCGTGACGATCGAGGGAGCACCGGAGTGACGGTTCGCGTAGGCGTGAACGGATTCGGCCGTATCGGCCGAAACTTCTGGCGGGCGGTGGACGCCCAGCGCGCCGCCGGCACCAGCGACATCGAGATCGTGGCGGTGAACGACATCACCGACAACGCCACGCTCGCGCACCTGCTGAAGTACGACTCCATCCTGGGCCGCCTCCCGTACTCGGTCTCGTCGACCGACGACGAGATCATCGTGGACGGCAAGGGCTTCAAGGGCCTGGCGGTCCGGGACCCCGCCGAGCTGCCCTGGAAGGACCTGGGCGTCGACGTGGTCGTCGAGTCCACCGGCCTGTTCACCAAGCGTGAGGCGGCCGCCAAGCACCTCGAGGCCGGCGCCAAGAAGGTCGTCATCTCCGCCCCGGCGACCGGTGAGGACCTCACCGTCGTCAAGGGCGTGAACGACGGGGACTACGACGGTTCGCAGAACATCGTGTCCAACGCGTCGTGCACCACGAACTGCCTCGCGCCGATGGCCAAGGTGCTGGACGACCTGGTGGGGATCGAGAAGGGTCTGATGACCACGATCCACGCCTACACCCAGGACCAGAACCTGCAGGACGGCCCGCACAAGGACCTGCGCCGGGCCCGTGCGGCCGCACTGAACATCGTCCCCACCTCCACGGGTGCGGCGAAGGCGATCGGGCTGGTCATGCCGCACCTGAAGGGCAAGCTGGACGGCTTCGCGCTGCGCGTCCCGATCCCCACCGGCTCGGCCACCGACCTGACCGCCGAGGTCAAGGAGGAGACCACCGCCGAGGCCGTCAACGCGGCGATGAAGGCCGCCGCCGAGGGCCCGCTCAAGGGAATCCTCTCCTACACCGAGGACCCGATCGTCTCCTCGGACATCGTGACGGACCCGCACTCCTGCATCTTCGACGCGGGCCTGACCAAGGTCATCGGCAACCAGGTCAAGATCGTCGGCTGGTACGACAACGAGTGGGGCTACTCCAACCGCCTCGCCGACATCGCCGCGCTGGTGGCGTCGAAGCTGTGAAGACCGTCTCCGACCTCGTCGACGAGGGCGTGAACGGCCGGACCGTGCTCGTGCGGTCCGACCTGAACGTCCCGCTCGACGGGGACCGCATCACCGACGACGGGCGCATCCGGGCGTCCGTGCCCACGATCTCGGAGCTGTCCGGGGCCGGCGCGCAGGTCGTCGTCATGGCGCACCTGGGCCGGCCGAAGGGCGGTCCCGACCCGAAGTTCTCCCTCGCCCCGGTCGCCGCGCGCCTCGGCGAGCTGCTCGGCGCGCCCGTCCGGCTCGTGGAGTTGGGCAGGGGCCTGCCGAACATGGCTGCGGGAGACGTCGTCCTGCTGGAGAACATCCGCTTCGACCCGCGCGAGACCAGCAAGGACGACGCCGAGCGCGCCGAGTTCGCCCACGAGCTGGTCGCGCTGGCCGGGGACGACGGCGCGTTCGTCTCGGACGGGTTCGGTGTCGTCCACCGCAAGCAGGCGTCGGTGTACGACGTGGCGCAGGAGCTGCCGGCCTACGCGGGCGGGCTCGTCCTGTCCGAGGTCGAGGTGCTGCGCACCCTCACGGGGGAGCCGAAGCGGCCGTACGCGGTCGTGCTCGGCGGCTCGAAGGTCTCGGACAAGCTGGCCGTGATCGAGGCGCTGCTGCCGAAGGTGGACTCGCTGCTCGTCGGTGGCGGGATGTGCTTCACCTTCCTCGCCGCGCAGGGCCACGAGGTCGGGGCCTCGCTGCTCGAGAAGGACCAGATCGACTCCTCCCGCAAGCTCCTGGAGTCGGGCAAGATCGTGCTGCCGACGGACGTCGTGGTGGCGGACTCCTTCGCCGCGGACGCGTCGACCCGCACCGTCCCGGTCGACCAGATCCCCGAGGGCTGGATGGGGCTGGACATCGGGCCGGACTCGGTCGCGGCGTTCGCCGAGGTGCTGGCGGGAGCGAGGACCGTGTTCTGGAACGGGCCGATGGGCGTGTTCGAGATGGCACCGTTCGCCGAGGGCACCCGCGGCGTCGCGCAGGCGATCGTCGACGGCGACTCGTTCTCCGTCGTCGGTGGCGGGGACTCCGCCGCCGCGGTGCGGGCCCTGGGCCTGCCGGAGGACGGGTTCTCCCACATCTCCACGGGCGGCGGGGCCTCGCTGGAGTTCCTCGAAGGCAAGACGCTCCCGGGCGTCGCGGTACTGGAGCAGTCGTGAGTCGCACGCCGTTGATCGCCGGCAACTGGAAGATGAACCTGAACCACCTCGAGGCCATCGGCCTGGTTCAGAAGCTCGCCTTCGCGTTGCCGGAGAAGTACTACGACCACGTCGACGTGGCGGTGCTCCCGCCGTTCACGGCGATCCGTAGCGTGCAGACGCTCATCGACGGCGACAAGCTGAAGATGGTGCACGGCGCGCAGGACCTGTCCCCGTTCGACTCCGGCGCCTACACCGGGGACGTGTCGGGCGTGATGCTCGCGAAGCTCGGCTGCAGCTACGTCGTGGTCGGGCACTCGGAGCGGCGCGAGATCCACGGGGAGGACGACGCGGTCGTCAACTCCAAGGTGCACGCGGCGCTGCGGAACGGGCTCGCCCCGATCCTGTGCGTCGGTGAGGGCCTCGACGTCCGGGAGGCCGGTGCGCACGTGTCGCACTGCACCGCCCAGCTCGTCGCGGCGCTCGAGAAGGTGTCCGCGGAGCAGATCCGGTCCGTCGTCGTCGCGTACGAGCCGGTGTGGGCCATCGGCACCGGACGGGTCGCGAGCGCGGCGGACGCGCAGGAGGTCTGCCACGCGCTGCGCGAGGCCGTCCGGGCGAAGTACGGCGACGAGGTCGCCGCCGGGCTGCGCATCCTCTACGGCGGCTCGGTGAAGGCCAAGAACGTCGGCGAGATCGTCGCGGAGCCCGACGTGGACGGTGCGCTGGTCGGGGGCGCGAGCCTCGACGCGGACGAGTTCGCGCAGCTCTGCGCGATCGCCGCGGGCGGCCCGCTCCCGTAGTCCGGCCGGTCTCGACGGGCGGTTCCCCGGGTTCGGGGGGCCGCCCGTCGTCGTTCCCGGGGGCTTCGCGGGCCCCCGCCGTCAGGGGGCGCGCGCCCGGGTACCCTGGATCACCCCGAGTAGAAGAGGATGGGATGAGGCTCGCGCTAGAGATCGTGCTGATCGTGACCAGTGTGCTGCTGGTCCTGCTGATCCTGCTGCACCGCGGTCGCGGTGGCGGACTGTCGAGCCTCTTCGGTGGTGGCGTCCAGTCGAGCCTCTCGGGGTCGAGCGTCGTCGAGAAGAACCTGGACCGGCTCACACTGTTCACGGCCGCGATCTGGATCGTCGCGATCGTCGGGACCGGCGTCCTGGTCAAGCTCGGGATCTGAGGAGAAGAACATGGCGATGTCAGGCGGCAACGCGATCCGGGGCACCCGCGTGGGTGCCGGCCCGATGGGCGAGTCGGAGCGCGGGGAGACCGCGCCCCGCGAACGCATCCCGTACTTCTGCGCCAACGGGCACGAGACCCGGCCCTCCTTCGCCGCCGAGGCGGAGATCCCGGACTCCTGGGACTGCCCGCGCTGCGGCCTCCCCGCCGGGCGTGAGCAGACCGCTCCGCCGGCCCCGCCGCGCAACGAGCCCTACAAGACGCACCTGGCCTACGTGAAGGAGCGCCGGAGCGACGAGGACGGCGCAGCCATCCTCGAGGAGGCCCTCGCGCGCCTCCGCGCCTCCCGCGAGCTCTGACGCGGCACCGAGGGCGGGCCGGCACACCCCGGCCCGCCTCCGGGTCATCCGCCCCAGATGTCCTCGACGAAGCGGCCCGTCGCCCGTAGCCCGGTGAGCCAGGCGGTCGCGTCGGACTCCGTGGTGCCCGTCTTGTCGCGGTAGATCTCCTTCAGCGCCGCCCGCACACCGGGTGCCATCGTCGACGCGTTCCCGCACACGAACACCGCGGCGTCCTGCTGGAGCAGGGCCCACACGTCGTCGGCCCGGGCTCGCATCGCGTCCTGCACGTAGCGGCGCTCGGCCGTGGGTGAGCGGGAGAACGCGCTCTCCACCACGACGAGGCCCTGGGCCTCGAAGGCGGCCAACTCGTCCGCGTAGAGCTGGTCGGACTCCGGCCCGCGGCAGCCGACGAACAGCAGCGAGCGTGCGACCGGCGCGCCCTGCGCCCGCTGCTGCGCCCGTTCCTGCAGGAACCCGCGGAAGGGCGCGAGCCCGGTGCCCGCGCCGATCATGAGCATCGGGATGTGCGGGTTCTCCGGCGGCCGGAAGGCGATCGACGGCTCGCGGACGAACACGAAGGCCGTCCCCTCCTCGGGCACGTCGGCGAGATGCCCCGAGCAGACACCGGTGAACGTCCCCGCGCCGGACCGCGCCGGTGCTCGCAGCACCCCCGCCGTGATGGTGGCGACCCCCGGCTCCACCAGCGGCGACGAGGAGATGGAGTAGTAGCGCGGCCGTAGCGGCGGCAGCATGTCGAGGTACTCCGCGAACGGGAGGGTGCAGTCCGGGAACTCCTCGAGCACGTCGAGGACCGAGCTGTTCGCCAGGGCGATCCGCTCGCGGTAGCCCTCCCCGGCCAACGACTCGAGCGACGACCGCTGCTCGGGGTCGGGGGCGTGCCGGGCGAGGGCCTCGAGGTCCCCGCGGGTGGCGACGTCCTGCAACTCCACGCAACTGGCGAGCACTCCGAGGAGCGGCGCCGGCTCGTCGATGGGCAGGTGGGTGTGGGTCCCGCCGTGGGGGATGATCGTCACGTACTGGCCCGCGTCCAGGCCGAACCGGGTGAGGACCCGGCGGATGAGGTCGATGCTGTTCCGGGGGAGCACCCCCAGGTGGTCACCGGCCCGGTAGCCGAGCCCGCCGGGCAGGGCGACCTCGACGTGCCGGGTGGAGCGTTCGGCGGGCTTGCCGTCCGAGCCGGTGATCAGCTCGCGGTTGGCCCGGACCCGAGCGGGCCGGGCCTGGTAGGACAGGATCACCGGGTTCAGCACCTGACGGTTGGTCAGCGTGATCGACAGCCGCGGCCCGGACGCCAGGTCCGCACCCACCTCGGCCGACAGCCCGAGCGCGGCCGCGAGGTCCGGCCAGAGGTTCGCGTGCCAGTCCCGGTAGGCCGCGTCCGCGTCGCCCCGCGCGTCGGCCTCGCCACGGGGGTGCACCCGGCGTCCGCCGCACGCGCCGAGGCGCTCGTCGAGCAGGGTCGGGACGGCCTGGTAGGTCGCGGCCCACTCCCGGTTGCCGCAGCCGAACACGGTGTACGCGGTGCCGTCGATGTGGGCGTCCGGCCCGGACACCCACCGGCAGAACGCCGCGGCGTTGTCGGGCGGGGTGCCGTTGTAGGAGGAGCTGACGACGATGGCGGCGCCCCCGGCAGGGAGGGCGGCGGAGGGGTCGTCGGCGTGGTCGTCGAGGGCGCCGAGCGTGACGTCGAAGCCGCGATCCGTGCCCTCGGCGGCGAGCGTCGTCGCCAGCGCCTCGGAGGTGCCCAGGTTGGAGCCGTAGAGGACCGCGAGCTTCGTGCCGTGCCGGTCGATCGAGGGCGCGGGAGCGGCGGCGCCGGTCCGCTCGCCCGCGGCCTGCTCGACGGGGGTGGCCGCGGGAGCCGCCGAGCGGACCGACCGACGCCCGGGACGCGGCCTGACCCGGATCCGGAACCCGTCGGGCTTCACCGTGAGCGTGGTCTTCGTGTGGAGCACGTAGTCGGTGTGGTCGATGAGATCGAAGCGCTGTAGCAGGGACCCCAGCACGAGCACGCCTCCTGGAGGGCGAACTGCCGTCCGATGCACGCCCGTTGGCCCGTGCCGAACGGTTTGTAGGAGTTCGTTGAGAGCGCGGCGAGCCGCTCGGACGTCATGTGGTCCGGGTCGAACTCCGCGGCGTCGGGTCCCCAGACCGACGTGTCCCGGTGCAGGGCGGGGATCAGCACCGTGATCGGGGTCCGGCGGGGTACCGCGTACCGGCCCCCGAGGACGGTGTCCTCGAGCGGGGTCCGGGTGAAGGCGGGCGCGGTCGGCCAGAGCCGCAGGGTCTCGTCGAGCACCCGGCGCACGTAGGTCAGCCGCTGCACCTGCTCGAACGTGGGCACCGCGGAGTCGCCGAGCGCCTCGTCGGCCTCGGCCCGGGCCCGCTCGAGGAACGCCGGGTTCTTCAGCAGGTAGTAGAGCGCGAAGGAGAGCAGTCCCGACGTCGTCTCGTGGCCGGCGATGAGGAACGTGATGCACTGCGCGCGGATGTTCTCGTCCGGGAGCCCCTCGCCGGTCTGCCGGTCGACCCCGTTGATCATGCGGCCGAGCAGGTCGGTGGCGTCGCCCGCCGCTCCCTGGGCGCGCCGCTCGGCGACGATCCCGTCGACCAGCGCCTCCATGAACGCCTGGTCCTCCTCCATCCGGCGCTGGGCCCGCACCCGTAGGCGCGTCTGGAGGGGCAGCTGCCGGCTCCGGGCCTGCGACTCGGTCAGCGTGCGCGTCATCGCCTCGACGAAGGGGTGCGGGGCCTCCCGGTAGAAGGAGTTGAAGCGGTAGCCGAAGCCGCAGAGCGCGATCGTGTCGAGCGTGAGCCGGGTCATGTCGGCCGGGACGTCGACGTCCTCACCGGGGTTCGTCCGGGCCCATTTGTCGGTCAGCTGGTCGGCGACGTCGATCATCTTCGGCAGGTAGTCCCGCATCGCCTGCATGCCGAAGGGTGACATCAGGATGTTGTGTGCGCGATGCCAGATGGGGTCGGACGTCTCCGAGGTGAACAGGCCGTTCCCGGCGCCGCCGCTGCGCACGTTCGACAGGCCCGCGCCGATCATCTTGTCGAACCGGGAGTCGTCGCAGACCTCCTCGACGATGTCGGCCCCGGAGGCGATGAGCCGCACCGAGCCGGCGCCGGAGAGCTTGAAGATCGGCCCGTACTCGCGGGCCATGGCCACGAAGCCCTCGACGGGGTCGTGCGAGTCGATGTCGAAGAGGTTCCCCACCAGCGGCAGCCCGCGCGGACCGGGGATGTCGTCGATCCCGCCCACCGTGCCCGAGGTGTCCACAGTGCTCATGTCGTGTTCGCCCCCGTAGGCCGGCGCACCAGCAGCACGATGCTCAGGACGAGCACCCAGGCCGGGAACACCAGCAGGATCACCGGATGGAAGGTGGTGCTGACCAGAAGGAACGCCGCCACGAGATAACTGACGGCGGCCGCGGGCCCCGGGAGCAGACCGACGGTCCGGGCGAGCCCGGTCGTCGAGATCATGTACATGCCCGCGGCCCGGACGCCGTAGACGAACACCATCGCGTAGCCGACCGCCGCCAGCGCCCGGGCGATCTCCGCCGACGGCGGCGGGGAGTCCGAGAACCGGGTCAGCAGGGCGGCTCCGCCGACCGCCGCGGTCCCCGCGAAAAGCATGCAGACGAAGACGACCCCCGACGCCAGCTGCAGCCAGTGCGGGATCCTCGACCACGAGCGCGGGGCCAGGACCTGCAGCAGCGTCCGGGTCGCGATCATGTGCCACAGGCAGGCGATGCCGGCGAACGGCACGACGTACAGCCCGACGGTGACGAGCAGGGCCCGGCTGTCCGAGGCGTAGAACGCGGCGTAGACGGGGTCCGGGTCACCGAGCCCCGGTCCCTGCCGGACGAGCACGAGCGCCAGGGTGAACAGGACCGCGAACACGATGCCGGACAGACCGGCGGCCCGGGCGTACGCGCGGGCGAGGCCGTCGCCGGGGGCGGTCCGTGGTGCTGCCCCGGTCCGGTCAACCGGTTCGGGGCCGGGCAGGCCGGGCGGGCGTACCGGGACCGGCATCGCTTCTCCAGGGGCCGCCGCCAGGCCGGGTCCGAGCGCGATCGCAGGGTCGCGAGGCGGCGCGGCCGGTCACCGGCGTAAACCTGCCGTCCACATCGGTCAAGGGGAGGGGGGCGGAGTTGGGCCACCCGCCGCGGTCGCCGCCCGCGGACGGTGGCGCGTAGGCGGGGGCGGCTGGCGGAGGCGCCTCGCAGCCTCCCACCTCCCGACCGGCGCCTGAGTGGCGCGAGCGCCGGTGGGTGACGCTCGAGCCACTCGAGCGCCGTCGTTCCACCGCCGCCCCGAGCCTGCCGGACGAGCAGGGCGCAGCGGCCGGGACGCCGCCCTCGCCCGGGCTAGCCTCGTCCCATCCGGCGGGAGGCACGGGGGGTCGGCATGGCGGACGGGGCGACACCCCGGCACGGGCTGAGGGCCGCCGCGGCGTGGCCGGTCCGGCACGTGAAGACCCTGCTGCACTGGGCGCTCGTGCTGGCCGCGCTCGGCTACATCGGCGGGCAGCTGCCCGGGCTGGTGCGCGCGGTGCGGGAGGCCGAGGAGGTGCTCGCGCAGGTGCGGCAGGGCTGGCTGCTGCTCGCCGTTCTGCTCGCCGTGGCGGCGCTGGTCCTGTACGGCGAGCTGCACCGCCGGGTGCTGATGATGGGCGGGGCCGCCGTGCCCACGCGGACCGTGCAGGCGATCACCTTTGCCGAGAACGCGATCTCGAACACGGTGCCGGTCGTGGGGGGCGCCGGCGCCCTCGCCTACTCGATCTCCCGCCTCCGCCGGCGGGGCGTCGACGCCGCCCTCGCGTCCTGGTCGGTGTTCCTGCCCGGCGCGCTCGCCTCGGTCCTCCTGCTGGGCCTCGGCGTGCTCGCGCTGGGCGCGGCCGGCTGGCTGCCGTTGTGGCTGGCGGTCGCCGCCGCCGCGGCCGTCGCCGTGGGCGCCGCGGGCGCCTGGGCCGTGGTCACACACCCCGCGGTCCTCCGGCGGTTCCTGGTCGTCCTGGTCCACATCGGCAGGCGCCTGCCGTGGCTGTGCCGGGGCTGCCGCAGCGCGTGGGCGTCGGACCCGGACGGGACGGCGGCCCGCCTCGCCGCGCGGATCGGCCTGCTGCACCCCGCGCCCGGCCAGTGGACCGGGCTGGTGGTGCTCTCGCTGCTGAGCTGGGCGGCGGACTTCCTGGCCCTCGTGGCCTGCTCGACGGCCGTCGGGCTGCCGGCGCACTGGACCGCGCTCGCCCTGGGCTTCCTCGCGGTGCAGGTCAGCATCGCGCTGCAAATCCTGCCGGGCGGCGCGGGCCTCGCCGAGACCGGGCTGCTCGGCGTCCTGCTGGCGGCGGGAGCGCCGGCCGCGCCCGCGGCGGCGACCGTGCTGCTCTACCGCATGATCACCTGGCTCGGGCTGTCGGTCGTCGGGTGGATCGTCTACGCGGCGCAGATCCATCTCGCACCGCCCCACCGGCACCGGCACGCGCCCGAACCCCTCGCCGGGACGCCCTGAGCCGCTCAGCACTCCCAAGGAGTGGTGAGCGGGTCCGGCTCCTGCTCGATCCGCCCCGCCGCGGTCTCCACCGCGAAGCCCTCGCGGATCCGGTACTCGATCCCGCCGGGCATCTCCTTCACCCGGAAGCCCGCGCGGGCGAGCGCGAGCGCACCCCGCGTGGCGCCGCCACAGCCCGGGCCCCAGCAGTAGGTGACGAGGGGACCGCCGGGTCGAGCGGCCCGGGCAGCTCCGCGTCGGCACGTGCCGGGCTCCGGGCACGTGGCCCTGGTCCCACGCCTGCCGGCTCCGGGTGTCGACGAGGACGAACCCCGGCGCCGCCCAGCGCGGCGTGCACGTCGGCGACGTCGGTGAAGAACGTGAGGCGGGCGAGGAAGAAGGCCACGGCGTCCGCGGGGGAGGCGGGCGGCGTGGCCAGGCCCGTGACTTCGTGATCCGGACGTCAGGCGGGCCCCGGCCCGCCCGGAGGTAGGGTTCCACGGTAGATCGGACGATCAGCCGTGGACTCCCCGGCGTTTGTCCTCATTCGGCGACGGGACGCACGAGTTCTGCGGCTCCCTTCGCCCGCGTTCGGGCGGTCTCGACATCGTCCGCGACCGCGACCACCACGCCCATCCGCCGCCTCCTGAAGCTCTCGGGCTTGCCGAAGAGCCGCAGGTCCGTGCCCGGTACGGCGAGGGCGAGCTCGAGACCCTCGAAGCTGATCGCCTTCGCGTCCGTGCCGCCGTAGATCACCGCGGAGGCGCCGGGCGAGCGCAGCGTCACGTCGACGGGGAGGCCCAGCACCGCGCGGGCGTGCAGCTCGAACTCGGAGAGCCGCTGCGTGGCCAGGGTGACCAGCCCGGTGTCGTGCGGACGCGGCGAGACCTCGGAGAACAGCACATCGTCGCCCTTCACGAACAGCTCGACCCCGAAGATCCCCCGCCCGCCGAGGGCCTGGGTGATCCGGCCCGCGACGTCCCTGGCGCCGTCGATCGCGGCGTCCGACATGGGCTGAGGCTGCCAGGACTCGACGTAGTCCCCGTCCTCCTGGATGTGCCCGATCGGCGCGCAGAACCACGTCCCGTCCACGCCCCGCACCGTGAGCTGGGTGATCTCGTAGTCGAAGTCCACGAACCCCTCGACGATCACCCGGGTCGTCGCGACCCGGCCGCCGGCCTTCGCGTACTCCCAGGCGGGGCCGACGTCGTCGGCCGAGCGCAGGACGCTCTGCCCCTTGCCCGACGACGACATCACGGGCTTGATCACGCACGGGTACCCGATGCCGCCGTCGACGGCCGCGCGCACCTCGTCGAGGGAGTCGGCGAAGGCGTAGGGCGAGGTCGGCAGGCCGAGTTCCTCGGCCGCCAGCCGCCGGATGCCCTCGCGGTCCATCGTCAGCCGGGTCGCGCGGGCTGTCGGGATGACGGTGGCGACCCCGTTCTCCTCGATCGCGGCGAGGGCGTCCGTGGCGATCGCCTCGATCTCGGGGATGACGTAGTGCGGGCGCTCCTGCTCGATCAGCGCGGTGAGCGCGGCCGCATCCGTCATGTCGATCACGTGCGAGCGGTGCGCGACCTGGTGCCCGGGGGCGTCCGGATAGCGGTCGACGGCGATCACCTCGACGCCGAGGCGCTGCAGGGCGATCACGACCTCTTTGCCGAGCTCCCCGGAACCGAGCAGCATGACGCGGGTCGCGGACGGGCTCAGCGGCGTACCGATTCGCATGCGGTTCACCCTAGGCGCCGGGCGTCGTGGAGCCGCGGCGCGCCCGGCTCCCCGCGGTGCGGGGTCAGCCGCCCTCGTACGCCTTCCGCTGGGCCTCGACGTCCGGCTTTCCGAAGCCGGCGAGCATCACCTGGACGACGCGCCGGGCCTTCTCCTGGTCCGGGTCGGTCATCCACGCCTCGGCCTCGAGCGACACGATCTGCCAGGAGACGCCGAACCTGTCCTTCAGCCACCCGCACGGGCCGGGATCGCCGCCGTCGATCAGCGCGTCCCAGTAGGTGTCGATCTCCTCCGTCGTCTCGCAGGGGACGACGAACGAGACGGCTTCGCTGTGCGGGAACTGCGGCCCACCGTTGAGCGCCCCGTACTCCCGGCCCAGCAGTTCGAAGCGGACGAGCATGACCTCGCCCTCCACACCGGGCGTGTTCGGGCCGTACCGCTGGACGTCGAGGATCCTCGAGTCGGGGAAGACGGAGGTGTAGAGCTCGGCGGCCTGCTCGGCCTGGCCGTCGAACCAGAGACAGGGGCTGATCTGCTTCACGGTGGCTCCTCGGGTCGTCGCTGTACCGGTGAGACCGCACGGCGGCCTGTGACTCATCGATCGCGATCCAGTACCCGTGGATCCCCGGTAGCGTGCCGATATGGCCGTGGAAACCCTGGACGATACGGATTGGCGCCTGCTGGAAGTCCTGCAGCGGGACGGCCGGGCGAGCTACGCGGACCTCGGCCGGGCGGTCGGGCTCTCGCCGAGCGCGGTGACCGAACGGGTGCGCCGGCTGGAGGACACCGGGGTGATCACCGGCTACTCCTGCGAGATCGACGCGGAGAAGCTCGGGCTCGCGATCATGGCGATGGTCCGGCTGCGGTACCCGAGCGGCAACTACGGCCCGTTCCGGGACCTCCTCGGGACGACGCCGGAGATCACCGAGGCCCACCACGTGACGGGCGAGGACTGCTTCGTGCTGACGGTCCGGGCGCGGTCGATGCGGCACCTGGAGGAGGTCACCGGCCGGATCTCGGGGCTGGGCGGGGTGACGACGAGCGTCGTCTACTCGAGCCCACTGCCGCGCCGGTCGGTGGTCGCGAGCGCGGTCAGGGCGAGCGCGGCCGCGGCGGCCCGCAAGCGGCGTTAGACGAGTTTCAGCAGCCGCCCGGGACGGATGGTCTGTGCCCCGACGGCGTGCAGCCGGCGGGTCAGCTCCCGGTCCGCCGTGACGACGAGGACGTCCTCGCCCCGGGAGACCAGGTCGTGGGCCAGTTCGACGATCGCGGAGTCCGCGTCGGCGGGCGCGAGCAGGATCTCGAACCCGTCAGGCGGGTCGGCGGGCGGTGTCGCCCGCCGCGCCCTGCCCTCCAGGACGAGCACGACCCGGTGCGCGCCGGGGTGCTCGGCGAACAGCTCGTCGAGCGCGCCCCGGCGCAGCGCCCCGGCCAGCTGCTCCGCCAGCCGCGAGGCGGCGCCGGCGCGGTCCCGCCACCAGCCGTCCGGGCGCGACCCCATGACGTTCGCGCCGTCGACGATCAGGTGCATGGGGGCGCCCGCGCCGGTCAGCCGATGGAGGGGACGAGATCGCGGGGGAGCTTGGACGCGGCGGACCTGTCCAAGAGCCAGCGGGTACGGCGGCGGCCCCGGGCGCCGGCCACCGGGATCGCGACCTCCCCGGCCCCGCCGAGGGCCATGGCCACCGCCGCGGCCTTCTCCTCGCCGGCCGTGACGATCCAGACCTCCGCGGAGTTCCGCAGCGCCGGCAGCGTCAGCGAGACCCGGGTGGGCGGCGGCTTCGGGCAGTTGTGGACGGCGACGACCGTCCGCTCGGTCTCGTACACCGCGGGCGACTCGGGGAAGATCGACAGCGTGTGTCCCTCGCCGCCCATCCCGACCAGCGCGATGTCGAACATCGGGACGGGGGCGTGGTCCTCGGGCCGGGCCTTGCGCTTGAGCAGGTCCGCGTACTCCGCGGCCGCCTCGTCCGCGCCGGACGGTCCCGTGCCGACGTCCGCCCCCATCGGGTACACCAGCGACGGGTCGACGCGGACGTGGTCCAGCAGCGCCTCGCGGGCCTGGGTCTCGTTGCGCTCCGGGTCCCCGGGCGGGAGGAACCGCTCGTCGCCCCAGTAGAACTCGATACGCGCCCAGTCCACGGCGTCCCGCGCGGGGGAGCGGCGCAGCTGCTCGAGCATGGCGATGCCGACCCCGCCGCCGGTCAGCACCAGCTTCGGCACGTTCCCGGAGGACTGCAGGTCCACCAGGCGCGTGACGAGGCGGGCGGCCGCCGCGGCCGCGAGCACGTCCTTGTCCGCGTGGATCGCGATGTCCGGCTGCGTCATCTGATCTCCTGCTGTCATCGTGTCGTCCTCCGGCTTCAGACCTTGACCGGCGTCCGGCCCCGCGAGATCTCGCCGACGCCGGTGAGCGCGGCCCCGTAGATCTCGTCCGGGTCGAGCCGGCGCAGCTCCTCGGACAGGCAGTCCGGCACCGAGCGGCGGGCCAGCGCGATCATCCGGTCCGGCTGTCCGGGCTGCGAGAGGGTCGCGATCTTGCCGTCCGGGCGGGTCAGCTCCACCGGCCCGGAGGAGCGGGTGAGCCGGACCAGGGACATGCCGTGCGTGCTGGTGGACGGCGAGCGCTTGATCTTCACGTTGAGCCGGGTGGCGAGCCAGCCGGCCAGCAGGTCCGTCGAGGGCGAGACGACCTCGCCGGCGACGAGCGCCGCGGTGACGTCCTCGTGCGGGGGGAAGTCCAGGGCCGCGGCCAGCAGCGCGCGCCACTGGGTGAGCCGGGTCCACGTGAGGTCCGTGTCCCCGGCGACGTGGTGGGCGCGGCGCTGCTCGAACGCCTTGAGCGGGTTCTTCGACGACAGGGCGTCGGTGATCCGGCGCTGGGCGAGCTTGCCGATGGCGTCCTCGGACGGGACCGCGGGTGCCTCGTTCGGCCACCACGCGACGACGGGGGCGTCCGGCAGCAGCAGCGGCATGACCATCCCGGCCCCGGGCTCCGGGTCCGCGAGGGCGCCGTACCCGCGCAGGACGATGACCTCGCTGGCCCCGGCGTCACCGCCGACGCGGATCTGCGCGTCCATCCGCGGCGCCGCCTTGCGGGCGCCGCGGGCCAGCACGATCACCCGGCACGGGTGCTCGCGGCTCGCGGAGTTCGCGGCCTCGATCGCACCCTCGATGGAGAGGCCGTCGTCGGTGACGACGACGAGGGTCAGCACCCGGCCCAGGGCCAGCACGCCGTTGCTCTCGCGCAGCTCGACCAGCTTCTTGTTCACCGTCGAGGAGTTGCTCGACGGCAGGTCGACGATCATCGAACGCTCCGGTCGGTCTGCAGGGACGGGATCTTCGGGGCCGGGGACTTCGGGGCCGGGGACTTCGGGGGCGGGGTCATCAGGGCCGGCGCCACGTGCGGCCGGTCCGGGCGAGCATCTTCTCGGCGGACTCCGGGCCCCAGCTGCCGGCGGGGTAGGGCGCGGGGCCCTCCTCCGCGGCCTGCCAGTGCTCGATCACCGGGTCCAGGATCTCCCACGAGCGCTCGACCTCCTCGTTCACCGGGAACAGGGACGGCTCGCCGAGCAGGACGTCGAGGATGAGCCGTTCGTAGGCCTCGGGGGAGGCCTCGGTGAACGCGGTGCCGTAGCCGAAGTCCATCGTGACGTCCCGGACCTCCATCTGGCTGCCCGGCACCTTGGACCCGAAGCGCATCGTGACGCCCTCGTCGGGCTGCACGCGCACGACGAAGGCGTTCTGTCCCAGCTCCTCGGTCATGGTCTGGTCGAACGGCAGGTGCGGGGCCCGCTTGAAGATCACCGCGATCTCGGTGACGCGGCGCCCCAGCCGCTTGCCGGTGCGCAGGTAGAACGGCACCCCGGCCCAGCGGCGCGTCTCGACCTCGCAGGTGATCGCGGCGAAGGTCTCGGTCCTGGAGTTCGGGTCGAAGCCCTCCTCCTCCTTGAGCCCGCGGACGAGCTGGCCGCCCTGCCAGCCGCCGGTGTACTGGCCGCGGGCGGTGGTCTCGTCGATCGGGCCGACGAGCTTGGTGGCGTTGAGGACCTTGATCTTCTCGCTGCGCAGCTCGTCGGAGGAGAACGAGGTGGGCTCCTCCATCGCGGTGAACGCGAGGAGCTGCAGCAGGTGGTTCTGGATGACGTCGCGGGCCGCGCCGATGCCGTCGTAGTAGCCGGCGCGCCCGCCGAGACCGATGTCCTCGGCCATCGTGATCTGCACGTGGTCCACGTAGTGGGAGTTCCAGATCGGCTCGAAGAGCTGGTTGGCGAAGCGCATCGCCAGCACGTTCTGGACGGTCTCCTTGCCGAGGTAGTGGTCGATCCGGAAGACCGAGTCCTCGGGGAAGACGTCGTCGACGATCGCGTTGAGCTCCCGGGCCGACTGGAGGTCGTGGCCGAAGGGCTTCTCGATCACCACCCGGCGCCACTGCTCGCCGTCCTGCGCGGACAGGCCTGAGCGGGCCAGCTGCTTGCAGACGACGGGGAACGCCGACGGCGGGATCGACAGGTAGAACGCGTGGTTCCCGCCGGTGCCGCGGACCCGGTCCAGGTCACGCACGGTCGACTCGAGCCGGTCGAACGCGTCGTCGTCGTCGAAGCTGCCCTCGACGAACCGGAAGCCCTCGGCGAGACGGTCCCAGACCTCCTGCCGGAAGGGCGTGCGGGCGTGCTGGCGGACGGCCTCGTAGACGATCTGGCCGAAGTCGTCGGTCGACCAGTCCCGCCGGGCGAACCCGGTGAGCGCGAAGCCCGGCGGCAGCAGCCCGCGGTTGGCGAGGTCGTAGATCGCGGGCATCAGCTTCTTCCGCGACAGGTCTCCGGTGACGCCGAATATCACCAGACCGCACGGGCCCGCGATCCGCGGGAGACGCTTGTCCCGGGGGTCCCGCAGCGGGTTGACGTATCCCGCGCTCCCCGAGGAGATCTTGGTGCCGGAGGTCATCGTGGGGTCATCCGTCCTCTCGGCCCGCCCGGCCGTCCGGCCGGGCGCGCAGTTCCTGTACGGCGCGGGCCAGCGTGACCAGCCCGGCCACCCTGTCCACGAGGTGCAGCCGCAGCACGGGGACACCCCGCGCCGCGACGTCGGCCGCGACGGTGCCGGCCTCGGTGAGCTGAAGCCTAGTCAGGTCGGGTCCGGGGTCCGGCACGAGATCATCCGGCGCGTCGGCGGTCAGCTGGCACAGGACCCGGTCCGCCCGCTCGCCGCCGGTCCCGTCCCGGGGCGCCCAGCCGAAGACGGCCGGCGTCCCGGCGCGGCGGGCCAGCTCGCCCCGCAGCACGGCGAGCGACGCGTCCGTGGCCGGGTCCAGCCAGGCGGAGAGCGCGACGTGCCCGCCCGCCGGCGTCGCGTCGACGAGCGCCTGCAGGGCCGCGCCGACGGTGTCGGTACCCGCGGGCAGCCACGCCCCGGCGCGGATCTCGACGAGCCCGTCCGTCGCCCGAGGGGGCTCGGCGGGCAGAGGATTCCTCCCGATCAGGGGTGCCTCGGCGGCGAACGGACGCCCCCCGAGCAGCCGGGCCGCGGCGGCGACGGCGTACTGCCAGAGCAGCACCTGCCCGCCGACGGGCCCGGTGGTCCGGATGTCGACCTGTTCCGTGGAGGGGCCGAGCGCGATCCGGGCCGCGCCGGGAGGTGCCGCGCCGAGGTCGTCGACCGGGTCCAGCTCGTCCGCGAGCAGCGGGAGCCGCCCGGCGGCGGTGAGCAGCTGGGCGAGCCACGCGGCCAGGCCGGGCGGCCCGGAGGCCGCGTCCAGCACCAGCGGCACGTCCCCGTGGGCGACGAGCGCCCCGGCGAGCTCGAGCGCGGGGTTGTCCGGGGCGTCCGGGAGCAGCAGCGCGCCCGCCACCGCGGCGTCGGCCAGGACGGCCCCGACGTCCGCTCCCGCGAGGCCCGCGGGCACCAGGCCCGGCGAGCCGAGCACGGAGAAGGGGCCGGGCACGTCCCGCTCGGCGGTGACGACGACGGAGCCCTCCCGCCGCGCCCGCTCGTCGAGCGGGGAGCCGGCCTCGGTGATCACGACCGTGCGGGCCGCGACGCCGGCGGCGGCGCCCTCGCCGAGCAGCTCGAGGGCCATGGCGTCGGCCAGGACCCGGTGCACGGCGTCGATCCGCGGGTCCGCGCCGGACCGGTCCGCGACGACGAGCACGCTCGCCCCGAGGTCCCCGGCCAGCGCGTCCGACACCTGGCCGGGATCCGCCGAGTCCACGACGGTCAGCGGCAGCCCGGGTCCGGTCCCGGCCGAGCCCGCCAGCGCCTGTGCGCCGAGGGTGAGCCGCGCGTCCCCCACGAGGAGGACACGCGGCGCACCGGAGACCCGGAACCGTTCCCGCAACGCCTCGACCTGCCCGACGAGCGGGCGGGACGTGCGGGGGAGCGCCGACCAGCCGAGGCCGTCGGCGGCACCGCCCGCGGGACCCCAGGCGCTGGGGTCCGCGTCCGCGATGCGGGACGCCACGACGTCGCCGGCGAGCTCGCCAGCGATGCGCCGGGCGTCCGCGGCCAGCTCACCGGCGAGCGTGACGGCCGGCGCGCCCACGGTGGGTCCCGACGTCAACGGTCCCTGCCTCCTGCTCCTACTTGGCCGCGTCGAGCTGGGCCTGCACGGTCTCCTGCAGCTCGCCCCAGGACTTCTCGAACTTGTCCACGCCCTCGTTCTCCAGGGTGAGGAACACGTCCGTGAGGTCGATGCCGACGGCCTCGAGATCGTCGAAGACCTTCTGGGCCTCCTCCGCGCGCCCGGTGACCCGGTCGCCGTGGACCTCGCCGTGGTCCGCGAACGCCTTCAGCGTCGCCTCCGGCATGGTGTTCACCGTGTTCGCCACCACCAGCTCGGTGACATACATCGTGTCCGGGTAGTCCGGGTTCTTCACCCCGGTGGACGCCCACAGCGGCCGCTGCGGGTTGGCGCCCTTCGCCTCGAGGGCCTTCCAGCGGTCCGAGGCGAAGACCTTCTCGAACGCCGCGTAGGCGAGCCGCGAGTTCGCGAGACCCGCCTTGCCGCGCAGGGCCATCGCCTCGTCGCTGCCGATCGCCTCGAGCCGCTTGTCGATCTCGGTGTCCACGCGGGACACGAAGAACGACGCGACCGACTGGATGGACGCGAGCGCCTGCCCGTTGGCGGCCGCCTGCTCGAGGCCGTCGAGGTAGGCGCCCATCACGTGCTCGTACCGCTCGACCGAGAAGATCAGCGTGACGTTGACGCTGACGCCCTCCGCGAGCGCACGGGTGATGGCCGGCAGCCCCTCCTGCGTGGCCGGGATCTTGACCAGCAGGTTGGGCCGGTCCACGGCCTTCCACAGGTCCAGCGCCTGCGCGACGGTGGCCTCGGTGTCGCGGGCCAGCGTCGGGTCGACCTCGAGGGAGACCCGGCCGTCCGTGCCGCCGGTGGACTCCCAGGTGCCGCTGAACAGGTCGCACGCCTGCTGGACGTCCGCCACGGTGATCTCACGGATCGCCGCCGCGACGTCCGCGCCCCGGCTCGCGAGCTCGCGGACCTGCGGGTCGTAGGCCTCGCCCTTGGACAGCGCGCTCGCGAAGATCGTGGGGTTGGTGGTGACGCCGACGACGTACCAGTCGTTGATCAGCTCCAGCAGGTTGCCGGAGTTGAGCCGCTCCCGGGACAGGTCGTCGAGCCAGATGGACACGCCCGCCGCGGAAAGGGCGGCGAGCCTTTCGTTGGTGCTCATTGCCAGATCTCCTTCGTCTCGCACGCGATCAGGACTTGCCGAGGCTGGCGCGCGCCGCGTCGACGACAGCCTCCGGCGTGAAGCCGAACTTCTCGAACAGGGTCGCCGCGTCCGCGCTCGCGCCGTAGTGCTCGATGCTCACGATCCGCCCGGCGTCGCCGACGAAGCGGTACCACGACATCGCGATGCCCGCCTCGACCGCGACCCGCGCCTTCACCGACGGGGGCAGCACCGAGTCCCGGTAGGAGGCGTCCTGGGCGTCGAACCACTCGACGCACGGCATGGAGACCACACGGGTCGGAACGCCCTCCGCCTCGAGGGTCTTGCGGGCCGCGACGGCGAGCTGCACCTCCGAGCCGGTGCCGATCAGGATCACCTGCGGCTCGCCGGAGGACGCCTCGGCCAGGATGTAGCCGCCCTTCTTGACGCCCTCGGCGGAGGTGCCCTCGAGCACCGGCAGGTTCTGCCGGCTCAGGCACATGCCGACGGGGCCGTCCTGCCACTCGAGCGTGGCCTTCCAGCCGGCGGCGGTCTCGTTCGCGTCCGCCGGGCGCAGCACCGAGAGGTTCGGGATGGCCCGCAGCGCGGTGAGGTGCTCGATCGGCTGGTGGGTCGGGCCGTCCTCGCCGAGGCCGATGGAGTCGTGCGTCCAGATGAAGATGGCGGCGGTCTTCATCAGCGAGCCGAGCCGGACCGCTCCGCGCATGTAGTCGCTGAACTGCAGGAACGTGCCGCCGTAGGGCCGGGTCGGCCCGTGCAGCGCGATCCCGTTGAGGATCGCGCCCATCGCGTGCTCGCGGACGCCGAAGTGCAGCGTGCGGCCGTACGGGTTGGCCTTCCACATCTTGGTGGCCGCCGACCTCGGGCCGAACGAGTCCGCGCCCTCCATCGTCGTGTTGTTGCTCTCCGCGAGGTCGGCCGAACCGCCCCACAGCTCCGGAAGCACCGGAGCCAGGGCCTTCAGCACCTCACCGGACGCCTTGCGCGTCGCGAGGCCCTTGGGGTCGACTTCCCACGTCGGCAGGGCGTCCGCCCAGCCCTCGGGGAGGGCGTTCGCGAGGAGCCGGTCGAAGAGCTGCTTGCGCTCCGGCTCCCGCCTCGTCCACTCCTCGTAGGCCTCCTCCCACCGCCGCTTCTCCTCCTGGCGGCGCTCGGCGACGCTCCGGGTGTACTCCAGGACCTCCGGGTCGACCTCGAACGACTTCTCCGGGTCGAAACCGAGGATCTTCTTGACCTCGGCCACCTCGTCGGCACCCAGCGCGGCGCCGTGCGCCTTGCCGGTGTTCATCTTGGTGGGCGCCGGGTAGCCGATGATCGTGCGCAGCTGGATGAACGACGCGCGCGTCGTCTCGGCCTTCGCGTTCTCGATCGCCTCGAGGATGCCGGTGACGTTCTCCCCGCCCTCGACGACCTGGACGTGCCAGCCGTAGGCCTCGTACCGCTTCGCGGTGTCCTCGGACAGCGCGATCCTCGTGTCGTCCTCGATCGAGATCTCGTTGTCGTCGTAGAAGACGATGAGGTTGCCGAGGTCCTGGCGGCCCGCGAGCGACGACGCCTCGCTGGTGACGCCCTCCTGGATGTCCCCGTCCGAGGCGATCACGTAGATGAAGTGGTCGAACGGGCTCTCGCCCAGGGGCGGGTCGGGGTCGAACAGGCCGCGCTCGCGGCGTGACGCCATCGACATGCCGACCGCGGAGGCCAGGCCCTGGCCCAGCGGGCCGGTGGTCATCTCCACGCCGTCCGGGGTCAGCCCGAGCTCCGGGTGGCCCGGCGTCTTGGACCCCCACGTCCGCAGCTTCTTCAGGTCCTCCAGCTCCATGTCGTACCCGGACAGGAACAACTGGATGTAGAGCGTCAGACTGGAGTGCCCGGCGGAGAGCACGAAGCGGTCCCGGCCGATCCAGCCGGGGTTCTGCGGGTCGTGCCGCATGACGCGCTGGAACAGTGTGTACGCGAGCGGGGCGAGGCTCATCGCCGTGCCGGGGTGACCGCTGCCGACCTTCTGCACGGCGTCGGCGGCCAGCACGCGGATCGTGTCGACCGCGCGGCGGTCGAGGTCGGTCCAGTCCGCGGGTACCTGGGCTCGGGTCAGTGCGGAGACGTCGGGTTCCGACGTAACGGACACGGGTGTGCTCCTGTCCTCGTGTGAACGGGCGGCTGCTGAAACAACACAGACGCGGTCGTGGTCCGGGGGGTGCCCGCGGGCGGTGGTGCCCGCGCGTGAACCGGCCCTCGCCACGATGCGCGTCCGACTCGACCCCCGACTCTAGTGGTCCGGGCTGGTCCGGGCCGGTCCCCAGTGGTCAACTCCCGCCCTGTCGCACCGGACGGGTCTCGGGGGTCTACCCCGTCTGCCCGCCGGGCATACCACGGGCTAGCATCGACGCGTTGTAGAAAGTGGGGCCCGTGGTGTGCGAACGCGCCGGGCCGGGGCCCGCTCGCTGCGGCGGAACGACACCCCACCACGATCGTCGAGGTACCGAGCGAGGTAGCAACTGGTGAGCGCGCCCGTGTCCGACCGGGGATCCGCCCGGGAGGCCCGACGGCCGGCGGCAACGCCGACGCCGGACCGGCGACCACGTCCGTGGTCCCGCCTGGAGCGCGCGAAGGACGTGTTCCGTGCCTATCTGGGCCTGACGAAGGCCCGGATCATCGAGCAGCTGCTCGTCGTCACCGTGCCGGCCATGGTGCTCGCCCAGCGGGCGATCCCCTCGGTCTGGCTGATCCTCGCGACGCTCGTCGGCGGCGCCGTCGCCGCCGCCAGCGCCCACGCGCTGAACTGCGTGGTCGACGCGGACATCGACGCCAAGATGAAGCGCACCTCCCGCCGTCCGACGGCGAAGGGCCAGGTCAGCCCGCGCAACGCGCTGATCTTCGGGCTCGCCCTCGGCGCGCTGAGCGCCGTGTGGCTGGCGCTCACCACGAACCTGCTCTCGGCCGCGATGGCGGTCGGCGCGATCGCGTTCTACGTGCTCGTCTACACGCTGATCCTCAAGCGCCGGACCTCGCAGAACATCGTCTGGGGCGGCGCTGCGGGCTGCATGCCGGTGGTCATCGGCTGGTCCGCGGTGACCGGCACCGTCGAGTGGCCCGCGCTGGTCATGTTCGGGATCATCTTCTTCTGGACGCCGCCGCACTTCTGGGCGCTCGCGATGAAGTACCGGGACGACTACGCGGCCGCGGACGTGCCGATGCTGCCGGTCGTGGCCACCCCGCGTCAGGTGTCCGTCCGGATCC
>NZ_JAODNI010000126.1 GCF_025465255.1 Pseudonocardia sp.
GGGTCTCGCGCGGTGTGGCTGTCAGCAGCGCGTCGTGCGGTTGTTGTTCGTCCGCTCCCCGGTCGCAGGCCGACCGTGGGGTCGGCCGGGCACGGCTGGGGCCCGGCGTGAGGTCGGGCTCCAGTTCGCCAGGTCGCCGGGCTGAGTTCGTCGTCGAGGCCGTGGACCGCGACCGGGGGCCGGCGCGGGAGCCTGGGCCATCGCGTGCCCTTGTTCGCTGCAGACAGCTGGATGACGGGTGCTGGTCAGCGGATGAGTCGGACGGTCAGGGCGAGATCGTCGACGGGTAGCTGGGCCCAGGTGGTGTCGGCGGTGACTGCGGCACAGCCCAGGCGCTCGGCGAGGGCCAGGCAGCACCGGTCCCCGAGGGACAGGCCCGCGGGGCGGCCGCGGTCCCGGAGCCGGGCGGCGGCGACCGCGTCGGCGGCGGTGAGCGGCTCGACCCGGACCCCGAGCACGCGGAGCCGGCGGGACGTGTAGCTCCCCGAGCGCGGTGAGCCCTTGGTCTACTGCGAGGGCCGCCGGGCGATCGCGGCGCTGACGAGGGTCTGGGCGACGTTGCGCGCCGCCGCCTCAGCGCTGGGGTCGCTGTCCATCCAGGCGCCGATCCCCGCGCCGTCGTAGAGCAGCACCAATTGTTGCGCGAGCAGCTTGGGGTCGTGTGCCCCGGCGTCCTGGGCGAGGTCGAAGAACAGCGAGTGCACCCAGGACCGGTACTCGTCGGCGGCCTCGTCCGCGGCGCTGCCGGGCTGCGCCTCGGCCTTGGCGCTGACGAACGCACACCCGCGGAACGCGGGATCGGTGAAAGAGAGCCCTTGTACTTCGAAGACGCCGACGAGCCGCTCAGCGGGCGTCGCGTACCGCGCCTCGAGCTCGCGCGTCATGCGCTCGCGCGTCGTCGCGTGCCGGGCCCTGAGGTAGGCGCGGACCAGCTCGTCCTTGCTGCCGAAAGCGTTGTACAGGCTGGCCTTGGCCACCCCGGCGTGCTCGATCACGCGATCGATCCCGACCGTGTTGACGCCCTCGGCGTAGAACAGCTCGCTCGCGGCCGCCAACAGCCTTTCGCGGGCCGAAGCCCGGCCCTGGGGTTTTCCGGACATAACCCCACCTTAGCAGACCGATCTGTCTATCCGTCGGGGTGCCACGGTGGGCCGTGATATGGCGGTGACGGCTTCGGCGAGGACAGGCGGCGCTGACGTGGATGAATCAACCTGGACCCTGCGCGGTGTGATCAGCGGTCTTCGGGGAACCCGTCGCCGAACATGGGTAGCCCGCTAACGGACGCCTCGCGTGAGACCTCGTCTTCGATGACGTCCCAGTGCTCGACGAGCACGCCGTCGCGCACCCGGAGGGTGTCCACCACGATCCACGGTGCTGGCTGGCCGTGCCCAGAGAAACGGCCCCGCAGCATGACCATGTCTCCCTCGGCCATGATCAGCTCAGTTTCGTGGCGCAACGTGTCGGGCAGGCCCTTGACCAGGTTGAACAGGCCATCCCGACCTGGCGGGATATGCGCGCTGTGTTGGATGTAGTGCGGCGACCAGTAGGTTTCGGCGCGCGCATAGTCGCGTCGGTTGAACAACGTGTCGAACGCTTCAAGGACAAGCCGTTTGTTCTGTTCGGGCGCGGACATGGCGGCCTCCGCTCAGGGAACGATCGCCGACAGTTTCCAAGCTCTCAGGTAGAACGCGACGCGGCGCGGAAGCCGTCAGTGGGCCGCTGCCGAGCTCCGTCGGTGTCCACCGTGCGTTGCCGTCACCGGATTCCTCGGGAGTTGCTGCGACCGCGCCAGGTCGCGCCGTCAGACCGCGGTCCGGCCGCCATCGGCGGCGACGACCGCGCCGGTCACGTAGCTCGCCTTCGGCGAGGCGAGGAAGGCGATGACCTCGGCGATCTCCTCCGGGCCCGCGGCCCTGTCGAGCAGCGTGGTCGTCCCCAGCGACTCGATGAGCGCAGGATCGGAGCCGCCGGTGTACACCGGCCCGGGAGCGATCGCGTTGACCCGCACACCGCTCGGACTGAACTCCGCCGCCCAGGATCGGGTCAGCGACGCCAAGCACGCCTTCGTCGCCCCGTAAGCGGCACCGCCGGCGAGGCCGATCTGCCCCGCCATGCTGGACAGATTGATGATGCTTCCACCACCGCGGGCGGCCATCTTCGGCGCGATCCCCGCCACCAGGAAGTACGCGGAGCGGACGTTGCTGGCAAAAAGCGCGTCGAACGTGTCGACGTCGAGCTCGGGCGTCGGCCCGAACCACGAGAACCCGCCGTTGTTGACCAGTACATCGGCGTCCCCGGCCTCGTCGACCAGGCGCTGCACGTCCACCGCGCTGCCCAGATCGGCCGCGACGAACCGTGCCTGGCCACCCGCGGACACGATCTCCTTGACCGTCTGCTCGCCGCGCGCAGCGTCCCGCCCGTGCACGAGCACCGCGAACCTGTCATCGGCAAGCTTCAGCGCCACCGCGCGTCCGATGCCCGATGTTGCGCCCGTGACCAGCGCCGTCTGCGGATGGCTGTCGAGGTCGAGCCGTTGTTCCGACATGTCAGGCTCCAGCGGTTGAGTAGGCCTGTCTGTTCACTACACTGCCGACTCTAGACCGGTCTGTCTAGCCGGTCAACCGTCGAGTAGGGTGCGGGCGGCTGCGCGTACCCAACGAGGTCCCTTCCTGGCCGATTCACCGCCGCCGCACACGAGGTGCGCCGCCGCACTCCCCCCGCGAGAACTCCGCCCCCAGCCCCGGGTCGATCCCGAGGATCCCCTGGGTCTCCCTGGGGACACAAAATTGGCGGCGGTGCGATCGGGGCTATCGATTACGGGGTCGGCCGTACGTCTTCGTCCAAAGCGACGACCGTCAATTGTGGGTTAATTGGTGGGCCTAGCCTGGACTTTCGCCGGGTATCCACGGCGGTCAAGGCGTGGCGGCGGCCTGCTTGTTCCGGGGTAGCCCAACCAGGATGAGCTTCCACGCTCTGCATTGGACTCGGTCGCCTCCGCTGTCCGAGGGAAGACGACGCCGGGGACTGCGACCGGTAGGGGCCTGCTGGATCCTGGGCCATCGTGTCTCCTCGTTCGGTCGGGACAGTTGGATGACGAGGCTGGTCAGCGGATGAGCCGGACGGTCAGGGCGAAATCGTCGAGGGGCAGCTGGGCCCAGGCGGCGTCGGCGGTGACCGCGGCACACCCCACGCGTTCGGCGAGGGCCAGGCAGCACCGGTCGCCGAGGGACAGACCCGCGGGGCGGCCGCGGTCCCGGAGCCGGGCGGCGGTGACCGCGTCGGCGGCGGTGAGCGGCTCGACCCGGACCCCGAGCACGCGGAGCCGGCGGGTGGCCCGGTCAGCGTCGACGCCGTGCTGGTGCAGCTTCTGCCAGGTCTCCGACCAGTTCGCCGCGGACATCACCGCGGCGGAGAGCAGCGGGTCGACCACCTCGGCGCCGGGCTCGCCGCGGGCGGGTGGCCAGCACGAACGGGATCTCGTGGTCGACCAGCCAGGCCCGGAAGGTCGGGTTCTGCCCGTAGAGCTCGTCGGCGGTCACCCACGACTCGCCGCCCAGCAGTCCGGCCCGCCAGGCCGGGTGAGCATGGCGATCCCGAGCTGCGGCTTGGTCGCGAACCCGACCTCGGCGGGGATCCCGGCGGCCGCGCAGCGATCCGGGTCCTCGGTCCACGACGTCGGCAGATACAGCTCCCGGTCGATCAACGCCCGCCCCTTGGCAGAGGCGTAGGCCAGGAACACCCCGACCTGACAGTTGTCGATCTTCCCGGTGGTGCCGGTGTACTAGCGCGCCACCCCGGCCGAACGGATGCCCTTCTTGACGAACCCCGTCTCGTCGACAACGAACACCCCGCTCGAGGTGTCGCCCAGCTCATCGAGGACGTAGCCACGAACGTCGTCGCGCACACCCTCGACGTCCCAGTCCGCGGTCCGCAGCAGCCGCTGCATCCCATCCGGCGACAACGCCCCGGCATGCTCGGCCAAGGTCCACCCGTTCTTGCGCTCCAGGCCCGCGAGTAGGCCGCGCACATAGGTGCCGGCACGGGCTCGCGGCTCCGAACGCGTGAACCAGCGCCCGATCAACCCCACCACCGCGTCCAACGCCGACACCCACCCAGCAAGATCAACCACACTGTGATCGTCACCGCCCGACGCGCTTCAGCCTCTCACGACACGCCGACTGCCGTTGTAGTACTAGCAGCGGCCCTCCGGCGCTGTCGGTGGGGCCCGGCTTGGACTCGGCGTGCAGGTCCCAAATTTCGTAGGGGATCGAGCCCACTCGCTCGCTGGCGGCCTTCTCCAAAATGGAGCACCAGGTCAT
>NZ_JAODNI010000141.1 GCF_025465255.1 Pseudonocardia sp.
CCGTCGACCAAGTCAGGTCCACCACCACCGACGCCGGACAGACCGTCGCCGCGGAAAGCCGCTCCGCCGCCGAACAGGTCAAGAACCAGGCCACCGACTCCGCCGGCACGGTCAGGGAGAACTCGCCTGGATGACGGCCCCGGCCGGGCCCCGTCACCGACCACCGTGGTGACCGGGGCCCGGCCGGTCGTCGCCGTGCCGGGGCTCGGTCTGTCCGCCGAGATCCCGCAGCGGCTGTTCCGCGCACTCCCCACCGCCGGGCCGACGACGGTCGTCGAGCTGCCCGGCTTCGGGTTGCCCGCGCCGCGCGGCCTGGCGATCGGGTTGGCCGCCCAGGTGGACCGCCTGCTCGACGCACTGCGGGGACGGGGTCCCGGCGATCCGGTGGTCCTGGTCGGACATTCGGCGAGCTGCCAGCTCGTCGCGGAGGTCGCGGCTCGGGAGCCGGAACGGGTCGCCGGCCTCGTGCTCGTCGGCCCGACCACGGATCCGCGCGGGTGGACCTGGCCCGGTCTCGCCACCCGGTGGGTGCGGACCGCCGCCCACGAGCGGCCGGGGCAGATCCCGCGGCTCGTGCACGACTACCGGAACACCGGGCCGGTGGCGATGGCGCGCACGCTCGACGCCTTCCGCCGGTGCCGCATCGAGGACTCGCTCGGCTCGGTCCGCTGCCCCGTGCTGGTGCTGCGCGGGCTCCACGACCGCATCGCCCCGGCGGACTGGGTGGCCGCCCTGGCGCGCCTGCCTCGCGACGGTTCGGCGGTCACCGTGGCGGCCGGCGGGCACATGGTCCTGTCGACGCACCCCCGGCTGGTCGCCGCCGAGGTCTCGGCCTTCCTGGCCCGGCGGGTGGGCGTGTCAGAGGGGCGGTAGCCGCTGCGGCCTGCCTCGCAGCGGCGCGAGCGGGTCGCCCGCGTCGCGGAGCCGCGCGGGCGCCGTCCGCAGGGTCCACCGGTCCGGGCGCAGGTCCGGGTCGTCCAGCTCGGCCCAGGTGATCGGCATCGACACCGGCGCTCCGGGCCGCGGTCGCGGGCTGAACGGCGCGACGAGGGTCTTGTTGATCGCGTTCTGCGTGTAGTCCAGCCGCGCCAGGCCCTGCCGGCGGTCCGTGTACCACTCCCACGACACCAGCTCCGGCACGATCCGGCCGACGGCGCGGGACAGCTTCTCCACCCAGCCGCGGGTGTCCGCGAAGGTGTACCCGGGCTCCACCGGCACCCAGATCTGGATCCCCCGCTGCCCGGTCACCTTCGGCGCGGCGTCGACGTCCAGGTGCTCCAACGCCGTGCGGAAGAGCCGGGCGAGGACCAGCACGTCGTCGAACCGGTTCCGCGGCCCGGGATCGATGTCGATCAACGCCCAGGTGGGCTGCCGCACGTCCGGCAGCGCCGAGGTCCACGGGTGCAGCTCGACGGCGCCGTGGTTCGCCGTCCACACGAGCGCCGCCGTGCTGTCGACGACGGCGTAGACCTGCGACTCCCCCGGCCTCGCGTCCGGGTTGCGCCAGCGCCGCAGCCACTCCGGGGCGTGGTCCGGGACCTCCTTCTGCCAGAACCCCGGGCGATCGACGCCGTCCGGGAAGCGGTGCAGGTTCACCGGCCGGTCCGCGAGGTAGGGCAGCGCGTACGGGGCGACGACCGCCTGATAGCGGATCAGCTCGCGCTTGGTCACCGGCGGTTCGCCGTCCCGGCCGGGGAAGAGGACCTTGTCCAGGTTCGTCAGCGCGACGTCCCGGCCGGCGATCCGCCAGCTGCCCTTGCCGTCGAGGGCGTCGAGGGCGGCCAGCTCGTCGTCGGTGGCGGCGCGGTCGGCCCGCCCGGAGCGCTCGGGCTCCGCGGAGGGCGGGGTGCGGGCTCGGGCCTCCGCGGCGGCTCCGGCGCGGGTCCGGGTGACGGGCGGCGGGGCGGCACCCGGCGGGAAGGCGATCCGGATCTCCTCGGGGTCCCTGTCCGGGCGCAACCCGCGCCACACGGCGTGCCGCAGCCGGCCGTCGTGGGTCAGCGTCCGGTACTCGACCTCGCCGACCAGCCGCGGCTCGACCCACCGCGCGCGCCGGGCGTGTTCACGCGGCACGGTCTCGTCGAACGGGCTGTCCTTGCGGCGCAACGGCTCCAGCCGTTCCAGCAGCGCGTGCAGCATCTCCTCGGTGAAGCCGGTGCCGACGTGGCCGAGGAACCGCAGGAGGCCCTCGTCGTCCCGGGCCCCGATCAGCAGCGACCCGAGCGTCGACGTCCGCCGGCCCTCCCCGGGGCTCCACCCGCCCAGGACGACCTCCTGGGTGGTCAGCAGCGCCGTCTTGGTCCACACCGGGGAGCGCCGCCCCGGCTCGTAGGGGGCGTTGCGGCGCTTCGCCACGATCCCCTCCAGGCCGTGGCCCCGGGCGATCTCCAGCAGCTGCGTGCCGGTCAGGTCGGTGGACGCGGGCGGCACGGACACCAGCGGCGTGTCCTCCAACCCCAGCTCCGCGAGCCGGGCCCGACGCGCGTCGTACGGCTCGTGCAGCAGCGAGCGCTCGCCCTCGGCCAGGAGGTCGAACAGGTACAGCGAGACCGGGACGTCCGCGATCAGCCGCTCGGACGGCGCGCGGACGTGCATGCGCTGCTGCAACAGCCCGAAGTCCGGACGCCCCGCCGCGTCCGCAGCGACGATCTCCCCGTCGAGCAGCAACGGCCGGTCGCTGCGCAGGCTCGCGACGAGCTCCGGATAGCCCGCGGTGACGTCGTTGCCGTTGCGGCTGGTGAACCGCACCGCGTCGCCGGAGACGGCGACCACGGCGCGTACCCCGTCCCACTTGAACTCGAACGCCCAGCCCTCGCCCACCGGCGGCGGGCCGGCGACGGCCAGCATCGGGCGGACGGGCTCGGGCAGCGGCTCCCCCATGTCGCACCTCCCCGGCTCGGTCGACCCGGCTCGGTCGTCCCCCGCCCGGTCTACCCCGGTCCACGCGCGACCGCACGCCGTCCGATCCGCACGTTCGGGTACAGACTGGACTCTCAGGCCGTCCGTAGCCAGCGACACCCGTAGGGCGCCAGGACGAGCGCGGCCCGCCCCTCCTCGTCGAGCCGCACCGGTTTCGCCGCGGGATCGAGCACGTCGACGAGCTCGGCGCCGGGCGGGCCGGCCAGCACCGGCGCAGCCCGGACCTCGGCGTCGGCCAGGTTGTGCAGGGCGACCACTGTGGACCCGTCGGCGTCGCAGCGGTGGGCGAGCACGGGGCGCGCACCGGGCCCGGGATCCGGCACGGTGTAGCTCCCCCAGGCGAGCTCGGGGCAGGCGCGGTAGCTGTCGACGAGCAGCCGCACCCAGGACAGCAGCGCACCCGGCTCGCGGGTCTGCTCCCGCGCCGCCGCCCAGTCCATGTCGGAGCGCACGGCGAAGCGGCCGGGCAGGCTCAGGTCCTCGACCATCCCGATCTCCTCGCCGTAGAACAGCACCGGCGTGCCCGGCAGGGCGAAGAGCAGGCTGTAGACCATGCGGATCCGGCGCTCGTCCCCGTCGAGCATCGAGGGCAGGCGCCGGCGCAGGCGCAGGCCGCGGCCGTAGAGCTGCATGTCCTCGTCCGGGCCGAACGCGGCGAACACCTCCGCGCGCTGGCCGTCGGTGAGCTTGTCCAGCGTGAGCTCGTCGTGGTTGCGCACGAACGTCGCCCGGTGCCCGTCCTCGGGCGGGTCCGGCCGGTAACGCAGCGCGTTCGCGAGCGGCTCCGCGTCCGCCCGGGCCAGCGACAGGTACGTCTCCTGCATGCCCACGAAGTCGAAGCACATGGTCAGCTCGTCGGTGGAGCCCGCGCCGTCCCGGGCGCCGAAGAACGGCATCGTGTCCGGTACGGGAGGTCGACCTCCCCCAGCAGCACCGCCTCGCCGTTGCGCCGGCGCAGGAACGCGGCCAGGCCGGCGAGGTAGTCGGGCGGGTCCGGGAGTGCGCCCGCGTCGTCCTGGCCCGCGGTCTCGAGCAGGAACGGCACCGCGTCGACCCCGCGGAAGTCCCCGCAGCCGTCGCCGTTCCCGTCGGCGAAGGTCTCGACGTCCAGGCGGTGGACGACGACGGCGTTCTTCCACCACAGGTCCGAGGTCCGGGTCGGCCTCACGCCGCCGCCTTCAGCTGGGGCAGGACCTTCGAACCGAAGGCATCGATGAACGCGTCCTGTTCCTGGCCCACGTGGTGCAGCGCGATCTCGTCGAAGCCCAGCCCGGCGAACTGCGCGAGCCACGCGGTGTGCCGGCCGAGGTCGCTCGAGATCTGCACGGACCCGCGGACCTGCTCGATCGGGACGTATTCCGACACCGCGTCGAAGGTCTCGGCGGTGTCGATGTCCCAGCAGGCCGGGGGCGGGAAGACGTTGCTGCGCCACTGCTCGAGCGCGATCGTCTCGGCCGCCTCCTCCTCGCGCGCCCAGCTGACGTGCACCTGCAGGTGCAGCCGCCCGCGCCCGCCCGCGTCGCGGTAGGCGTCGATCATCGCGCGCAGGTGCGCGGGCGGGGCGTTGACGGTGATCAGCCCGTCCGCCCACTCGGCACACCGGCGCGCGGTCGGCACGCTGACTGCCGCCCCGACCAGCGGCGGCGGCTCCTCCGGCCGGGTCCACACCCGGGCCCGGTCGACCCGGACGAGCCCGTCGTGGCTGACCTCCTCGCCGCGCAGGAGGGCCCGGATCACGTCGACGCACTCGCGCAGCCGGGCGTTCCGGACGGCCTTGCGCGGCCACCGGTCCCCGGTGATGTGCTCGTTGCTCGCCTCGCCCGTCCCGAGGGCCGCCCAGAACCGGCCCGGGTACATCGCGCCGAGCGTGCCGATCGCCTGGGCGAGGATCGCCGGGTGGTAGCGCTGGCCGGGCGCGGTGACCACACCGAACGGCAGCGAGGTCGCCTGCAGGGCGGCGCCCAGCCACGACCACGCGAACGCGGACTGCCCCTGCCGCGCGCTCCACGGCGAGAAGTGGTCCGACGACATCGCGGCCTCGAACCCGGCCTGCTCCGCCCGCCGGGCCGCCTCGAGCAGCGCGGTCGGGGGTATCTGCTCGTGCGAGGCATGCCAGCCGTAAGCGGTCATTTCCGGCGGTACCCGCTGCGGGGGTGTGCCGACACCCCGATCGAGGATTGAGCGGGACGGCGGCGGGGAACGTCCGACCGGATCCGGACAGGAACCCCCGAACCCCACTTTCGAACGGAATCAGTGGACGTCCTCGACCTGACCTTCGCCCTCGTCGGCCTCGGCGCACTGATGGCGGCCCTGCTGCCGCGGCTGCTGGCGAACCGGCCGCTCTCGATGCCGATCGTGTTCCTCGCCCTGGGCGTCGCCGTCTTCGCGGTGTTCCCGGACCTGCCGGACCCGGATCCGCTGGCCCATCCGGCCGCGGCGGAGCACCTCACCGAGATCGGCGTGATCGTCGCGCTGATGGGCGCCGGGCTGAAGCTCGACCGGCCGCTCGGCCGGCGCTCCTGGTCCTCGACGTGGCGTCTGCTCGCGATCGCCATGCCGCTCACCATCGCGGCGACGGCGCTGCTCGGCTGGTGGTGGGCCGGCCTCGTGCCGGCGGCGGCCCTGCTGCTCGGCTCGTCCCTCGCCCCGACGGACCCGGTGCTCGCCTCCGACGTCCAGGTCGGCGATCCGGGCGGGCACGCCGAGGGCGAGGACGAGGTCCGCTTCGCGCTGACGTCGGAGGCCGGCTTGAACGACGCCCTGGCCTTCCCGTTCGTCTACGCCGCGATCGCCATGGCCGCGGCCGGCACGGGCCTCGCCGGCTGGATCGGGGACTGGGCCCTGCAGGACGTGCTGGTCAAGCTCGCCGTCGGGGTCGTCGGCGGGATCGTGGTCGGCCGCGCGCTCGGGGCGCTGTTCTTCCGCAGCCGGTCCGAGAAGTGGCACCTCGCCTCGCAGGCCGAGGGGTTCGTGGCGCTCGCGGCCACGTTCCTCGCCTACGGGCTGACCGAGGTGGCCGGCGGCTACGGCTTCCTGGCGGTCTTCCTCTGCGCGCGCAGCCTCCGGGCCACCGAGCGGGGCCACGAGTACCACCAGGTCCTGCACGACTTCGTCGAGCAGATCGAGCGGCTGCTCACCGTGCTGCTGCTCGTGCTCTTCGGCGGGACGGTGGCGCGCGGGCTGCTGGACGCGCTGACCTGGCAGGCCGTGGCCGTCGCGATCGCCGTCGTCCTGGTCGTGCGGCCGCTGTGCGCGTGGCTCGCGCTCCTCGGCGGCCGGGGTTCCCGCGGGGAACGGGCGGCGATCTCCGCGTTCGGCATCCGCGGGATCGGGTCGTTCTACTACCTCGCGTACGCCACGAGCCAGGCCGCGTTCCCCGGCGCCGACGAGGTGTGGGCGGCCGCGGGGCTGGTGGTGATCGTGTCCGTCGTCGCGCACGGCGTCGCGGCCGGGCCGATCATGAACCGGCTCGACCGGCGCCGGCGGGCGGACCTCGCGGTGGATCCGTAGGACTCCGGCGGGAGGAGGACAGTCGTCGAGGGGCGGATCATGCCGGGCGTGCTTAGGCTCGTCCGGTGGTCGACGAACTGCGCAGCCGGGCCGCTCCCCTCCGGATGCGGCCGAGACGCCTGGTGACGGCGGATCCCGCGCTCCCCCGCGACGTGCCGGCGGGCACCGAGGCCGTCGTCGTCGGGGCGGGGGTCGCGGGCGTCAGCGCCGCCGTCGTGCTCGCCGAGCGCGGCGTCCGGGTCACGCTGCTGGAGGCCGCGCCGACGCTGGGCGGGCGCCTCGGGGCGTGGCCGCACACCCTGCCCGACGGCACCGAACAGGTCGTCGAGCACGGGTTCCACGCGTTCTTCCGGCACTACTACACGTGGCGGTCCGTGCTCCGCCGGATCGACCCCGAGCTGGGCTTCCTGGCCCCGGTGGGCGGCTACCCGGTCGTCTCCCGGCGGTGGCCCGCCGAGGACCTGACCGGGCTGCCGGCGGCGCCCCCGCTCAACCTGCTGGCCCTGCTGGCCCGCTCCCCCAGCCTCGGGCTGCGGGACCTCTCGGGCGCGGACTCGGCAGCCGGGCTCGGCCTGCTCAGCTACGACCGCGCCACGACCACCGCCCAGTTCGACGACGTCACCGCGGCGGAGTTCCTCGCGCGGATGGGTATGTCCGAGCGGGCCCGGCAGATGCTGTTCGAGGCCTTCGCGCGATCGTTCTTCTGCAACCAGGCCGAGCTCTCGGCAGCCGAGCTGGTCGCGATGTTCCACTACTACTTCCTCGGCAACCCGGAGGGCATCGGGTTCGACGCGCCGGTCACGGACCACCTGACCTGCCTCTGGGACCCCTTCACCCGGGTGCTCGAGAAGCACGGCGCCGAGGTCCGGACGGGCGTCCGGGTGGAGCGCCTCGAACCGGACGGCCACGGCTGGCGGCTCGCACTCGGCGGCGAGACCGTGACCACTCGCAACGTGGTCCTCGCCCTCGATCCGGGCGCGCTGTCGGCGCTGCTGGCCGCGTCCCCCCGGACGGCGGCGACGGCGCCCCGGCTGGCCGCGCAGTGCGCAGCGCTGCGGGTGGCGCCCCCGTTCGCCGTCACCCGGCTCTGGCTGGACCGCGACGTCGCGCCGGAGCGCGCGAGGTTCAGCGCGGTGAGCGGGGAGGAGACGCTGGACTCGATCACGGTCTACTCCCGGCTGGAGCGCCCGTCGGCCGAGTGGGCGGCCCGGACCGGCGGGTCGGTCGTCGAGCTGCACTCGTACTCGTGCGGGGCGCCGGACGCGGCGTCGGCCACCGCCCGGATGCGCGCCGAGCTCGCCGCGCTCTGGCCGGAGACCGCCGACGCCGGCGTCGTCCACCTGCAGGAACGCCAGGAGGCGACGGCACCGGCCTTCCCGCCCGGCGGAGCGGGCGGCCGGCCCGGGGTGCGGACGGACGCGCGCGGCGTGCGGATCGCCGGAGACTTCGTGGAGCTGCCCTACCTGGCCGGGCTGATGGAGCGGGCGTCGATGTCCGGGGTGCTCGCCGCCAACGACGTCCTGGCCGAGGCGGGCGCCCGACCCGAGGAGGTCCTGGGCGTGCCGCAGCGCGGGCTGTTCGCCGGGCTGCCGGTCACGCCGCGGCCGGACGGTCCCGGCCTGCGGATCGCCCGTCGAGCACGAGGGTGAGCCGGTAGCCGACGAGCACCAGCACGTGCACGAGGTAGAGCCACAGGGCGAGCGCGGCCACCGCGCCGAAGACGGGCAGCCCGCCGAACGGCAGTGACCACTCGACCGGGATCGCGAGGAACAGCAGGAAGCCCTGCAGGAACCCGGCGAGGAAGGACCCGGTCCCGAAGCCGCCCCACAGCAGCGCCCGCAGGCCGACCCGGCCCGCCGCGACGAGCCGGTACACGAGCACGAGCGCCACCGACACCCCGATCCACACGACGTGGAACGCGATCAGGACGCCGAGCAGCAGGCTCCTCCCGCCCGCGGCGTAGAGGGGAGCGGCGACGGGCGCGGACGCCAGCACGGCGAGCACGAGGAGCGGGGCGAGGGCGACGACGGGAAGCACCCCGACCCGCCCGCGCCAGCCGGTCAGCCGCTCGGAGCGGCGCGGCGAGAGCTGCAGGAACGCCCGCCGCAGCCCCTCCCCGTAGAGGCTGGCGGGGAACAGCGCCACGACGGTCTGCAGCCAGGACAGGTTCAGCGCCGTCGCCGTCAGGGTGCGGAGGGCCGAGGGCGTGCCGTGCCCGCCCGGTAGCCCGCCGATCGCCGTCGCCATCCCCGCGGCGACGGCGTCGGGACCGATCAGCGCCGCGGCGACCCGCAGCCCGATCAACGTGATCGGGACGACGCCGAGCAGCGCGAAGAACGACGCCCCGGCGGCCCAGAGCGCCACGTCGCTGACCGGGAAGGAGGGCCCCAGGTCACGCAGCACCCCGCGGGGCGACCGAGCCGGGCCGTCTCCGTCCTGTTCGGTCACGTCCCGGCCGGCGGGCTAGGTGAGGGCCCCGATCAGCCGGCCCGGCTTGGCGAGGATGCCCGGCAGCGCCTGGCTCGGCCGCTGCTGCTCGCCGTGCACGGCGTTGACGACGACCAGCGCCGCGGTCAGGGCCGGGATCACCCACTGCGCCGCCTTGAGCTGCCGCTGGGTCGCCGCGACCTCCGGCGTCGTGTCCACGGCGGGCTCGGTCGCGCCCTCGACGGGCACGTCCCCGGCCCCGTCGAGCTTCTTGCCCAGCACGCCGGTGTAGGCGGTGGCGCCGAGGGCGGCGGCGGTCAGTCCCGTCTTGAGGACGCTCGTCACGCCCACCCCGCGCTGTGTCGCCACCCGGCCCTTGTTCGCCAGCAGCAGGCCGGCCGACCCCGCCAGGTGGGCGCCGATGGCGGCGAAGTTGACGGGCGTCCAGCGCGCCCACCCGGAGTTGGCGACGTGCAGCCGGCGGGTGCGTTCGGGCAGCTCCGCCGCGGCGCCGTTGATCCCGACCGCCCCGGCCAGGGAACCGCCGAACCAGGCGGCGAGGCCCAGGTCGTTCAGGCTCCGGATGATGGTGTTTCGACCCGACACGGGGTTCCTCTCGTCGTGCGGTGGTGCTCGGTCGCCGAGGGATAGCCGCGCGGGGGCCGGTTCACACCCGATCCGGCCGAACCTTTTCCACACGGGCTCCCCAGTCGGCGGCGGCGTCGTCCGACCCCAGCTCGGCGACGGCCTCCTCGACCGACGGGAAGGTGCTGAACTCGGTGAGCACCTGCCGGACCCGGACGGGCAGCAGCGTCAGCCGGCCCGCGCAGCCAGTGAGGTGGACGCCGATCCCGGCCCGGGCCGCGGTGTGCCGGACGTGCCGGAGCGTCTCGACGGCCCCGGGCCCGAAGTGCCCGACCCCGGCCAGGTCGACCAGCAGGTGGCAGACGGTGTGCCGCGCGACGCCGACGACCCCCAGCACCTGCAGCTGCATGTCCGCCAGCCGGACCAGCCGCGCGGCCGCCTCGACCCCGAGCGCGCCGGCCACCCTGATCAGGCGGAACCCCGCCGACGGCGTCTCGACGGCGAGCTGGACCCGGTCGGGAGTACGCATGAGGACCTCCTGGACTCGCGGCGGGCCGCACCGCCCGCGCCGTCGGGAGGAGACCCACTGACGGGGCGCTCTACACCCCCGGGTGTCGAAGGAGCGGCCAATGGGAACCAGGTCCCGGAGAGAGCCGGGGCGTAGGCCGTCGGCCGCCACGAGAGGATGCCCAGGTGGGACTGCTGCAGACCACCGCCCGCCGACCGGACCCCAGATCGACGAGGGACGTCGTGCTCGACCGCGCCACCCGCGGCGTCGGCGTCGCCACGGCCGCCTACGCGATCACGACGCTCGTCCGCCCACGGGTGTTGTCCGATCCCACGGCACTCGGCTCGTCCACGGGCGTCGCCGTGCTCGTGCGGACCGTCGGGGACCGCGACACCACGTCCGGGCTGGCCCTCGCGCTCACACCCCGGGGCCCGGCGCAGCGGCTGGCACTCCCGGTGCGGGCCGCCTCGGACGCCGGCGACGCCGTCGTCTTCGGGCTCTCGTCGCTGCCGTCGGCGGCCAGGAAGAAGGCCGTCGGGGTCGCGGCACTGTGGTCCGCGGTCAACGTGGCGCTCCTGCTCGCCCGGCGCTGAGCCGTGCCGGGGACGGGCCGGGGCGACGGGCTGCGGGGCTGGGCCGAGCTGCACGGGGACCTGACCCCGGGCGGCCCCGCGCGCGGCTGGATCCGTCTCGTCCAGGGGCTCGCGTCCACCGGGCCGGTCTCCCGGGTGCCGCCGGACGTCCTGTCGTTGGCCGGGGTCCTCGTCGCCGCGGGGGCGTGGCCCGTCGCGGCGGCCGGGGGCAGGTGTCCGCTGCTCGCGGCCGCGCTCGTGGTGCTGGCCGGGATCCTCGACGGGCTCGACGGCGCGGTCGCGCTGCGCACCGGTACCGCGCGCCCGCTCGGCGCGGTGGTCGACGCGGCCGCGGACCGGGTCGGGGACCTGCTGCTCGTCGGGGTCCTCGGCGCGCTCGGGGCCCCGCTGCCGCTGTGCGCCGGGATCGCCGCCCTGGTGATGCTGCACGAGTACGTGCGGGCCCGGGCCCAGTCCGTCGGCATGCCCGGTGTCGGCGCGGTCACGGTGGCCGAGCGGCCGACGCGGGTGATCGTCGTGGCGGTCGCGGCGCTCGGCGCGGGCACGTTCCCCGCGGGGGCGCCGTGGACCGGCTGGGGCTGGGCAGCGGTGTGCGCGCTCCTGTGGGCCGCGCTGGCCGCGGTGGGGCTCACGCAGCTGGTCGTGGCGGTGGCACGGACCGTGCCGCCCCACTTCGGTAGTGGTCGCGGTGGTCCGGGTCACGGTGGTCCGGGTCACGGTGGTCCGGGTGGTGACGGGCCGGGCCGATGAGGCCGGCCACGATCCCCGCCGAGAGCAGCACCAGCGGGAGCCCGCCCCCGGGATGCGCTGAGCCGCCGACCAGGTAGAGGCCGTCGACCGGCGAGCGGTTGGCGGGGCGGAGCATCGCCGCCCGCGCGCCGTGCGAGGCCGTCCCGTAGATCGCGCCGCCCGGCGCGCCGGTGTCCCGCTCGAGGTCGGCGGGGGTGCGGATCTCCCGCCACCGCAGCCGGTCCCGGACGTCCTCTCCCCGCACGGCCAGCGTCGCGAGGACGTGGTCCGCGTACCGCTCGCGGAGCCCGGGCGCGTCCCAGTCCACGCCCCTGCCGGGATCGTGCGGCGGGGCGTTGACCAGCACGAACCAGCCCTCCGACGCGTCGTCGGGGCGGAGCGCGGGGTCGTCCGGGGCGTGCACGTAGATCGTCGGGTCGGCGACGGGCGCGGGCCGCCGGCCCAGGGTCGCGTCGAACTCGGCGTCGTGGTCCGCCGGGAACCAGACGCGGTGCGCGGGCCCGGGGACGCGGCCGTCGAGGGCGAGCAGGAGCACGAACCCCGCGAGCGAGCGCGACGCCCGGCGCAGGGCCCGCCGCGGCCGTGCGGCCTCCGGCCCGGTCAGCAGGCGGCCGTAGAGGACCGAGGCGTCCGCGTTGCAGACCACGAGGTCCGCGCCCAGCGCGGTGCCGTCGGCGAGCCGCACCCCTGTCGCGCGCCCGCGCTCGGTGCGGACCTCGGCGACCTCGGAGCCGAGGTGCACCTCGACGCCGAGGTCCCGGCAGCGGGCGAGCAGCGCGTCGCCCACCGTGCGGAGCCCGCCCCGGACGTACCAGGCGCCGAACCGCTGCTCCACGTACGGCGTCACGGACAGGACGGACGGGGTGCGCCGCGGATCGGAGCCCGAGTAGGTCGCGTACCGGTTGAACCAGGTGCGCAGCCGCGGGTCCGGCAGGGCGGCCCGGCCCAGCCCGGCGAGCGAGCGCCACGGGGCGACCACCCGCAGGTCACGGAGCCGTCGGGACAGCCGGAGCAGGTCCCGCGGCCCGTCGAACGGCCGGCGCAGCACGGCGTCGCCGACGAGGTCCCAGAGCCGGCCGGAGCGCCGGTACAGCGCCTCCCACGCCGCCCCGGAACCGGGCCCCAGCGCCGCGTCGAGGGCGGCCGGGACCTCCGCGGGGTCGTGCGGCATGTCCAGCCGCGTCCCGTCGGCGAACCGGTACACGCAGACCGGGTCGACGGGCACGACCTCCAGCCCGGCCGGTCCGCCGGTGTCCGCGAAGAGCTCGTCGAGCACCCGCGGGAGGGTGAGCAGGGACGGGCCGGTGTCGAAGGCGAAGCCGTCCCGCTCGTAGGTGCCGAGCTTGCCGCCGTGCGTCGCGGCACGTTCGTGCACCGCGACGGCGTGGCCCTGCGCCGCCAGCCGGGCCGCCGCGGCGAGGCCGCCGACCCCGGCGCCGATCACGATCACCCGGCTCACCGGTCCACCGTCCTCACCGGTCCACCGTCCTCACAGGGCGCGCCCCTTCCAAGTCAGCGTGCCCGCGCGCCGCCCGGCCCAGGACGATGCGAGCAGGCCCAGCAGCGTCAGGACCGAGACCGGGTGCGCGGCCGCGTCCGGCCACACCCGTCCCCCGGTGCGGCGCGCCGCGAGCACCCGGCCGACGACGCCGGCGCCGTACCCGAGCAGCCCGGCCCGGGACCCGCGCAGCGCGGCCAGCGCCGGGACGACGTAGACCAGCGCCAGCAGCGCCGCCACGGCGGCCGACGCGCCGGGGCCGCCGAACGCCCTCCACAGGGACTTCCGGTACCCGGCGGCGAGTTCAGCCCAGCCGTCGTACATCCGGCAGGTGGCGATGCGGGAGCCGTCCGCGACGCCGGTCCGCCCGCCCGCCCGGCGGACGGCCCGGGCGAGCGCGAGGTCGTCCAGGACCTCCCCGGCCACGGCCCCGAACCCGCCGGCGGCGGCGAGCGCGCCGGAGTCGACCAGGAGGAACTGGCCGTTGGCCGCGACCAGCGAGGGCCGCCGGGACCGCTCGGCCACCCCCAGCGGCAGGCTCACCAGCCACGACCAGGCCAGGAGCGGCTGCACCAGGCGGGTGGCCGGGCCGTCGGCGAGCTGGCGGGGCCACGGGCAGAGCAGCGCGAACCCACCGTCGCGCAGGACGGCCACCGCGGCGGCGACGGCCCGCGGCGCGAGCACGACGTCCGCGTCGACGAACACCAGTATCCGGCCGGTCGCGGCGGCGGCGAGCTGCGCGCACGCGTGCGGTTTGCCCAGGACGCCCACGGGCGGTGGTGCGCCCCGCAGGACCCGCAGGCGGGGATCGGCCCCGGCGACGTGCTCGACCAGCGCGGCCGTGCCGTCCGTGGAGCCGTCGTCGAGGACGAGCACCTCCAGGTTCGGCACGCCCGTCTGGGCGAGGAGCGAGCGGACGGTCGGCGCGATCCGGTGCGCCTCGTCGCGGGCGGGGACGAGCACGGACACGCGCTCCCGGACGGGCGGCGGAGCGGCCGGCGGGACCCGGAGGCGGCGGAGGTTGAGCAGCTCGTGGAGGGTCCCGGCCACGGCGAGGCCGGCCCCGGCCCGCACCGCGCGGCGCACGATCCGGGCCGTCCACGACTCGATCATCGCGGCAGATACTAGACGGGAACGGCTCCGGCGGCGCGGCGACGACGATCGCGCCGAACCCGGGCCACACGGGGAAACGAGGGGGTTTCGGCGCGCCCCGGACGGGGACCTTGCGGTGTGCCGGGTCACCGGGTACGCCGCGCCGAAGGGTTCCGCCATGCTCCGTCGCTCCCCCGCCCTGCGCCGCGGCCGGCTCGACCGGACGGCGTGGACGCTGGTCGGCGCGGCGGTGCTGACCCAGATCCTGTACCCGCTGACCCCGGGGGCGCTGCTCGTCGTGCCGACCGTGGTGTCCGTGGTGATCTTCGCGGCGGCGTCGCTCATCGACGCCACCCGCCTGCACGGGGCCCGCGGCACCGTGGTCCTGCTCGTCGTGGCCGGGGGCGGCGGCCTCGCGGCGGAGGCCGTGGGCGTGGCCACCGGCCTCCCGTTCGGCGCCTACGCCTACACCGGCACCCTCGGCGCGGAGCTGTTCGACGTCCCGGTGATCGTGCCGCTGGCGTGGATCATGATGGCCTGGCCGGCGCTCGTCGTGGGCCGGACGCTGGTGGCGTCACCGGCATCGATCGCCGCGGTCGGCGGGATCGCGCTCGCGGCCTGGGACGTCTTCCTCGACCCGCAGATGGTCGACGCCGGGCACTGGCGGTGGACGCACCCGTCGCCCTCGCTGCCCCTCGTCCCGGGCATCCCGCTGAGCAACTACGCCGGCTGGCTGGTGGTGTCCGTCCTGATGATCACCGCGCTGGACCGGCTGCTCGGGCGGCGCCCGGGCGGTGCGCCCCCGTCCGGTCCGGCGGCCGCGCTGTACCTGTGGGTGTACGGCTCGTCCGTCCTCGCGCACCTCGCGTTCTTCGGGCTGCCCGGATCCGCGCTGGTGGGAGGCGTCCTGATGGGGCTCGTGGCCGTGCCGTTCGCCCGCGTCGTGCGGCGTGCCGGTCTCCCGGCCGTCCGCGGCTCCGACGACCGGCGGGCGCGCTGACGCGCTACCGGGGCTCCGCCGCGCGGCGCCGCCGGACCACCACCGCCACGACGATCGCGACGACGGCCGCCGCGACCGCGGCGCGCACGGCGCCCGCGCCCCCGGCCTTCCGTGCGGCGGTGCGGAGCCGGGCCGGGACGTCGAGCCGCGAGGTGAGCTCGTCCAGGGTCTCGCCGAGCTCCTCGCGGACCTGCTCGATCTCCTGCACCCGGTCGTCCTGCATGGCCTCGACCTCGCGCTCCACCTCGGCCCGGAGCTCCTTCGACGAAGTCTCCGTCCCGTCGACGACCGGACGGTCCGGGGACAGGCCGCCCGGCTCCTCGTTCTCCGCGTGCGTGCTCATGGCTGGTGTTCCTCTCGACGGGCCGGACCGGCCGTGTGCCGGGGGATCACCGTTTTCGGTGCCGGTCAACCCTCCGGGCCCGACCGCCCCCGCCTCACCAGCGGTTGCGGCGCCGGTCCCGCCACGGCCGCCCGTCCGGGTCGTAGACGAGGCGGTAGACGGGTGCGGCCCACAGCTTCGTGTGCAGCGGCAGGTGCTCCGGCCGGTGCGGGCGCAGCTGCCCCGGGGGCCGCGGCCCGGCCCGGCCGCCGTCGTGCCAGGCGTCGAGCGCGCGGGCCGCGGACTCCATGACCGCGACGGCGCCCTCCGGGCTCACCAGGTCGGCGTCGTCGCCGGGGCCGCGGTCGAGGTGGTGGCGCATCAGCTCGAGGCGCAGGTCCCGGGCGAACCGGCGGGCCCCGTCGCCGAGGCCGCCGGGATCGGCCGGCTCGCGCCCGTCGGGCCGCTCGTCCAGCACCGCGGCGGTCAGCTCGCTGTCGTGGCTCCACGAGCGGCGGTTGAGGTTGGCGCTGCCGACGGCCGCCCACACGTCGTCCATCACGGCGACCTTCGCGTGCACGTAGACGGGCGTGCCGCAGTGGCTCTCCAGGTCGAAGACGTGTACCCGGTCCGCCGCCGCCCGGCGGCAGACCTCGAGCGCCTCGAGCCGGCCGACCTGGTTCGGCGGCAGCGCCAGCCGGCCGTCGACGTCCGGATGCCGCGGGACGACCACCACGACGTGCAGGTCCCGGCTCCGCTCCAACGCGGCGGCGAGCAGGCGGGCGATGTGCGGGGACCACATGTACTGGTCCTGCAGGTAGACCAGCCGCCGGGCCCGCCGCAGGGCCTTCGCGTACCCGCGGGCCACGGACCGCTCCCCCTTCGGCGCGAACGGGTAGCCGGGCCGGGTCGACGGGTACGTGCGCAGCGCCTGCACGGACATCTCGCCCGCGGGCTCCGGGTCCGGCCCCTGCTCCGGGAGCGGTTCAGCCACCGTGTCCGCCCGGTCGAGCGCGTCGCGGATCCGGGCGATCGGCGAGTGCAGGTCGAGCGGGCGCGGGTCGTTCCACCGCTCCCGGAACACCGCGTCGAACATCCCGACGGCGGGACCCCGCACCTCGAGCTGGGCGTCGTGCCACGGCGGGTGCTCGCCGTACACCTTCGCCATCGGCACGGGCTGCGGGTCCCCGAGGTGCCTCGCGTCGTCCCGGCGTGAGTGGCACAGGTCGATGCCACCGACGAACACCACGTCGCGGTCGGGGTCGCCGGGCCGGCGCAGCACGACCAGCTTCTGGTGGTGCGAGCCCGCCCGGCGCACGCGCTGGTCCAGCAGCACCTCGCCGCCGGCCTCGCGGACCTCGTCGCCGAGCCGGCGGTTCTCCTCCTCGCTGTAGGACAGCTCGTCGGAGTGCGAGCGCCACATGAGTCCCTTGACGACGACCCCGCGGCGCGCCGCATCGCCGAACAGCTGGGCCACCGTGGGGCCGTCGGGGGTCAGCAGCTCGTCGGCGTCGCCGCGCCAGTCCGTGAAGAAGAGCTGGTCCCCGCGCCCCAGCTCCGGGACCTCCTCCGCGAGCCGCGCGAAGTACGTCGCACCGTCGACGAGCGGCCGTACGTCGTTACCGGCGCACCAGGCCGGCAGCCTGCAGGCAGCGTTGTCCCGTTCCCGCGTCGTCAGGAACCACTGGTCGAGGTCCACACTCACCTCTCGGGGCCGGGCGGTGCGGCACTGTCCGATCACGAGCCGCGGAGGCGGACGCTACCGACGGAAGCGGCAATTCGCTCGATGCCTCCGTCACGGGACGCACACGGCCGCCGGCTCGCCGGGCCGCGATCTGCTCACGGCGTGCGCGTCGGGACCGTGAACATCGCCGCCGGGCGAGACCGCCTCGGCCGGTCGGTCGGCGCCCCATCGCTCGCCGCGGCCGTCGCGGGTCTCGACGCGGACGTGCTGTCCGTCCAGGAGCTGGACACCGGGCAGCCCCGGTCGCACCACGTCGATCGGCCCGCAGTGGTGGCCGAAGCGTTCGGGGCGCTCGCCTGGCGGGACGCGGCGACGGTCGCCGGGACGCCCGACCCGTCCGCGTCCTGGCGGCCGCTCGAACCCCCGGCGCTCCGCGGCCCGGACGACGACCGCTCGGGCCCGCGCTACGGGATCGGGCTCTTCTGCCGGCGCCCCGTCCGGCGCCGGCACGTGCTCGGGCTCCCGCCGGGCCGGGCGAGGTTGCCGGTTCCGAACCCGCGCGCGGAGGAGCTGGTCCGCGGGCCGACCTTCCCCGCCCACCGGCCCCGGCTGCAGGTCGACCACCTGTTGGCGCTGGGCGGGCTCACCGGGCGCGACCCGGAGATCCGCGCACTCGCGATCGGTGACCACAGGGCTGCGGTGGTCACCGTGCAGCGACGCGACTCCTGACCCGGCCGGGTTGGAGAGAGCTCAGTAGAGCACCGGCGGCGCAGGCTCCCAGCCGCGGCCCGTCTCCTCCATGTGCAGCGGCCGGTCGCAGCCGAAGCGGGCGTGGGTCCGTTCCCAGCCGCGGGCCAGGCCGGGGTGGAAGACGGTCACGCCTGCCCCGCACGTCTCGCACTCCGCCGCCCACTCCACCGCGACGAGCCCTGACGGGTACCGGTGTTCCTGCTGCCTCATGCCGCACTCTCCCGCGCCGGACCGCCCGGCCCGACGATCGTTCTGCGGTCGTCGTCCTCGAGCCGGGACGAGCCTGTCCCACCGGGGGTGCCCGCCGTCGGCACGGCGAATCGGGCCGATCGGGTGAAATTCGGACGACGGCCGCGGACGGGTCCGTCCGAGATGTGCGGTGGCCCGCCCGTTCGTAGGGTTCCGGACATGGAGCCCGACGAGGAGACCCTGGCGTTCGCACCGGATGTTCGAGCTCGCCCGCGACGGCGGCACCGAGGAGCTCGCCGCGAACGTCGACGCGGGGCTGCCCGGTGAACCTGACCAACGACAAGGGCGACACCCTGCTGATCCTCGCGGCCTACCACGGCCACCCGGAGACCGTCGCGGCGTTGCTGGCCCGCGGCGCCGACCCGGGCCGGGTCAACGACCGCGGGCAGACCGCGCTGGGGGCGGCGACGTTCCGCCGCACCCGCGAGTCCGTCGTCGCATTGCTCGCGGTCGGTGCGGACCCGACGGCGGGCGGGCAGTCCGCGCTGGCCGTTGCGCAGTTCTTCGACCTGCCGGAGATGGCGGAGCTGCTGCGCGGGGGCCGGCCGGCCTGACCGGTTCGCCACGGCCCCGGCCGCCGTGCCCGGCTCCCTAGGTCATCTGCTCCAAGAAATTGATCATGTCGTCGGCGTGCTCCTCCTCGACCTCGAGGATCTCCTCGAAGATCCGCCGGGTGGTGACGTCGCCGTCACCGATCCACTTGATGATCTCGGTGTAGGACGCGATCGCGACGCGCTCCGCCACGAGGTTCTCCTTGATCATGTCGATCAGGCGTTCGGCGGTCGTGTACTGCGAGTGCGAGCGCCCGGTCAGCGTCTCCGGATTCATGTCCGGGACGCCGCCCAGCTGGGCGATCCGGGCCGCCAGCCGGTCGGCGTGCTCCTGCTCCTCGCCCGCGTGCTCGGCGAACTCCTTCGCCACCGGCTCGGCGTCGAGTCCCTTCGCCGCGTACTGGTGCTGCTTGTAGCGCAGGACGCACACGATCTCGGTGGCCAGGGCCTCCTGCAACACCCTGAGCACCCGGTCCAGGTCGGCGCCGTACTCGCTCGTCACCGGGCCCTTGTCGATCTCGGCCCGGGCCCGGTCGCGGAGAACCTGCACGTCGGTCAGAAAGTCGGCCATGACACTCCTCCATGCCCCGCTGACGGTGCTGGGGTCAACCGACACCGACGACGACCCTCGTGGGTTCGACGGGGTCGTGGCGCCGACCCACCGTGACGAACACGCCGGGTAGTTCTCGGCCCCCCGGACCGGGGCGACCGGCCTGGAGCTCATCCCGCGGTGCGGTAGTGGTGACCGCCCGCACACTGCGTGCGCAGCACTGGAGATCGAAACACATCCGCCGGAAGCGTGGCGTACGTCCACGAACGAGGTAGGCCATGCCCCCCACTCGCAAGCCGGACCATTCCGGCCCCGCCCCACGACGCGGCCGGCGGGACATCGTCCCGCCGGCCGCGTCGTGTGTGGTGCCGGAGTCAGCTCGCGGTGGCGACCGCGCGGTGCTCGTTCGGCACGCAGTGGGTCATCGTGTGCCCGGTGACGTCCCGGGAACCGTTCTTGCCGAGGTTCTCGAGGCGGTGCTGCTCCTCTTCGTTGAGCGTCTGCTTCGGCAGCGGCGGCAGGTCGCGGACGTCGTCGGCGGTGATGCCGAGCCCCTCCCCGACGCGGCGGCCCAGCTCGTCCTCGCACATGAAGAGGTGCCAGACCATCCGGCGCTGCACCTCCGGCGTGGCCTCGCCGATGTTCGCGACGAAGTTCGCCACCAGGTCGTCGCGCTCCCAGTCCTGCATCAGCATGAACCGCTCGCCGGGCTGGGCGTAGTCGTTGGTGCGCGGGATGCGCGCCCGGGTCAGCCGGCCCTCGAGCACCGGCCCCAGCTCGTCGGCGTGCGGGTACGGAGCCTCGGCGAGCCCGCCCATCGTCGACGGTTCGTAGTTGACGTGCGGGTTCTCCCCGCCGGTGTCCACGAAGTACGTCATCTGGCCGTCGCGCTGGTTGGTCGCGACCGTCGCGTTCTTCGGCGAGTTCACCGGCAGCTGCAGGTAGTTCGGGCCGACGCGGTAGCGCTGGGTGTCGCTGTAGGAGAAGGTCCGGCCGACCAGCATCTTGTCGTCGGAGAAGTCCAGCCCGTCGACGAGCACGCCCGTGCCGAAGCTGATCTGCTCGTTCTCGGCGAAGAAGTTCTCGACGTTGCGGTTGAGCTGCAGCGTCCCGACCTTCTTCGGCGGGAAGACCTCCTCCGGCCAGACCTTGGTGTCGTCGAGCGGGTCGAAGTCCAGCTCGGGGTGGTCGTGGTCGTCCATCATCTGCACGAGCAGCTCCCACTCCGGGTAGTCGCCGCGCTCGATGGCGTCGAACAGGTCCTTCGACGCGTGCCCCAGGTCGTCGGCCTGGACCGCCGCCGCGTCCTCCTCGGTCATCGAGGCGACGCCGCACGTCGGCATGAAGTGGTACTTGACGAGCTTCGTCTCGCCCTGGGCGCTGACCCACCTGTAGGTGTTCACGCCGAACCCCTGCTGGTGGCGGTAGTCCGCGGGGATGCCGCGCGGGCTGAAGAGGTTCACCAGCATGTGCATCGACTCGGGGGTCTGCGACATGAAGTCGAAGATCCGGGCCGGCTCCTGCCGGAACGTCACGGGGTCCGGCTTGAGCGAGTGGATGACGTCCGGGAACTTGATCGCGTCCCGGATGAAGAAGACCCCGAGGTTGTTGCCGACGAGGTCCCAGTTGCCGTCCTCGGTGTAGAACTTGACCGCGAAGCCGCGCGGGTCCCGGGCCGCCTCGGAGGAGTCCCGGCCCCCGATCACGGTCGAGAAGCGCAACGCGACGTCGGTCTGCTTGCCCTCCTCGGCGAACAGCTTCGCGCGCGTGTAGTTCGCGATCGGCTCGTCCCCCCACTTCCCGGTGGCGGTGAACGTGCCGTAGGAGAGGAAGCCGCGCGCGTGCACCACGCGCTCCGGGATCCGCTCCCGGTCGAAGTGGCTGATCTTCTCCAGGAACTGGTAGTTCTCCAGGGTCGCCGGGCCCCGCGGCCCGACGGTGCGCTGGTTCTGGTTGTCGTGGACCGGGTGGCCCTGCCGGTTGGTGAGCCCGGCCCGGTTGGGCGCGCCGTTCGGTTCGGTCATCCGTGGTCTCCCTGTCGTGCGACGTGCATACCTTTCCGCGAGACGGGTAGCCGAGGCGGCGTCGATCAAACCCACCGAGCCGGACGACGGTCTCCATGATCTCGGCCGGGTCCTCGAGCAGCTGCAGCCGACGCTCGAGCCCGGCCAGGAACCGGTCGCGCGCGGCATCCATTCCTCCGCTCGCCACGCCCCCGACGCGCAGGGATGGTACCGGCGCCCCGGGTTTCCGTCCGTCGACGCCGGGGGCCGCCGGACGGTTTGCCGGACGGGTGATCGAGGAACGTCACGACCGACCCGGATCCCTGACGAGGAGTGCTTTCGATGCGCGCAGTGACCTGGCACGGCAAACGCGACGTCCGCGTGGACACCGTCCCCGACCCGACCATCCAGGACCCGACGGACGTGATCGTCCGGATCACCTCGACCGGGATCTGCGGCTCCGACCTGCACCTCTACGAGGTCCTCGGGCCCTTCCTCGACGAGGGCGACATCCTCGGCCACGAGCCGATGGGCGTCGTCGAGGAGGTCGGCGCCGGGGTGACCGAGCTCCGCGCGGGCGACCGCGTGGTGATCCCGTTCAACGTCTCCTGCGGCACCTGCTTCATGTGCTCGGCCGGCCTGCACTCCCAGTGCGAGACCAGTCAGGTCCGCGAGCAGGGCATGGGCGCCGCGCTGTTCGGCTACACCAAGCTCTACGGCCAGGTCCCGGGTGGACAGGCCGAGTACCTGCGGGTCCCGTTCGGCAACACGCTGCCGATCAAGGTGCCGGACGGCCCGCCGGACGACCGCTTCGTCTACCTCTCGGACGTCCTGCCCACGGCCTGGCAGGCGGTGGCCTACGCCGACGTCGCGCCCGGCTGCAGCCTCGTCGTCCTGGGACTGGGGCCGATCGGGGACATGGCCACCCGGATCGCGCAGCACCGCGGCGTCGAGCAGGTCATCGGGGTGGACCTCGTCCCGGCCCGGCTGGACCGGGCCCGCAAGCACGGCGTGCAGGTCGTCGACCTGCGCGAGCACGGCAAGGACCTCGGCGAGGTCGTGCGGGAGCTGACCGGCGGGCGCGGCGCGGACGCGGTGATCGACGCCGTCGGGATGGAGGCGCACGGCTCGCCGATGGGGAAGATCGCGCACCAGCTCGTCGGCTACCTGCCCGACGCCGTCGCGGCGCCGCTGATGAAGACCGCCGGGACGGACCGTCTGGCGGCGCTGTACTCGGCGATCGACCTGGTCCGGCGCGGCGGCACGATCTCGCTGTCCGGCGTCTACGGCGGCACCGCGGACCCGCTGCCGATGCTCACGATGTTCGACAAGCAGATCCAGCTGCGGATGGGCCAGGCGAACGTGCTCCGCTGGGTGCCGGACATCCTGCCGCTGCTCGACGACGCCGACGTCCTGGGCACGCAGGACTTCGCGACGCACCGGCTGCCGCTCGCCGCGGCCCCGCAGGCCTACGCGACGTTCCAGAAGAAGGAGGACGGGATGGTCAAGGTGCTGCTGCAGCCGTGAGCGGGGATTGAACGCCCGCCCCGGGGGCAATAAGCCTGCATGAGCGAGAACACCGGGAAGCGCGACGACGACGAGGGCCTGGTCGCGGAGGCGCTGCGGGAGTCCACCGTCACCGGCGCGCCGGGGGAGACGAACGACGAGACCCCGCCGGAGCCGCAGGCGACGGCGTTCCCCGGGGCCGGCCCCGAGGGACGCGACGACGAGCGGAAGAGGGAGCGCGACTGAGATCGCGTACCCGGGCCGGTAGCCGATCACCGGTCCGGGTACGTGCCCCGCATGGCGACCCCGAACACGAGCACCCGACCCGTACCGACCGAGCCGGCCCGCGCCACCGCCACCGACACCGCCCGCGTGCTCACCCTCGCGCTGGCCCCGATCGTCGCGCAGGGCGTCATCGCACGACGACGCCGCGTGGTCGCCCTGGCCGGGAAGCTGGACACCGACGGGCGCGGGGTCGAGGTGCTGCAGGACGTCCGGGACCGTTACGGCCCCGGGCCGGTCGGGTTGCGCATCCCCGGCCGCCCCGCGGCGCTCGTCCTGGATCCCGGGCACGTGCGGCGGATCCTCACCGAATCGCCCGACCCGTTCGCCCCGGACAACCGGGAGAAGCGCGGCGCTCTGCGGCACCTCCAGCCGCACGGCGTGCTGATCTCGCACGGCTCCCTGCGGGCCGAGCGGCGGGTGTTCAACGAGGCCGTGCTCGATGCCGGGGAGCCGCTGCACGAACAGGCCGCGCGACCGCTTCCGCAACGCCGTCCGCACCCACCTCGACCGGGCCGAGCCCGGCAGCCTCGCAGCCATGATGGCCCGGATCCCGGCGGACGGCCGGACCGATCCCGTCGACCAGGTCCCGCAGTGGCTCTTCGCCTACGACCCGGCCGGCGCGGTCGCGTACCGCGCGCTGGCCCTGCTCACCGCGTACCCGGACGAGCTCGCGCGGGTCCGCGCCGAGATCGCCGAACGGGACCTGACCGAGCCGCAGGACCTGCCCCGGCTGCGGGCCGCGATCCTGGAGTCCGTCCGGCTCTGGCCCACCACGCCGCTGTTGCTCCGGGACACGACGGCGCCGACCACATGGGGCGAGAGCACCCTGCCCGCGGGCACGGCGATGATCATCCCGACCTGGTTCCTGCACCGCGACGATTGCACCCGGGACGACGCCGACCGCTTCCACCCCGAGCAGTGGCTGGACGGCGGCGCGCACGAGGACTGGTCCCTGGTGCCGTTCAGCGCCGGGCCGGCGGCCTGCCCGGGACGGGAGCTCGTCCTGTTCACCGCGAGCACGTTCCTCGCGGTGCTGCTCAGGGAGCTGGACCCGGCCCCGCCGAGCTGTCGGGCGGTGAGCCGCTGCCGAAGGGGCTGGACCCGTTCGCCCTGAGGTTCCCGGTCCAGACGATGCGCTAGGACGGACCCTGGGCGGAACCGGCGCCGGGGGTCAGTTCCCGGCGCGCGCCTCGGCGCCGGTCTCCCCCGCGTAGCCCTCGTCGTCCCCGGCGACCCGCCCGACGTACTCCTCGTTCGGCGCCGTGCCGGTGGTGCTGGCGCCGTCGGCGTCCTCCTGGTCCCCCGGCTCGCCGCCGGTTTCCCGGGCCGCCGCCATACCCTCGTCGTCCGCCACGTCGTCCTCTGATCGCTTCATGCGGCGGGGCTACCCGGCCTTCCGCGGGCCGACACCCGCCGGGGCGCCGAGCGGCCGTCACCGGGGCATCCTGGGGTGATGGCCCTCCCCGAGCCGGTGACCGCCGAACCGCCCGCCCTCGCGCTTCCCCGCCTGATGCGGCAGAGCTGGCGCGACGTCGCGTTCCTGCACTGGGCGGTCGAGCCCGGCTCGGTGGCCCGGTTGTTCCCGCCCGGGGTACGGCCGGATGTCCTCGACGGCCGGACCTACGTCGGGCTGATCCCGTTCCGGATGGTCGGGGCCGGGTTCGCGCACGGGCCGGCGGTCCCGTGGGCGGGCACGTTCCTCGAGACCAACGTCCGGCTGTACTCGGTCGACGACACCGGGCGCCGCGGGATCGTCTTCCTCAGCCTGGACGCGGACCGCGCCGTGGTGGTGGCGGGGGCCCGCGCGGTGTTCGGGCTGCCGTACCGCTGGGCCCGGATGGGCTTTCGCGCCGACGGCGACGAGCGGGCCTACACGACCCGGCTGCGCCGGGTCGGGGTGCACAGCCGGGTCGCGGTCCGGGTCGGCGCCCCGACCGCCGGCGGCCCGCTCGAGCACTTCCTCACCGCACGCTGGGGCCTGCACGTAGCCCGAGGCCACCGGACCCGGTACATCCCGAACGCGCACCCGCCGTGGCCGCTGCGCACAGCCGAGCTCCTCGACCTGGACGACGGCCTGGTCGCCGCCGCGGGGCTGGGCGACCTCGCCCGCCGCCCACCCGACCACGTCGCGTTCAGCGACGGGGTCGCGGTCCGCTTCGGACTGCCGGTACCGGCCGCGACGCCACGCGGCGGAGACCGGATCAGCCGGCGGCGAAACGGGTACGGGACCGTCATGGGCAACCGAGACAGCAACCAGAGCTCCGTCCGGACCGACGAGCAGATCGCCTCCCCGAAGGGTTCCGAGGTCACCGAGGACGAGGCCGGCGGCGACGAGCCGATGGCCGAGGTGCCGGGGGGCCCGCAGGTCGACGTCCCCGCGGCGCAGGGCCACGTCCCCGAGGACGACGACCGGTGATCGCCGGTGGCTCGGGGCCGGACGGACCCGGCCACCCCGGTATTCGCGAATTGCGGTGTCGGCAGGACCGTTCAGAGCAGGCGATAGGGGCCCGACATTGCGCCGTTCGCCGCACCCGACAATTCCCTGGGCGTTTCTTCCGCTCCTCTCGGCCGTTGAAAGGAACAGGAGCCGCGACGGTGACGCCGCCGCGATTCCGGGCGTCCGTGATGTCCTTCCGTGGGGTTGCGGGACCGCCCGGGTGCGGAACGCGAACCGATCGGCCCTCCTGCCGGTAGGGAGTGCAGGTGGGCCGGTCGGTGCCCCGCCCGGCCCGCGTGGGGCATGAACCGGGCCGCAACGGGCACCCCGCACCATGACCGATCCGAACCACCGTTCCCCCCGACCGGTCGCGCTGGTCACCGGCGCCAGCCGCGGACTGGGCTTCCTGATCGCCCGCGAGCTCGCCGACCGCGGCCACGACCTCGTGATCTGTGCCCGCTCCGCGGAGGGCCTCGCCGACGCGGCGGCAGACCTGCGCGGGCACGGCGGCGCCGTCGAGACCGTCGCGGCGGACGTCGGGGTGAAGGAGCAGGCCGAACGCGTCGTGGCCGCCGCGCGGGAGCGGTTCGGGCGGCTGGACGTCCTGGTCACCAACGCCGGGATCATCCAGGTGGGCCCCGCCGAGGAGTTCGGGACCCGGGACTACGCCCAGATCATGGACGCCGTCTTCTGGGGCGCCCTGCACCCGACGCTCGCCGCGATGCCGCTGCTGCGCCAGTCCCGGGGACGCGTCCTCGCGATCACCTCGGTCGGCGGGAAGCTGCCCGCACCGCACCTGCTGCCGTACACCGCGGCGAAGCACGCGCAGGTCGGGTTCGCCGAGGGGCTCCGCGTGGAGGCCGCCGGGCAGGGCGTGTCGGTGACCGTCGGCGTCCCCGGGCTGATGCGCACCGGTTCCACCCGCAACGCGCTGCTCGCCGGTGACCGCGAGCGCGAGCGGCAGTGGTTCACGACCGCGGCGAGCGTGCCCGTTCTGTCCATGGACGCCGAACGCGCGGCTCGCCGGCTGGTCGAGGCGGCGCTGCGCGGTCGGCCGGAGATCATCCTGACCCCCCTGGCGAAGCTCGGCGTCCGCTTCCACGCGCTCGCGCCGTCGACCTCGCTCCGGGTGGTCTCCCTGGTCGCCCGGCTGCTCCCGGGCGCCTCCGGGTCCGGGAAGCCGGTGCCGGGGCATGCCATCGGCCGCCAGCCCGGCTGGTTCGACCGGCTGACCGGCCGGGACCGGCGCGCCGCCGAGCGCTGGCAGGAGCTGGACGACCAGGCCCCCGCTTCCTAGCCTAGGAGGCCTTCCGGACGGCGTCCGCGAGCTGCTCCTTCGACATCGACGAGCGGCCGCTGACGTCGAGCTCGCGGGCCCGCTCGAGGAGCTCGGACTTCGTCGCGGACCCGAGGTCCTTCTCCCCCTTCTTCTCCTTCCCCGCCTTCTTCGAGCCGGACTTCTCCTCGGCGCCGGCCTGCTCCGAGCCGGAACCGCCCTTCCCGCGGGCCGCCTCCACGCTGCGCTGAAGCGCGGCGAGCAGGTCCGTCATGTCCGTCGGGTCCGGCGGCTCCGCCTCGCTGACGATCTCCCGGCCCTCGCGCTTGTCCTCGATCAGCTTCTCGACGCGCTCGCGGTAGGAGTCGTGGTACTGCTCCGGCTTCCACGGCCCGCTCATCGCGTCGATCAGCCGCATCGCCATCGCGAGCTCCTTGTCGTCCTTCCGCACCTCGCGCGGGGACGGCAGATCCAGCTCCTCGTGCGGGTCGCGGATCTCGTCCGCGAAGTAGAGCGTCTCCAGCGCGAGGACGTCCCGGTCCGGCCGGATCGCGGCGAGGTACTCCTTGCCGCGCATCACGAACGTGCCGACCGCGGCCCGGTTGCTGTCCGACAGGGCCTGCAGCAGCAGCGCGTAGGGCCGGTGGTACTCCTCGCCGGTCGGCGCGAGCCAGTAGGTGCGCTGGTAGTAGATCGGGTCGATCTCGTCGAGGTCGACGAACTCCGAGATCTCCAGGTTCCGGGACCGTCCGGGGGCGATGGCCTCGAGCTCGTCCGGTTCGACGACGACGTGCTTGCCGTCCCCGACGTCCGCGCCCTTGACGATGTCGCCGTACTCGACCTCGTCGCCGGTCCGTTCGTTGACGCGCTGGTTGCGCACCCGGTCCGCGGTGCCGCGCTCGAACTGGTGGAAATGGACCGTGTGGTCCTCGGTCGCGCTGTACACGCCCACGGGGATCGACACCAGCCCGAAGCTGATCGAGCCCGTCCAGATCGCCCTGGCCATCGTCCTCGCCTCCACCGACGCCGTCCTGACCAGGGCTACCCACATCGGCGCGCCCCTGCACCCGGGACCGGTCGCCTCACTCCGTTACAGGGGTGAGCCCCGCCGCGCCGGCGCTCATCGGTGATCTCCGTGGCGATGAGAATTCCGGACATTCGCGGCCCCCTATTCGACGCGTGTAGCCTTTTCTCCATAGACACCCCGGTCGCCGTGCCGCAACCGGTGCCCGGCACGGAGCGGGGTGGAAAGGCGGCCGCGATATCGCCGAAGGTCGCCGATCATGTCGGACGGGAATGCGCGATTCGCGTGCCCGAATCGACGTCCGCGGTGAATGCCGCACACGATCAGGTCGCGCCGGTCGGTGAAAGCCCCCCTTCCGACCGGCGCGGCCTCCCCGGCTCTCCCGGTTCGGAGGTGATCTCGGTACGGGCTCCCCCGTTCCGTCCCGGTGCGACCCCCGCGGGTCGGCGAGCGCAGGGCCGCGGATCCGGACACCATGTCCGGATGGATCCGGGGCGTCGAGCTGACTACGCGGACTTCTACGACCCCGCCGACGGGCCGGTCGCGCTGGTGCACGGAGACTGCCAGGCCGAGTCCCTGCGGGTCGTGCTCGCCGGGTCACCGACGTTCCCCCACCGCACCGTCCGGATGCCGCCGGTGCACGAGCTCACGGCGGCCGACCTGCCGGCCCTGCACGCCCTGCTCGCCCGGACGCGGCTGCTGCTGAGCCAGCCGGTGCGCGACGACCACCGCGACCTGCCGCTGGGCACGCGCCAGCTCGCCGCCCTGCTACCGGCGGACGCGCAGGTACTGCGCTGGCCGGTGATCCGCTACGCGGGACTGCACCCGTGGTCCGCGATCGTGCGGCACACGGCGGACCGCTCGCTCGTCCCGCCCGCCGTGCCGTACCACGACCTGCGCACCCTGGCGATGGCCGCGGGGCGGCCCGCCCCGAAGGAACCGGCGGACGGGGCGGCGCTGCGCGAGGCGACCGCGCTGTCGGTCTCGCAGCTGGCGCACCGCGAGCGCTGCGACGCCGACGTCGGGGTGTCCGACCTGCTCGTCGGGCTCGGAGCCGCGGCGGCGCACACGCTCGACCATCCCGGGAACCCGGTACTCGTCGCGCTCGCCCGGCGGCTCCAGGAGGCCGCGGGCTGGCCGGCCGACGCCCCGGATCCCGGCCGGACCCTGCTCGGCGGGATCCGGTCGCCCCTGACGGCGCCGGTCCTCGCCGCGCTCGACCTGGACGCCCCGGAACGTCCGCACTGGACGGTCGACGGCCGTACCGTCGTCGAGGAGGCCGTCCGCGAGGCGCAGCTCGCCTGGTACCGCGAGCACCCCGCCTGGATCGCCGCGGGCCTGGCCCGGCACGCGGACGCCCTGCGCGTCCTGGGCCTCTGACCCACCCGGTCAGGTCCCGGCCAGCTCCGTGCGGTCCAGCTGCTCGCGGAGCTGCGGGAGGGAGTCGAAGACCTCCTTCGCGCCGGACTCCTTCAGCTCCTCCACCGAGAACCCGCCGGTCCGGATCGCGTACCCGGGGTACCCGGCGCGCCCCGCGGCCTCGAAGTCCCACACCGAGTCCCCGACGACGACGGCGGACCGCCCGCCGACCTTCTCCAACGCGACGACGAGCAGGTCCGGCGCCGGCTTCGTCCGCTCGACGTCCTCGCTCGTCGTCCAGGCCTCGCACAGCTCTCGGCCACCGAAGAGGTCCAGGTAGGCGTCCACATGGTCCGGTTTCCCGGAGCTCGCCAGCACCACCGTGAAGCCGCGCTCCCGGACTTCCGTCAGCAGCTCCCGCACGCCCTCGAACGGCTGGACCTCCTTCAGCAGCGGCTGGAACTCCTCGGCCCACGCCGCGCGGAGACCATCGCCGTGCTCCTCCTCCAGCCGCTTCCCCGCGACGGCCGCGACGAGCTGGTCCCCGCCCATCCCGATCGCCCGGTGCAGCCGCCAGACGGGCAGCGTCACGTCGTAGCGGCGGAAGGCGCGGAACCAGGCCAGCGCGTGGTGGTAGTTCGTGTCGACGAGGGTGCCGTCGACGTCGAAGATCGCCGTGTCCGCGGCCATCAGGAGTCTCCCGCCGACTTCACGGTCTCGGTGAGCTTCGCGACGGCGAAACCCCACGCCTGGGACACGGACGTCTTGGGCGGTACCGCGATCTCCTCCGGGTTGGTGACGACGTCCAGCAGCACAGGGCCGTCGTGCGCGAGGGCCTCCTGCACGGCGGCGTCGAGCTCGTCCGCCTTCTCCACGCGTACCCCGTGCAGCCCGCACGCCCGGCCGACGGCGCCCAGGTCCGGGTTCTCCAGCACGGTGCCGTGCTCCGGCAGCCCGGCCTGCTCCTGCTCGAGCTTGACCATCCCGAGTCGGGAGTTGTCGAACACCACCAATTTGACCGGCAGCGCGTAGGCCACGGCGGTGAGGATGTCCCCCAGCAGCATCGTCAGCCCGCCGTCCCCGCAGAACGCGACGACCTGCCGGTTGCGATCCAGCGCGGCCGCGCCGAGGGCCTGCGGCATCGCGTTTGCCATCGAGCCCAGGTTGTAGGAGCCCAACAGGCGTCGCGTGCCGGACATCGTCACGAACCGGGACAGCCAGACCGTCGCCATACCGGTGTCCGAGGTGATCACGGCGTCGGCCGCCATGTGCCGGTCCAGGCTCGCGGCCAGCTGCTCGGGGCGGATGGCGTGGTCCGGGTTGTCGAAGACGCGCCGGATCCGGCCCAGCTTCTCGTGGTCGTACCGCGGGTCCGCGAGGTGCGACTGCCGCTCGGTCCACCGCTCCCAGTGGCCACGGCAGGATTCCAGGTGCCTGCGACTGCGGTCCCGCGTGGCCAGCATCGGCTTCAGCGCGGTGAGCGTCGCGCCCGCGTCCCCGACCAGCCCCAGGTCGACGTGCGTGCGGCGGCCGATGTGCTCGCCGTGCGCGTCGATCTGCACAACCGTCTTCCCCTCCGGGTACCACTCGCGGTAGGGGAAGTCCGTGCCGACCATGAGGAGCAGGTCGCAGTCGTCGAACGCCTGCTGGGCGGCCGGGTTGCCGATCAGCCCGGACTGCCCGACCTGGTAGGGGTTGTCCCGCTCCAGGCCCTCCTTCGCCTTCAGGGTGAGCACCATCGGGGCGGCGAGGCCGTCGGCCATCGCGAGAACCTCGTCCCGCGCCTCCCGGGCCCCCTGGCCGACGAGCAGGGTCACCCGGTCCGCGGCGTCGATCAGGTCGGCCGCCCGGCGCAGGAGGTCCGGCGCCGGCGCGGTCGCCGGATGGTGGTCGACGAAGCGCGGCACCCGTCCGTCCGGCACCTCCTGCTCGCCGAGGTCCCCGGGCAGCGTCAGCACCGCGACGCCGCGCTGCTGGTTGGCCGAGTTCACGGCCATCTCCAGCAGGTAGGGCAGCTGCTCAGGGCTGGTGATCGTGCGCGAGAAGACCGCCACGTCGCTGAACAGGCGGTCGTTGTCGACCTCCTGGAAATAGTTGCTGCCCACCTCGGCGAGCGGGACCTGCCCGCAGATCGCCAGGACGGGCGCGTGCGACTTCTTCGCGTCGTAGAGGCCGTTGAGGAGGTGAACCGAGCCGGGGCCGACGGTGCCCATGCAGACGCCGAGGGTGCCGGTGAGCTGCGCCTGCGCCCCCGCGGCGAACGCGCCCGCCTCCTCGTGCCGCACGCCCACCCACTCCATGCGGTCCTCGGTGCGGATCGCGTTCGTGACGGGGTTCAGCGCGTCGCCGACCACGCCCCACACGGTGCGGACACCGTGCTCGGCGAGGGCGGTCACGAGCGTCGAGGCGACTGTCGCCATGGGACTCCTCCAGCTGCGACGGGGTCTGCGGTCGCCACCGCCTACCCGGCAGCCCTTCTCGCTATGCACCGGTACCGGGAGGCACGCCGCTCCCGGTCCGCGCCCCGTGGGGGGTTACCCCGAAGGCCGTGGGGGAACCCCGAGCGAACCCGATCGGAGGTGGCCGGTGGCGCTCGCCACGCGGGAAGTGTTGTGCCCCAAACGAATGCATTACGGACCGTGCGGCGGAGTCCGGGACGACCTGGCCTGCGAGATCGTGCCGGCCCGGTGCCCGTTCACCGTGCGGGACGAGCCGGTGCCCTGGTCCGGCCCCGATCCCCGCGACCGTCCCGAGCCCCCGCTGCTCACCCTCGCCGCGACCCGCCCGGTCGTCCTCACGGACCTGACGATCCCGCCCTTCGACGAGAGGGGCCTCACCTCGGTCGTCGGGACCCTCGTGGGCTCCTGCGACGGGCTGCTGGTCGGCGAGCACCAGGGCCGGCCGGACTTCCCCCCGGCCCTGATGACGGCGCTGGTCCGGGAGTCGGGCGGCGCACCGTGGATCACGCTGACCTGCCGGGACCGCAACCGGGTCGTCCTGGAGCAGGAGCTCGCCGGGCTCGTCACCGCCCGAGCGGCCGGGGTGCTCTGTGCGACCGGCGACGGCCGGGCGCCCGGGGTGCGGCCGGAGGTCACCCAGGTGTTCGACGTCGACGGCACCCAGCTCGCCGCGATGGCCGCCGCGGCGGGCCTGCCGGTCGCCGTCCCGGAGGCGCCGGAGGCTCCCCCGCAACGACTGCGCCCCGGCCGGCTGCGGGAGAAGCAACGGGCGGGAGCACAGTTCGCCATCCTCAACCACGTGGACTCCGCCACCCGCATGGCGCAGTTCGTGTCCGCCGCCCGCGCGGCGGGGGTGACGATCCCGCTGGTGGCGGGGGTCGCGGTCTACACCGACCCGCACTCCGCGGCCGTGCTGCAGAACTTCCCCGGCCTGCATCTCGACGAGGACCGGGTCGCGGCCGTCCTCGGCGCGCCGGACCCCGTGGCGGCCGGGATCGCGGAGGCGGTCGCGGAGGCCCGCGGGCTCCTGGCGCTCGACGGCGTCGTCGGCGTGAACCTGTCCGGGCTCGGCAGCTCGCACGGTCCGGCGGCGGGCGCGGAGATCAAGGCGGCGGTGGGCCGGGAGCTGATCGGCGGGTCGGCATGACGCTCGGGTCGCAGCAGGAGGACTCGGCGATGGAGCGCCGCGACGGCGATGCTGGGCCGCGCCGCCGTCGTCGGGTCCGGGGACCGGGTGCCGGTCCGCCCGGACTGGGCCGAGGTCGCGTGGTGCCTGGGCGTGCTCTGCACCGTCGACGCGAAGGCGGCGGTGCTGGCGGAGCTGCGCCGCCTCCTGCCCGCCGGGGCGTCGCTCGGGATCTTCGTGCTCGTCGCGCAGGTCCCGGACCCGCCCGATCCCCCGTCCGGCAACCACTTCCCCACCGACGCCGAGCTGGACGAGCTCCTGGACGCGGCCGGGTTCGCCGTCGCCGACCGGATCGGCCTGCGTGACCTCCCCGCCCCGGACCGGGACTGGAAGGACCGGGCGGACCGCGTCGAGGCGGCGATCGAGGCCGCCCGCGGCGACAGCCCCCGCTTCACCCAGGCGCAGGAGCAGGAACGGCGGTTGACCCGGCTGCTCGGCGACGGGGCGATCTCCGCGGAGCTGCTGCACGCCGTCGCCCGCTGACCGGATTTCCGGGCGGGGCAGCGGGTACGGCCTCCCCATGGCGAGCATCGGTTACTTCCTGTCCTGCGAGCAGTACGGCCCCAAGGAGCTGGTCGAGCAGGCGCGCGCGGCCGAGCGGGCCGGGTTCGAGCGATTGTGGATCTCCGACCACTTCCACCCGTGGAACGACGAGCAGGGCCAGAGCCCGTTCGTCTGGTCGGTGATCGGCGCGCTGTCCGAGGCGGTGTCCCTGCCCGTCACGACCGCCGTGACCTGCCCGACCGTCCGCATCCATCCCGCGGTGATCGCCCAGGCCGCGGCGACGGCCGCCGTCCAGCTGGACGGGAGGTTCGTCCTCGGCGTCGGCAGCGGCGAGGCGCTCAACGAGCACATCCTGGGCGATCCGTGGCCGTCGCCGGGCGTGCGGCTGGCGATGCTGGAGGAGGCCGTGGAGGTCATCCGGCTGCTGCACCGCGGCGAGCAGGTCAGCCACCACGGCGAGTACTACGAGGTGCAGGAGGCGCGGATCTACACGCGCCCCGAGCAGCCCGTCCCGATCTACGTCTCCGGATTCGGTCCGCAGGCGACGAAGCTCGCCGGCCGGATCGGCGACGGCTACTGCACCGTCATGCCGGACGCCGACCTCGTCCGGGCCTTCCGCGAGTCCGGCGGCGGGGACAAGCCGGTCCAGGCGGGCATGAAGGTCTGCTGGGACGCCGACCGCGAGGCCGCGCTGGACCGCGCCCACCGCCTGTGGGCCAACGACGTGCTGCCCGGCCAGCTCGCACAGACCCTCCCCCGCCCGCAGGACTTCGCGGCCGCCATGACCCTGGTGCCCCGCGAGCAGGTCGCGGAGGCCATCGTCTGCGGTGACGACCCGGAGGCGCACCTCGCCCGGGTGCAGGCCTACGTGGACGCGGGCGTGGACGAGGTCTACGTGCAGCAGGTCGGCGAGGACCACGAGGGCTTCTTCCGGGGCTGGTCGGAGCAGGTCCTCCCGAAGCTGCGCTGAGCCGAACCCGCACCGGGCCGAAGCCGCACCGGACCCACCCTGCACTGGGCCGCGCGCATCCTGGGTACCCGACCGACATGACGACTTCCGACGAGCAGCAGGCCGATCTCACCGGCCGCGTCCCGGAGCACGCGGACCTGCTGGTCGTCGGCGGCGGGCCCGCCGCGCTCGCCGCCGCGACCGGCTACCGCGACCATGGGGGCGAGGGCACGGTCGTCCTCGTCTCGGACGACGACACCCTGCCCTACTTCCGGCCGCCGCTGTCGAAGGACTACCTGCGCGGCGAGACGGAGGAGGCCGACCTCTTGATCGAGCCGGAGTCGGCCTACGAGGACGCGGACATCGAGGCCCGGCTGAACGTCATGGTCACCGCGCTCGACGCAGGCGAGCGGACGGCCATGCTGTCCGACGGCGCCCAGCTCACCTACGAGCACTGCGTGCTGGCGACCGGTGCCGCACCGAAACCGCTGCCGGTCCCGGGGGCCGACGATCCCCGGGTCGCCTACCTGCGGACCCTGGACAGCGCCCGCACGCTGCGGACGGCGGCGGAGGCGGTGCGCTCGGCGGTCGTCGCCGGCTCGGGGTTCATCGGGTGCGAGGCCGCGGCATCCCTGGCCCGGCGCGGCCTGGACGTCACGGTCGTCAGCACCCAGGAGCTCCCGCAGCAGTCCCGGCTCGGCCCGGACGTCGGCGAGCGGATCGCCGGCTGGCTCAGGGACGAGGGGGTGACCCTCGTCGGCGGCGCCGAGGTCGAGGCGATCGAGGACGCGCAGCTGGTCCGGATCTCCGGCCGTGAACCGGTCCGCGGGGACCTCGTGCTCGTGGCGGCCGGGATCGACCCGCAGTCCACCCTCGCCGCCGCGACCGAGGCGGAGATCGAGAACGATCGTGTCGTCGTCGACGAGCACATGCGCAGCAGCGTTCCGGGCCTGTACGCCGCGGGTGACGTGGCGTACGCCCGCAACGGGCTCGCGAACCGGCACCTCGTCGTCGAGCACTGGGGCGAGGCGGACACGATGGGTGGCATCGCAGGGGCGACCGCCGCCGGGGCCGACGCGTCGTGGGCGCAGGCCCCGGGCTTCTGGTCCGTCGTGGGCGATCACACGCTGAAGTACGCGGCCTGGGGCGACGGTTTCGACGACGTCGAGTTCGTCGACCACGGGAACGGCGCGTTCGCCGCCTGGTACTCCGCCGAAGGGGTGCTCGTCGGCGTCCTGACGCACGAGGCGGACGACGACTACGAGCGCGGATCGAAGCTTGTCGAGGAGGGTGCGCCCACCCGTTGAGCGACGGGCGTGCCTCGCCGACCTGCGCGCTGCGGCGCGCAGCGGTAGCGTCGTCCACAGCCCCGGGTTCCCGGGTCGCCGTGGGTGCAGCCAGTCGCCCTTCCCTGTACGTCTCCTGGGAGGGTCATGTCCGCACCACAGCTGGTCCCCAGCGATGCCGCCACGTCCACCGGACCGACCTCCGTCACACGGCCGGACAGCGAGTACGCGGACCAGATGCCGCGCCTGCGCAGGTACGCGGCGCTCCACGAGGGGGACCCGCGACGGGCGGAGTTGCGCGAGGAGCTGATCCTCGCCTTCCTGCCGGTCGTGGAGAACCTGGCCAAACGGCACGGCGCGGGCTACCCGGCGTCGAACGAGGACCTCGTGCAGGTCGGCACGATCGGCCTGATCAACGCCGTCGACCGCTGGGACCCGGACCGCGCCCAGGGCGACTTCCTCGGCTATCTCATCCCGTGCGTCCGGGGCGAGATCCTGCGCTACTTCCGGGACCGCACCTGGTCCACGCGGGTCCCGCGGCGGCTCAAGGAGCTCAGCGTCGCGATCACCCGCGCCACCGGCCCGCTCTCCCAGTCCCTCGGCCGCGCGCCGCGGCCCAGTGAGCTGGCCGAGCACCTCAAGGCGGACGTCAGCGAGATCATCGACGCGCTCGGCGCCAAGAACAGCCACCACGCCGGCCCGCTGGACGCCAGCGACCCCGAGACGGACACCTCGCTGGCGGACCGCCTCGGCGAGCTCGACGGGGAGCTGGAGACCGTCGAGTACCGGCACGCGCTGCGGCCGTTGCTGGCCCAGCTGCCCGACCGCGAGCGGACGATCCTGCTGCTGCGGTTCTTCGGCGAGATGACGCAGACCCAGATCGCGGACCGCATCGGGATCTCCCAGATGCACGTCTCCCGGCTGCTCAGCCGGACCCTCGAGCAGCTCCGCCAGGGCCTCGTCGAATCCGAGTCCTGATCCGGCGCGCCGCGCGGGACCGCCCCGCGTGGTCCGGTGCCACACGCCCCTGAACGGCAGTGCGCCGGCCCCGGGGATCCGGGACCGGCGCGCGCCGGGGTTCAGCGGGTCAGTGGTGGGACACCCCCTCCACGCCCGCCCCGGTCAGCGAGCGCACCTCCATCTCCGCGTACTTTCCCTCGTCCGCGCGCTCCTTCGACAGCACCGTGCCGAGGTAGCCGAGCAGAAACGACAGCGGGATCGAGACCAGGCCGGGGTTGTCCAGCGGGAACCAGTGGAAGTCCACGCCCTGCAGCATCGACGGGCTCCGGCCCGTCGCCGGGTCCACCGGCTTGCCCGACACCACCGGCGAGAAGATGATCAGGATCAGGGTGATCCCGAGACCGCCGTAGATGCTCCACAGCGCGCCCTGGGTGTTGAAGCGCTTCCAGAACAGCGAGTAGAGGATCGTCGGCAGGTTCGCCGAGGCCGCGACCGCGAACGCCAGCGCCACGAGGAACGCGATGTTCTGCCCGTTGGCCAGGATGCCGCCGAGGATGGCGACGATCCCGATGACCACCGCGGTCCGCCGGGCCACCTTGACCTCGGTCTGCTGCTCGTCCTGGACGTTGCCGTGCTTGATCACGTTGATGTAGATGTCGTGCGCGAACGACGCCGACGCCGTGATCGTCAGGCCGGCGACGACCGCGAGGATCGTCGCGAACGCGACGGCCGCGATCAGGCCCAGCAGCACCGTGCCACCCAGCTCGTAGGCCAGCAGCGGGGCGGCGGAGTTGGCCGCGCCGGGTGCCTTCTTGATCGCGTCCGGACCCACCAGCGCCCCCGCGCCATAGCCCAGCACCAGCGTGAACAGGTAGAACAGGCCAATCAGCCAGATCGCCCAGACCACCGAGCGGCGGGCCTCCTTGGCCGTGGGCACGGTGTAGAAGCGCATCAGGATGTGCGGTAGGCCAGCCGTGCCGAGCACGAGGGCGAGGCCGAGCGAGACGAAGTCCAGCTTCGTCAGCCCGGACTTGCCGTACTGGGCGCCGGGGCTGAGCAGCTTCTCCCCCGTCGCGCCCGCGCGCTCGACCGCGCTGCCCATCACCGAGGAGAGGTTGAACTTGAACAGGGTGAGCACCCAGACCGTCATGACGGCGGCGCCGATGATCAGCAGCACCGCCTTGATGATCTGCACCCAGGTCGTGCCGCGCATGCCGCCGATCAGCACGTAGGCGATCATCAGCGCGCCGACGATCGCGATGACGATCGACTGGCCGGTCTTGCTCTTGATGTCCAGCAGCAGCGCCACGAGGCCACCGGCGCCGGCCATCTGCGCGAGCAGGTAGAAGAACGACACGGCCAGCGTCGACGTGGCGGCCGCGGCGCGGACCGGACGCTGCCGCATCCGGAAGGCCAGGACGTCGCCCATCGTGTACTTGCCGGTGTTGCGCAGCAGTTCCGCGACCAGCAGGAGCGCCACGAGCCAGGCGACGAGGAAGCCGATCGAGTACAGGAAGCCGTCGTAGCCGTAGAGCGCGATCGCCCCGGCGATGCCGAGGAAGGAGGCGGCGGACAGGTAGTCGCCGGAGATCGCGATGCCGTTCTGGGGGCCGGTGAACCCGCCGCCCGCGGTGTAGAAGTCCGACGCGCCGCTGCCGGCCTTCTTGCTGACCGCGATGACGATGCCGAGCGTGATGACGACGAACGCGCCGAAGATGCTGATGTTCAGGATCGGGCTGCTGCCCTCGACCCCCGGGGTCTGCGCGAGGATCATCGCTTCGTCCCCTCGATCTGCTCACGGATCGCGGTGGCCGCGGGGTCGAAGTGCTTGTCGGCCCACTTCACGTACCAGGTCGTGATCGCGAACGTCGAGACGAACTGCAGCAATCCGAAGACCAGGCCCACGTTGATGTTGCCGACCAGCTTGATCGCCATGAACGACGGTGCGTAGCTCGCCAGCAGGACGTAGAGCAGGTACCAGGCCAGGAACGCGCCGGTGAGCGGGAAGACGAACTTCCGGAGCCGGCTGCGCAGCTGCTGGAACTCCGGGCTCGCCTGGACCGTTGCCCAATCAGGGGCCTCCGTCCGCTCGCCTGACGGCGGGCCGGACGGTGGCGGGGACTCGGTGGTGCTCACGTTGCCTCCTTGCACGTGTCGGATCACTCGCACAGCACAGGAAAGGGCGCCCGCTTCCGGAGCGGAAGTAAGGCACGACACACCGCAGGGCGGCACGACGAACGGCCGACGAACGGTCGTGATCCACGACGGACGGTCGCCCGGATCACGCTCCGGTCAGGGCGTGCGGGTCTCGTCGAGGTGCAGGCGCAGCATGGTGGACTCCGCGCCCGGCGGCGGGTCGTCCGCCAGGGACACCAGGACCATCGTCAGGAACGCCAGCGGCACGGACCACAGCGCGGGCTGGCCCAGCAGCAGGGCGGTCAGCCCCGGCTCCGGCCGCAGCACCAGGCTCGTCCCCATCACCCCGGCGGAGGAGAGCAGCCCGACGGTCATCCCGACGAACGCCCCGCGGGGCGTCAGCCGCCGCCACCAGATCCCGAGCACCAGCAGCGGGCAGAACGTCGACGCCGCGACGGCGAACGCGGACGTCACGACCGCGCCCACGTCGATCCGGACGGCGAGCAGCGCGAGCGGCACGACCACGGCGGCCGCGACGATCGCGCTCACCCGCAGCCTGCGCAGCCCGCCGGGCAGCAGGTCGTGCGCCACCGCGCCGGCCAGCGCGAGGACCAGACCCAGCGACGTCGCGAGGAACGCCGCGAATGCCCCCGCGGTGAGCAGCGCGGTGAAGACGGTCCCGGCCACGCCGCCGTCGACCCGGCTCGGCAGCGCGACGACCGCGGTGTCCGTCGCGCCGGAGAGGTACAGCTCCGGCAGCAGGATCCCGCCGAGCAGCCCGTACACCGCCGGGAACAGGTAGAACGTGCCGAGCAGGCCGACGGTGATCGCGGCCGTGCGGCGGGCGGCGCGGCCGTCCGGGTTGGTGTGGAAGCGGACGATGACGTGGGGCAGGCCCATGGTGCCCAGCGCCGTCGCCACCAGCACGGACCAGGTGGCGAGCAGCGGGTGGCCGGACCCGTTGTCGAGCAGCGGGCGCTGCCACAGTTCGCTGCCCGGCAGCGCCACCCCGCGGATCTCCGGCACCCGCCCGCCCGCCGGGAAGACCCAGCGCCCGTCCTCCGGCGCGACGTGCTCGCCCGGGCCCAGCGTTCGGGGGACGCCGTCCGCCAGGACCGTGATCGGCTCGCCGACCTCGAGCCGGGTGTCCAGCCGGAACTGGACCTCGGTGGCCGCCGGGAACCGGCTGTACTCGGCGGGGTGCAGCGCCTCCCGGCGGGTGTCCGCGCCCACGGCGAGCAGCAGCCAGACCGCCGGGACGATGAACAGGACGAGCTTGAGCACGAACTGGAAGGCCTGGACGTACGTCGCCGCGCGCATCCCGCCGAGCGCCAGGGTGATGGCGACGGACGCCCCGGCCACGACGACGCCGACCCAGTACGGCGTGCCGCCCACGACGGTCAGCACCTGCCCCGCCGCCGTGAACTGCGGGACCAGGTAGAGCCCGGCGATCACCAGCACCACCAGCGCGCTGAACCGGCGCAGCCGCGGCGAGCCCAGCCGGGCCTCGGCGAAGTCCGGGACGGTCAGCGCGCCCGTCCGGCGCATCGGCGCGGCCACCAGCACGAGCATGAGCAGGTAGCCCGCGGTGAACCCGACCGGGTACCAGAGCGCGCCCACCCCGTTCTTGACGACGAGGCCCGCGACCCCGAGGAACGACGCCGCGGAGAGGTACTCCCCCGAGACCGCCGCGGCGTTGAGGGTGGGCGAGATGCGCCGGGAGGCGACGAGGAAGTCCGAGGTCGAGCGCAGGGTCGCGACCCCACGGGCCCCGATCAGCAGCGTCGCCAGGATGACGGGCAGGGCGGCGAGCGCGATCACCGTTCGGTCTGCTCTGCCCGCCGCAGCTGCCACCACGCCAGGAGGGCGAGGAACGGGTACGGCAGCACCGCGACCGCGAGCCACGCCACCGGCACGTCCGCGACCCGGACCGCGAGCAGCACCGGCGCGACGTGCAGCAGCCCGGGCAGCCCCACCAGCAGCGCCGCGCCGCCGGACAGGGAGACCGCGGCCCAGCGCAGCTGCGTGCGCCGGATCCGCTCGGCCCGCTCGCGCTCGGACTCGGTGAGCCGCGGCGGCGGCACGGCGATGCCGCCCCGGCGGGCGGTCAGGACGACGGCGGTCTGCGGGCTCGTCACGGTGACCCGGCGCAGGCGACTCACCGGGCCGCCCCGCCCAGCTCGCCGCGGGTGGCCGCCTCCAGGAGCAGGTCCCGCAGCTGACGGGCGTGCCGGCGGCTCACCGGGACGTCCCCGGCGTCGGTGTGCGCGAGCAGGCCGCCACCGGAGTCGCTGCGCAGCTCCTGCACCGCCCGGACGGCGAGCAGGAACCCGCGGTGCACCCGCACGTACCCGACCCCGCCCCAGTGCTCCTCGAGCCGGGAGATCGGGATGCGGACGAGATGCGCGTCGTCCCGGGTGTGCAGGCGCACGTAGTCCCCGTTGGCCTCGGCGAACCGGACGTCGTCCCGGCGCACCCAGCGGGTCCGCCCGGCGAGCTCGACGGGCACGGCCGCCAGCTCGTCGAGGGCGCGCGTCTCGGGCTCCGCGCCCCCGGCGGGCGGGGCCGCAACCCGGCGCACCCGGCCCAGCGCCGCGTCCAGGCGCTCGGCCGAGACGGGTTTGAGCAGGTAGTCCAGCGCGCCGACGCCGTACGCGGACACGGCGTGCTCCTCGAACGCCGTGACGAAGACGATCTCGGGCGGGTCCGTCATCCGCGCCAGCAGCGAGGCCAGCTCGAGACCGTCCATGCCCGGCATCGAGATGTCCAGGAAGACCGCGTCCAGCCGCTCCGCACCCTGCAGGATCCGCAGCGCGGACATCGCGTCCCCCGCCCGGTGCACCTCGCGGACGCACGGGGCCGCGGACAGCAGCCGGCACAGCTCGTCGAGGGCGGGAGCGACGTCGTCGACGGCCAGCACGCGCAACCTCACGGCAGCAGGGTTCACGGCGCCTCCGCGGGACGGAGCACGTCGGCGGTGTTCGACGGCGCCTCCGCGGGACGGAGCACGTCGGCGCTCATGACGCCACGACCCCCGGCTGGAACCGCGGCACCCGCACGACGATCCGGGTCCCGGCACCCTCGGCCGTCTCGATGACCAGGCCGTACTGCGGCCCGTAGACCGCGCGCAGCCGCCGGTCCACGTTCGCCAGCGCCAGGCCCGAGCCCGACCCGGCCCCGGCCAGCACCGCGCGGGCGAGCTCGGGATCCATCCCCGGCCCGTCGTCCTCGACGGCGATCACGCAGTCCGTGCCCTGGGCCTCGCCGCTCACCTGCACCGATCCTCCGCCCTCGACCCGTTCGACGCCGTGTTGCACCGCGTTCTCCACCAGCGGCTGCAGCGCCAGGAACGGCACGGCCACCGGCAACACCTCCGGCGCGATCCGCACCTGCACTCGCAGCCGGTCCCCGAGCACGGCCCGGGCCAGCGCGAGATAGGCCTCGATCGCGAGGAACTCCCCGGCGACGGTCGTGTACTCACCGCGCCGCGCGAGATTGTGCCGGGTGTACTCCGCGAAGTCCCCGATGAGGTCCCGCGCCCGCTCGGGGTCCGAGCCGACGAACGCACCGATCGTCGTCAGCGCGTTGTAGACGAAGTGCGGGGAGATCTCGGCGCGCAGGGCGCGCAGCTCCGCGGCCTCGGCCGCCCCGGCGGACGACTCGAGCCGCCCGCGGACCAGCGCCTCCCCCACCCACCTCGCGGCCTGCCGCGCGGCCGCCGCCCGGACGTCCCCGACGACGACGAGCACGCCGGCCAGCTCGCCCCTGACCTGCAGCGGGAGCGCGAGGACGTGCCCTGCCCGGCCTGCCCGGTGCCCGTCCCGCCGGACGTGTGCGACGAGCTCGGCGGAGTCCCCGGTCGGGCGTCCGGACCAGACCGGCGGGTCCCGGAGATCGGCGAGGCCCACGGCGTCCGCCTCCAGCAGGCCGCGCAGCCGCCGCGCCGCGGACACCGCGCGGTCCCCGCGGAGCCCGTCGCGCAGGTCCTCGGCGATCGTGCCGCCGACGGCGAGGACGGCCATCGCCTCATCCGCCCCGCTGCGGCCGCGCCATGCACCGAACCAGCCGCGACGACGCGGCGCTGCGGCCACCTCGCACCGGGTGGGGTCCTCCGCGGCGACGACGGATGAGCCGGCGGTGGGGGATCCGGCGGCGTCGGCGATCACGGGACAACCCTAGGGATGTGCGCGATCCGCCGAAACCGGGAACATGGTCCCGGTGACCCGATTCTCGACGACCAACGAGTCCGAGGCCGTCGTCGCGGCCGACCGCAGCAAGATCTGGGCGGTCCTCACCGATCCGGTGCTCCTACCTAAGCTGACCCCGCTGCTGCGGAGCATCGACGCCGACGGCGACATCTGGCGCTGGCACATGATGCGCCTCGCCGTGCTCGGCGTCGGCATCACGCCGACGTTCACCGAGCGGATGCGGTTCGACGAGGGACGGCGGATCGACTACACGCACGAGCCGCCCCCCGGCGTCTCCGAGTTCACCGGCGCCGAGGGCTGGTACGCCCTCGCCGACGCCCCGGGCGGGACGCGCCTCGGGATCAGCCTGACCCTGCACGTCGAGCTGCCGCTGTCCCGGCTCCTCACCCCGGCGGTGCTCGCCGTCATGAACGCGACGCTGCAGCGCACCGGGGACCGGTTCACCGCCAACCTGCTGCGGCACCTCGGGGCCGAGGAGGTCGTCGGCTGACTCCGGCGCCCCGGCCTTCAGCGCCTTCTCAGGCCCGGCGCCGCCACACCCGTCGACCTTGTGTGAGAGTCGGCTATCGGAAGCGCATCCGACGTCGGGAGGTCCCATGACCGGGACGACAGCACCACCGATCCACATGCAGCGCGACGAGTTCGACCCCGTACCGGAGGTGGCCGCGCTGCGGGAGACCGAAGGGGTCCGGCGCGTCGACACCACATTCGGGCCCGCCTGGATGGTCACCCGCTTCGCCGACATCCGGGAGGTGCTCGGCGACGCCGCCCGGTTCAGCACGGCCCGGCGGCTCGTCTTCCGCCCGGCCGGCGCCCCGGAGCTGAGCGCGGAGGAGATCGCGGAGCTGCGCGCGGGCAACCTGCTCGCCTTCGACCCGCCCGAGCACACCCGGCTGCGGAAGATGCTCACCCCGGAGTTCACCCTGCGCCGCATGCGCAGGCTCGAACCGCGTATCCGCGAGATCGTGGACGAGCACCTCGACGCGATGGAACGCACGGGACCGCCCGCGGACCTGGTCGCGGACTTCGCGCTGCCGGTGCCGTCGCTGGTGATCTGCGAGCTGCTCGGCGTGCCGTACTCGGATCGCGAGGGCTTCCAGGCGCGGACGGGCCGGCTGCTCGACCTGTCCCTCCCGATGGACGAGCGCATGGAGGTCCAGCGGGAGAGCCGGGACTACATGGCCGAGCTCGTCGCCCGCACGCAGGCCGATCCGGGCGAGGAGCTGCTCGGGATGCTCGTGCGCAAGCACGGCGACCAGGTCAGCACCGACGAGCTGATCGGGATCGCCGGCCTGCTGCTGATCGCCGGGCACGAGACGACGTCGAACATGCTGGGTCTCGGCACGCTCGCGCTGCTGCGCCATCCGGATCAGCTCGCGCTGGTCCGGGACGACGCGGCGGCGGTCGGGCCCGCGGTGGAGGAGCTCCTGCGCTGGCTGAGCATCGTCCACTCCGGGACGACGAAGACCACGACCACCGAGGTCGAGATCGCCGGGCAGGTCATCCCGGAGGGCGAGACGATCCTGTGCGCCCTGCCCGCGGGCAACCGGGACCCCGGGCTCGTCGAGGACCCGGACCGGCTCGACGTCCGCCGCGGCGCGATCGGTCACGTCGCGTTCGGGCACGGCGTGCACCACTGCCTCGGCGCGCCGCTGGCGCGGATGGAGATGCAGATCGCCTTCCCCGCGCTGCTGCGCCGGTTCCCGGATCTCGCCCCGGCGTCCGACGAGGCGCGGTTCCGCTCGTTCCACGTCGTCTACGGCATGGAGACCCTGCCCGTGACCTGGTGACCGCCGCTCCCCGACACGCACACGGCCGGACCGGACGCGGGTGCGTCCGGCCCGGCCGAGGCGGTGCGGGGGTGAGTGGTGGCTAGTGCTCGTGCACCATCACGCCGCGGATGTTCTTCCCGTTGAGCAGGTCGTCGTAGCCCTCGTTGACCTGCTCGAGGGTGTAGGTCCGGGTGATCAGCTCGTCGAGCTTGAGGTCACCGGACTGGTAGAGCCCGAGGATCTTCGGGATGTCGACGGTCGGGTTGCAGTCGCCGAACAGGGCGCCCTTCACCGTCTTCTTGAACAGCGTCATGATCGAGCCCGGGAGCTGGACGTTGTTGATGTCCAGCCGGTTCAGACCCGTCAGGACGACGGTGCCGCCCTTGCCGGTGGCGTTGAACGCGCCGGTGACGATCTCCTCGACCACCAGGCCGGCGGTGACGATCGTCTTGTCCGCGCCGTTGCCGTTGGTCATGGCGCGGGCCAGGTCACCGGCCTCCTCGGCGGTGGCGACGGCGTGCGTGGCGCCGAGCTCCATCGCCTTCTCCCGCTTGTTCTGCAGCGGGTCGATCGCGATGAGGTTCTTCGCGCCGGCGTAGCGGGCGCCCTGTACGGCGTTGATGCCGATGCCGCCGATGCCGGAGACGATGACCGTCTCGCCCGGCTGGACGTCCGCGGCGTTGACCGCGGAACCCCACCCGGTCGGGACACCGCAGCCGACCAGCACGGCCTTGTCCAGCGGCAGGTCGTCGTCGACCTTGACCACGGAGTTCTGGTGGATGGTGTTGTACTGGCTGAAGGTGCCCAGCATGCACATCGAGCCGTACTTGCCCTTGGGCCCGCTCAGCGGCCAGCGGTCCCCGGGCAGGTAGCCCTCGAGGATGGTCGCGCCCATGTCGCAGATGGCCTGCTGGCCGGTGGCGCACCACCGGCAGACGCCGCAGTTCGGGATGAAGGAACAGACGACGTGGTCACCAGGGGCGACGCGGGTGACCCCCTCGCCGACCTCCTCGATGATCCCCGCGCCCTCGTGGCCCAGCACCATCGGGAGCCGGGCCTCCATGTCGCCGTGCGAGATGTGCACGTCGGAGTGGCAGAGACCCGCGTAGGTGTAGCGGATGAGCACCTCGCCGGCCTTGGGGCCGTCGAGCTCCAGCTCCTCGATCTCGATCGGCTTGCCGGTCTCGTAGACGACTGCGGCCTTGGTCTTCACGAATGTGACTCCTCGTCGTTGTGGAGTGGACACGCTGTCCGGGTGGACGCCGGACCGGCGCGGGGCGGGGGCACCCCCACGGGCCGACGGATCACTTGACTATGGCGCGTCGCGTCGCGTAGTGACTGTTGCATATGTGGACACTTCCCGCGAGGATTGGCGCCGGGTGACCACGACGCCCACGGCCACCACCGCCAAGGCGATCACCGCGGTCATGATCAGGTCGAACCGCGAGCCGGCCCGCAGCGCCATGTAGACCAGCATCAACGGGATCACGACGATCACCGCCCAGGTCAGGACGGGGTAGGCCCACATCCGGACCGGCATCGCGCTGCCGTCCTCGTCGAGCTTGCGCCGCAGCCGCAGCTGCGACACCGCGATCACCAGGTAGACGAGCAGGGCGATCGCGCCGGACGTCGCGAGCAGCGTCGTGAACACCGCCTCCGGGAAGACGTAGTTCGCGATCACCGCGAGGAACCCGACGATCGTCGACGCGAGCACGGCGATCCGCGGCACCCCTTCCCGGGTCGTGTGCATGACGGCGGCCGGCGCCTGGCCGCGGCGGCCGAGCGAGTAGATCATCCGCGACGCCGTGTAGAGCGCCGAGTTGAGGCAGCTCGCGACCGCGACGAGCACCACGATGTCCACGATCGCCTTCGCCCCGGGGATGCCGATGGCGTCGAGCGCGGACTGGTAGGAGCCGTTCTCGGCGAGCCCCGGGCTGTTCCACGGCACCAGCGCGACGACGAGCAGGATCGACGCCAGGTAGAACACCGAGATCCGCCAGATCACCGAGCGGGTCGCCTTGCCGATCTTCTCCGCGGGGTTCTCGGACTCGGCCGCCGCGATCGTCACGATCTCGGTGCCCATGAAGCTGAACATCGTGACGAGCACGGCGGCGACCACGGCGCCGAAGCCGTGGGGCAGGAAGCCGCCCTGGTCGTAGAGCCGCGAGACCCCGCTGACGTCGCTGCCGGGCAGGACGCCGAGCACCGCCAGCACACCGATCACGATGAACGCGACGATCGCGACCACCTTGAGCAGCGCGAACCAGAACTCGAACTCGCCGTAGTTCGCGACGCTGAACAGGTTGGTCACCGTGAGCAGGACCGTGATGATCAACGCCCAGGTCCACTGCGGGACCGAGGTGACCCAGGAGTTCAGGATCGTTGCGGCCGCCGTCGCCTCGACGGGGATCACCAGCACCCAGAACCACCAGTACAACCAGCCGACGCTGAACCCTGCCCACGGGCCGATGGCCCGGTCCGCGTAGGTGGAGAACGACCCGGAGTCCGGTGTCGCCGCCGCCATCTCCCCCAGCATCCGCATCACCAGGATCACGAGCAGCCCCGCGAACGCGTAGGCGATGATCACGCCCGGCCCCGCCGAGGCGATCGCGGTGCCGGAGCCGACGAACAGCCCGGCCCCGATCACCCCCGCGATACTGATCATGGTGACGTGCCGGTTCTTCAGTCCGGAGCTGAGCGCGGTTCCCGCCTCTGCCATCTGTGGTCCCTCCACCTTCTGCGTTCCACCCGGGTCGCGGGTGTGACGCATCGTCACACCGTCGGGTCACGGTCGCAGCCGGGGGTAGGGCTCAGGGCCTCGCGGCGAGCACGAGGCCGTCGGGCTCCGGGCGCACCTGCGTCAGCGACTCGAGCACGGCGTGCGCGTCGCCGAGATCGCCGGCCGGGAACGTGGTGGTCACCGCGACGACGGCGGCGCCTGCCGCCCGCCCGGAGGCGACGCCGGCGGGCGCGTCCTCCAGCACGGCGCAGTCCGCCGCCGGCACCCCGAGCGCCTCCGCCCCGAGCCGGTAGCACTCGGGATCGGGCTTCCCGTGCCGCACCCGCTCGGCCGTGATCATCACCGTGGGCAGGGGCAGGCCGGCGGCCGCCATCCGGGCGGTGACGAGCTCGACGCCGCAGGACGTCACCAGGGCCCACGGCAGCGCGTCCCGGCCGTCGAGGGCGGCGAGCAGCTCCGCCGCCCCGGGGCAGGCGACCACGCCGTCGAGGTCGGTGAGCTCCAGCCGTTTCAGCAGCGCCACCGCGGCCGGCCGCTCCGCGGGCCCGACGAGCTCCGCGATCGTGTCCTCGCTGCGGCGGCCGTGGCACATCTCCAGCACGCGCTCCGGGTCGGCCCCGTACTCCGCGGACCAGCGCCGCCAGCTGCGTTCCACCGCGGCCCCGGAGTGGACCAGGGTCCCGTCGACGTCGACCAGCAGCGCCGCACACTCGATCTTCACCGGGGCCAGTCCGCCGCGCCGCGCCCGGCCCGGCAGGACGTCCACGGCCCTTACTCCGGGTCCGCCACCGCTCCCGCGAACTGGGCGTTGTAGAGGGCGTAGTACGCGCCGCGTGCGGCCAGCAGCTCCTCGTGCGTGCCCTGCTCCACGATCCGCCCGGACTCCATGACCAGGATCAGGTTCGCGTCCCGGATCGTGGAGAGCCGGTGGGCGATCACGAAGCTGGTGCGGTCCGTGCGCAGGGCGGCCATCGCCCGCTGGACCAGCACCTCGGTGCGGGTGTCGACGGAGCTGGTGGCCTCGTCGAGGATCAGCAGCGACGGATCGGCGAGGAACGCCCGCGCGATCGTGATCAGCTGCTTCTCCCCCGCGCTGACGTTGCTGCCCTCCTCGTCGATCACGGTGTCGTAGCCGTCCGGGAGGCTGCGGACGAACCGGTCCACGTACGTCGCCCGCGCGGCGGCGAGGAGCTGCTCCTCGGTGGCGTCCGGGTTGCCATAGGCGATGTTGTCCCGGATGGTGCCGCCGAAGAGCCAGGTGTCCTGCAGGACCATCCCGATGCCGGAGCGCAGGTCCCGCCGGGTCATGGCGGCGATGTCCACGCCGTCGAGGGTGATCCGGCCGGCGTCCAGCTCGTAGAACCGCAGGATCAGGTTGACCAGGGTCGTCTTGCCGGCCCCCGTCGGGCCGACGATGGCGACGGTCTGGCCCGGCTCCGCGACGAGCGACAGGTCGTCGATCAGCGGGGTGTCCGGCAGGTACCGGAACGCGACGTGCTCGAACGCCACCCGCCCGCGGCGCTCGGTCCGCACCTGCGGCGCAGCCGGGTCCGGGCGCTGCTCGTCGGCGTCCAGCAGCTCGAACACCCGCTCCGCGGACGCGACGCCGGACTGCAGCAGGTTCGCCATCGACGCAGCCTGGGTCAGCGGCTGGGTGAACTGGCGCGAGTACTGGATGAACGCCTGGACGTCGCCGAGGCTCATCGAGCCCGACGCCACGCGCAGCCCGCCGATCACCGCGACCAGCACGTAGTTCAGGTTCCCGATGAACATCATCGACGGCATGATGATCCCGGAGATGAACTGGGCGCGGAAGCTCGCGTCGAACAGCTTCTCGTTCTTCTCCGTGAAGCTCTGCTCCACCTCCGAGCGCCGGCCGAACACCCGCACCAGCTCGTGCCCGGTGAACGCCTCCTCGATGTGCCCGTTCAGCGCGCCGGTGTTGCGCCACTGCGCCACGAACTGCTTCTGCGAGCGCTTCGCGATGGCCTGGGTCAGCCACAGCGACACCGGGATCGTGATCAGCGCGATCAGCGACAGCAGCGGCGAGACCACGAACATCATCGCCAGCACGCCGAAGACCGTGAGCACGGACGTGAGCAGCTGACTCATGGTCTGCTGCAGGCTCTGCGAGACGTTGTCGATGTCGTTGGTGACGCGGCTGAGCACCTCGCCGCGCTGCTGGCCGTCGAAGTAGCGCAGCGGCAGCCGGTTGATCTTGTCCTCGACGTCCCGGCGCATCGTGAAGATCGTCCGCTGCACGATGCCGTTGAGCAGGTAGCCCTGAAGGTAGCCGAACACCGCGGCGCCGAGGTAGATCGCCATGACGCCGAGCAGCACCAGGCCGAGGGCGCGGAAGTCGATCCCCACGCCCGGGACCACGTGCTGCGCCTCGATCACGTTGGCGACCGTCTCGTTGCCCGACGCCCGCGCCCCGGCGGCGGCCTGCTCCGCGGTGAGCCCGGCCGGGAGCTGCCGGCCGATGATGCCGGCGAAGATCAGGTCCGTGGCCTGGCCGAGGATCTTCGGGCCGACCACGTTGAGCGCCACGCTGACGACGCCGAGGACGATCACGGCGAGCACGCCGAGCCGCTCCGGCGCGAGCAGGCCGGCGAGCCGCTTCGCCGAGGGACCGAAGGTCGACGCCTTCTCCGCCGGCTGCCCGGCACCGGCCCACGGCGGTCCCCCGCCACGGCGGGCGTTCGCCATGCCGCGGGCGGCCTGGACGGTGTCCGCGTCCTGCCGGGGCTTTCCGGTGGTGGTACTCACGCCACGGCCTCCGCGCTGAGCTGGGACTCGACGATCTCGACGTAGGTCGGGCAGGTCTCGAGCAGCTGCTCGTGCCGCCCGATGCCGACGACCGCCCCGTCGTCGAGCACGACGATCTGGTCCGCGTCCCGGATGGTCGACACCCGCTGCGCGACGATCACCACGGTCGCGTCCGCGGTGACCGGCCGCAGCGCCGCCCGCAGCCGGGCGTCCGTGGTCAGGTCGAGCGCGGAGAACGAGTCGTCGAACAGGTAGATCTCGGGGTCGCGGACCAGGGCCCGAGCGATCGCCAGGCGCTGCCGCTGGCCGCCGGAGACGTTCGTGCCGCCCTGGGAGATCGGCGAGTCCAGGCCGCCGTTGTTGTCGTCGCGAGCCATCGCCCGGACGAACTCCTCGCCCTGGGCGATGCGCAGCGCGGCCCACAGCTCGTCGTCGGTCGCGTCCGGGTTGCCGTAGCGGAGGTTGCTGGCGACGGTCCCCGAGAACAGGTACGGCCGCTGCGGGACGAGGCCGATCCGCCGCCAGAGCTCCTCGGGGTCGAGCTCGCGGACGTCGACGCCGTCGACGGAGACGGAGCCGCCGGTGGCGTCGAACAGCCGGGGCACCATCGAGACCAGCGTGGTCTTGCCCGCCCCGGTGCTGCCGATGATCGCCGTGGTCCGCCCCGGCAGCGCCGTGAGGCTGACGTCCCGCAGGACGGGTGCGGCCGCACCGGGGTACCGGAAGGTCGTGTGGTCGAAGACGAGCCGGCCCTCCCGGCTGCCCGGCATGACGGGGCTCGACGGCGGCGACACGGACGACCCGGTGTCCAGGACCTCGGTGATCCGCTCCGCGCAGACCGCGGCGCGCGGGATCATGATCGCCATGAAGGTCGCCATCATGACCGCCATCAGGATCTGCAGCAGGTAGGCCAGGAAGGCGGTGAGGGCCCCGATCTGCATCTGGCCCGCCTCGATGCGGGCCGCGCCGAACCAGAGCACGGCCACGCTGGACGCGTTGAGCACCAGCATGACGATCGGGAAGATCAGCGCCTGCAGCCGCCCGGCGGCCGTGGCGACCTCGGTGACCTCGGTGTTCGCGACGTCGAAGCGCGCGGTCTCGACGGGCTCCCGGACGAAGGCGCGGACCACCCGGATCCCCGTGATCTGCTCGCGCAGGATCCGGTTGACCGCGTCGATCCGGACCTGCATGAGCCGGAACTTCGGGACCATCCGCGCGATCACCAGGCCGATCGCGATCGCCAGCACCGGCACGCTCACTGCCACCAGCCAGGACAGCCCGAGGTCCTCCTGCAGCGCCATGATCACGCCGCCGACGCACATGATCGGCGCGGCGACGAGCATCGTGCAGGACATCAGCACGAGCATCTGGACCTGCTGCACGTCGTTCGTGGTGCGGGTGATCAGCGACGGCGCGCCGAACCGGTTGACCTCGCGCGCGGAGAACTCGCCGACCCGGTGGAACACCGCGGCCCGGACGTCCCGGCCGAAGCCCATACCCGTCCGCGAGCCGAAGTAGACCGCGACGATCGAGCAGAGGATCTGCACGAGCGTCACCAGCAGCATCCAGCCCCCGGTGCTCAGGATGTAACCGGTGTCCCCCTTCGCGATGCCCTGGTCGATGATGTCGGCGTTGAGGCTGGGCAGGTAGAGCGCGGCCATCGTCCCCACCAGCTGCAGGGCGACGACCATCAGCAACGGCCGGCTGTAGGGCTGCAGGTACTCCCGCAGCAGGCGGATCAACATGGGTGGACCTCGGTCGCGGTGTCGTCGGGGCGGTGACAGGGTTCGGGGCGTGGTTCGGGGGCGCTCGGCGAGGTCTCGGGGCGGGCCAGCAGGCCGTCGAGCAGGATCGTCACGATCGACCGGGCGGAGAACGCCCGCCCGTCGTTGACCATCGGGTGGGACGAGGAGAAGACGAGCAGCCGGGTCGCGTGGGCGAGCTCGTCGGCGGGGACGCGCAGCTGCTCCCGGTCCGGCCCGACGAGGTCGACGACGGCGGCGCGGAACCGGTCGTTGAGCGCGGCCGGCGACGGGCGCTCGCACCCGGGGCCCGGCTCGTCCTGCGGGGGTGGGCCGTGGATGCCCATCGCGTGCAGCAGCCCCATCACGCCGCGCAGCCGGGCCGCGAGGATCTCCACCGCGGCCTCGAGCCGGTCCCGAAGCGGCAGGGAGCGATCGATCCCGTCGATCGCACGAAGGGTGCTCTCGGGGTCCAGCCCCCGCTTCAGCACCGCGTTCATCAGCGCGTCCTTGTCCGGGAAGACCCGGAAGAGGGTGCCCTCGGCGACGTCTGCGGCCTCGGCGATCTGCCGTGTGCTGATCCCGGCGCCGTGCTCGAGGACGAGGGGCAGCGTGGCGGTGACGATCGCGGCGCGCCGCACGTCCGGCGCCATCCGGCTCGCGCGCCGCCTGTTCGTTCCCGCCGTCACGCGACCGGACGCTAGATGAGCGCGGGCTCACTATCAAACGATTTTCGCGCAGACTGAATCCACACCGGACGTACCGGACGGCGCAGGGGCCGCTCCCGTGTCGTGTCCACGGTGGAACGGCCCCTGTGCGGCTTCTCCGGTCAGCGCGTGAGCGTGAGGCCCTCGTACCCCCGCTCGGCGACCGTGTCGCAGGCGGCGAAGTAGTTGTTCGCCCCGCCGAACCACACGTTCACCACAGCCTTCTTCCCCGGGATGTTCGCACCGGTGAACCAGGAGTGGACCTTCGCCCCCTGGGTCAGCAAGGTCCCGCTGACGACGTCCTGCACCTGCCGGCCCCAGTCCGCCTCGGCGTCCGCGGTCGCCTCGACGGCCTCGACCTCGTTCTCGCGGGCGTGGTCGAGGGCGTTGCCGATCCACTCGACGTTCTTCTCGATGCAGACCGGGATGTTGGCGAACGGGCTGCCCGGGCCGCTGATCGTGAACAGGTTCGGGAAGTCGTGGACCGTGAGCCCGAGGTAGGTCGACGGGCCGTCCGCCCACTTCTCCTTGAGCGCGAGCCCGTCCCGGCCGCGGATGTCGATGCTGGTCAGCGCCCCGGTGACCGCGTCGAAGCCGGTGGCCAGGATGAGCACGTCGAACTCGTAGGTGGCGTCCGCGGTGCGCAGCCCGGTCGGGGTGATTTCCTGGATCGGCGCCTTGCTGATGTCGACGAGCGACACCGTGTCGCGGTTGTAGGCCTCGTAGTAGTCGTGCCCGGCCGGGGGGCGCTTGCCCGCGTACGGGTAGCCCCGCGGCGAGAGCAGCTCGGCGGTCTCCGGGTCGTGCACGATCCCCCGGATCTTGGAGCGGATGAACTCCGCGGCGGACTCGTTGGCCGCCTCGTCGAGGATGATGTCGTCGAAGGTCTCGAAGAGGAACCGGAAGCCGCCCGAGGCCCAGCCCTCCTCGTAGATCCGCTGCCGCTCCTCCGCGCTGAACTCCGCCGTCGGGCCGTGGCCGGGGTCGAAGGGCATGGCGAAGGAGTGGTTGCGGGCCTTGGCCAGGATCTCGTAGTGCCGGGCCTTGAGGTCCGCGATCTCGTCCGGCTCCATCGGCCGGTTCTGCGCCGGGACCACGTAGTTCGGGGTGCGCTGGAAGACCGTGAGCTGCGCGGCCTGCTCCGCGATGATCGGGATGGCCTGGACGCCGGTGGCGCCGGTCCCGATGATCCCGACCCGCTTGCCCGCCAGGTCGACGCCCTCGGCCGGCCACCGGCACGTCAGGTAGGTGTCGCCGGCGAACGAGCTCAGCCCCGGGAAGTCCGGGATGTGCGGGGCGGTGAGCAGGCCCAGGCCGGTGATCACGTACCTCGAGCGGACGAGCTCGCCGGTGTCGGTGGCGACCTCCCAGGTGTTCGAGGACTCGTCGAACGTCGCGGAGGTGACCCGGGTGCCGAAGCGGATGTCCTTGCGGAGGTCGAACTTGTCCGCGACGAAGTCCAGGTAGCGCAGCATCTCCGGTTGCCCGGGGTAGCGCTCGGACCAGCTCCACTCCTCGACCAGCTCCTTGCTGAAGGAGAGGCAGTAGTAGTAGCACTCGCTGTCCGTGCGGGCGCCGGGGTAGCGGTTCCAGTACCAGGTGCCGCCGACGCCGTCACCGGCCTCGTAGACGCGCGCCTCGAACCCGGACTCGCGGACGCGGTGGAGCATGGCCAGGCCGGCGAACCCGGCGCCGATCACGACGACGTCGAGGTCGGTCTGCACAGCTGTGGACATCGGTGTCCTCTCTGGACGTGACGGGGTCAGGAAAGGCCGAGACGCGGGCGGACCCAGGTCGCCATCGCGGCGATCGTCGCGTCGGCCTCGGGCGCGCGGCCCGCGGAGAACGTGTAGACGTGCTGCATCTCGGGGACGATCTCGAGCGTCGCATCCACCCCGGCGGCGCGGGCCTTCTCGTGGAAGCGCTCGGCGTTGTCCTGCAGGGTCTCGTGGCCGCCCGCGCAGCTGTACATCGGCGGCAGCCCGGCCGGGTCCGCGTAGAGCGGGTTGGCGTGCGGATGGGTCGGGTCGCCGCTCTCGCCCAGGAACATGCCCGACATGCCCTCGAGGATCGACCGGCCGACCAGGGCGTCGGTGTCGGCGTTGCTCTCCAGGGTCTTGCCGAGGTGCTCCATGTCCAGCCACGGGGACATCGGCAGGATCGCGGCCGGGAGCGGGTCGCCGTCGTCGCGGAGCTTGAGGACGGTGCTGATCGCGAGGTTCCCGCCGGCGGAGTCGCCGGTCGTCACGATGTGGCCGGGCTCGATGCCCTGGCCCAGCAGCCAGCGGTAGGCCGTGACGGCGTCCTCCAGCTGGGCCGGGAAGGGGTGCTCCGGGGCCAGCCGGTAGTCGAGGACCAGGGCTCGGGCGCCGACGGCCTTCGCCAGGTGCCCGGCCAGCTTGCGGTGCGTCGCGATCGACCCGACGACGAAGCCGCCGCCGTGGGTGAACAGCAGCACCCGGTCGGCCGCCGCCTCCAGGGGGATGCACCAGAGGGCGGGGACGCCGCCGGCGTCGACCTCCTCGTACGTCACCCCGGTCGGCTCGGCCGTCGGCCGGTGCCACTCCTCGAAGAGATCTCGGAGGGTGGCCACGTCCATGTCGGGCGCGGCCGCCATCCGGTCGGCCCAGCTCTGATAGATCGTCCGCAGCTCGTCGGACCCGGTGCTCGCCATGAGCGGAAGGATGGGTGTGGGGACCTGCGAAAACTGTCCGACAACGCAACACCACACGAACGGACGTGAGGTGTGTAGCGTTCTGGGGCAGTGAGACGCCGGTCACGGTGTTTCACTCGGTTCTCAGGGCTCGCAAGGACGCGGGGGTGGTGCCTGATGGTGGTCGGCGAACGCGAGGGCGCGCTGCGGAACGCACGCGAGACCTTCCTGTCCGAGGAGGGCCGCACCGACCCGGCGCTGCGGCCCGAGATCGTCTCGTCCTGGCGGCGCTCCCGCATGCTGGGCGTGGCGCCGAGCGGCGCGGACGTGCCCTACGAACCGGTGCTCGGGGGCGCGAACAAGCTGCTCACCGCCGCGGCGAACCCCGTTCTGGACTGGCTCGCGGACCACCTCAGCGGCGGCACCGCCGTCATCCTCGCGGACGCGGACGCCCGCATCCTGGATCGGCGCACGGACGGCCGGACGGTCGCGCGGCACCTGGACAAGGTGCTCGCCGTCCCCGGGTCCTGCTTCGGCGAGGAGCACATCGGGACGAACGGGATCGGCAGCGTCCTCGAGTCCGCCGGGCCGGTGATGATCGCCGGGGCCGAGCACTACCGGGACAACCTGCAGGACTTCACCTGCGTGGGCGCGCCGCTGCGGCACCCGGTGAACCGGCGGGTGGTCGGGGTGTTGGACGTCTGCTGCCGCTACGACGACACGAGCGCGCTGATGAAGCCGCTGATGCTCGCCGCGTCCCGGGAGATCGAGTCCCGGATGTACGCCGAGTCGTCGCTGCGCGAGCGGATGCTGCTGGAGGAGTTCCTGCAGGTCTCGCGGCGGTCGTCGGCCGCGGTGGTGTCGCTGAACCAGGACTTCATCATCACCAACACCTCGGCGGCGAAGCTGCTGGACCCGGAGGACCACGCACTGCTCTGGGACTGGGCGTCGACGGTGATGACCGGCCGCGGGGACTGCGCCGGCGAGGTCCGGCTGGGCCGCGACGTCGTGGTCCACGCGCGGGGCCGGACGGTCGGGGAGAACGGGGCCTCGGCCGCGGGGGTGCTGATCGAGATGCGCCGGCAGTCCGCGGGATCGCCGCACCGGCGTCCGGCGCGGCCCACGTCGTCGTCGCACGATCTGCTGCCCGGGCGGAGCGCCGTGTGGCAACGAGCCTGTCAGGACCTCGCCGTCGCAGACCGGTCCGGCCTCGACGTCCTGGTCACCGGCGAGCCGGGCACCGGCAAGATGCACGCCGCCCGGCACGTCGGAGACCCCGACGCGACGACGGTCATGGACGCCGCACTCGCCGATCCGGGCTGGCTGGACCGGGCCGGGCGGCGGCTGGGCCTGCCCGGCACGCTCGTCCTGCGACACCTGGACCTCACGCCCGACGCCGCGTGCGCGGCGCTCGCCGCCCGGCTCGACGCCCGGCAGGGCCTGCCCGCCCGGATCGTCGCGACGGCCGGGCAGCCGGTCGGCGACACCCCCGCCGCCCGTCTGCTGGACCGCTTCCCGGCCCGGGTCACCCTCCCGCCCCTACGGAACCGGCCGGAGGACCTCGCGGACGTCGTGCCGGTCCTGATCCGCCGGCGCACCGGGCCCGGGTCGCTCCCGCGGCTGCAGGCCGCGACGCTGCAGGCGTTGATGGCGCTGGACTGGCCGGGCAACGTCCGCGAGCTCGACGCCGTCCTGAGCGCGGCGCTGCTGCGCGCCATGGGATCGGACGTCGCGCTGACCCACCTGCCGCCGGAGTACCGGCGGACGGCGCCGCGGCGGGCGATGCCGTCGCTGAAGCGGGCCGAGCGGGAGACGATCCTGGAGGCGCTGACGGACGCGGCGGGGAACAAGCTCGTCGCGGCGGAGAGCCTGGGGATCGCGCGGTCGACGCTGTACCGGAAGATGCGGGCGCTGGGGATCGACGAGAAGCGCTGGGGGGCGTAGTCGCTCTCTCCTGTCGTCGATCACGGGCAGAGAGCGGTCGCATTGCGGCGATCAAGGGCAAAAGGGCGCTCGTGGTGATCGATCGACGCCCCTTCGGCCTTGATCGGCGAGAGTTGCGACGGTCGGGAGCCGCGAAGGCCATCTGGCCCTGCGATACCGGACCTCGCTCGTCGTGGTCGGGGCGGCGGGCGTCCGCGCGCGTGAACCCGTCACGACCGGGGGCGGCCGACAGGAGAACACCCCTTGCCCCCGGGATTGACCGCGGCGGCGACTGAGGCGCGTCGACGAATGACCTCTGACCTGCGGTGAATGGCCTGAGTTCGAACCCAAGACCAACGAGCTCCGGCTGGCGCGTCACCGCAACCGCCCCGGCGGCAGCCTCAGCTCGACAACCTGGTCATGCGCTGCAAGATCCACCACGGCTCCTGCACGCCGACTCCGGCTGGACCGTCCGCATCCGCGACGGACTCCCCGAATTCCTCCCACCGAGATGGATCGACCCGGAGCAGGCACCGCGACGGAAACCCCTGCCGCACCTGCTCGGCTAGACCTGTTCGGTCCGGCCCATGTGCGCACGGCCGCGGGACCGACTCCCACCCGGACGAGCCACCGATGTTGCAGTCTCGACGGGCAGCGGCGCCCGCATGGCCGGAAGCGCGACCGAGATGTCCGGCTGTCGCGAGTTCGCGACGTCCGCGGAACCCTCCGCGGACCGACGGGAGTCGAACCCCCGAGGCTTCGTCGGGGCGACGTCGACGCCCACACGGCCCCGCCTCGAGGCGGACACAACAGCCTCGCCGTCCGCGACACCGGCCCCGTCTCCCGCGACACCGGCCTGGACTTTCGCGAATCCAGGCCGCGACCGTGCCCTGCGCGCGATCAGCACCGCGGCGCCCGGCAGCGTCCCGATCAGGGTCAGCACCCCGTACACGACCGCCGCCCCGACCCCCTGTGCCGCGCCCAGGCCGACCGCGCCGAACGTGAGCGCCGCGACCGCCTCCCGCGGTCCCCACCCACCGATGTTGAGCGGCAGGCCCATGACGAACAGCGCCAGGACCACCAGCGGGAGCAGCTGCAGCGTCGGCGCCGTCGAGCCCACCGCGCGGGCGGAGACCAGGAACAGCGCGACGTACCCGGCCAGCGCGATCAGCGACAGCAGGGCGACCCCGGGCCAGGCCTCGCGGGCCAGCAGGCCGCGGCGGGCGCCGATCCGGAACTCGGCCAGCGCCATCCGGACCCGCGCCGCGCGGCGGGCGCCGCGCACCCACAGCCCGCCTCCGAGCAACAGCGGGCCCGCGATCACGAGCGCGGGGACGAGCCCACCGGCCAGGTGCGCGAGCACCGCCGGCTGAGTGACCAGCACCGCCGCTCCCACGACGAACAGCACGACCTGGCCCGCGACCCGCTCCAGCACCACGGCCCGGACCCCGGCGCCGACGTCCCCGCTCTCCCGGCCGTGGGTCACCCCGCGGTTGACGTCGCCCAGCACGCCCGCCGGCAGCACGGCGTTGAGGATCAGTGCCTGGTAGTAGTCGGCGACGGCGGTACGGAGCGACAGCGGCAGGCCGAGCCTGCCGGCGACGAGACACCATCGGCATGCGCTGGCCACGGTGGTCACGAGCCCGATGGCGAGGGCCGCGACAACCGCGAAGGGGTCGACGGCGCGCAGGCCGTCGAGGAACGCGTCGGTGCCGAGCTTCCATCCGACGACACCGAGGATCGCGACCGCGACGACGGTCCGGAGCCGAGGGCGGAACCGTCGAGGCCGGCGGGAGGACGTTCCGGGGTCGTGCGCGGAAGATGGTGCGGGAACGACGTCATCCGCGCACGCGCGCCGCAGGCGCATCAGCATCACAGCACCCCCTCGAGCAGCCGGACCGTCGAGTCCCACGTGGTAATGGTCGGCCGGCGCTCCCGGGCCGCGGCGCGTAGGCCGCCCCGGAGGTCGCCGTCCGAGAGCCAGCGGCGCAGGCCCTCGGCCAGGTGCTCGTGCGGGACCAGGAGGCCCGGTACCGCGCCGGAGAGGGTGCGGCCGAGGGCCTCCGCGATGCCGTCGAGCGCCGTGGCGAGCACCGGGATCCCGCGCGCCAGCGCCTCGGCCGCGACCATCCCGAACGACTCGGCGCGGGAGGGCAGGACCAGCAGGTCCGCGGCAGCGAAGGCCGCCGCGAGCTCGTCGCCCGTCCGCGGGCCGGTCAGCTCGATCCGCTCGTCGAGGCCGTGAGCGGTGATCGCCGCCCGCACGGAGGTGACGTAGGCCGGGTCGCGCAGGAGCGGCCCGACGACGGTGCAGCTCCAGCCCAGGTCCGCGGCCTCCGCCAGCGCCTCCACCAACAGGTCCTGGCCCTTCGTCGCGGTGAGCGAGCCGACGCAGAGCAACCCGGTCGCCCCGTCCGAGCCGGGGGCGAGCGGAGCCGGGTCGGCGCCCGGGACGACGACGTGCACCCGCTCCGCCGGCAGCCCGTGGTGCTCGACCAGCCTCCGCGCCGTCCATGTACTCGTTGCGACGACGGCGGCCGCGGCGTGCAGGGCCTCGCGCTCCCGCGCGTCCAACTCGGGCGCTGCGCCCCGCTCCTCGCCCAGTGGGAGGTGCACGAGGACGACCAGCCGCAGCCGCGCGGCCTCGGGGACGATCACGTCCGGGACCCCGCACGCCACCAGCCCGTCGAGCAGGACGACTCCCCCGTCCGGCACCGTTGCCAGCTCCCGGGCCAGCGCGTCCCGGCTCGCGCGCGAGGGGAGGGGCCAGCTCCCGGCGACGGCGATCTCGTACACCGGACGCCCCTCCGCGAGGCCTGAGCACACGCGCCGGTCGTACAGGTTGCCGCCGCTGGGCAACGCGGGGTCGTCGACGTTCCCGGGCAGGACGACGTGGACGGGCCGCACCGTCACGGCCGTTCTCGCGCCGATGCTCACAGCGGCCGCTCGTAGCTCGCCGACGCGACGTGGGACTCGTGCAGCGTCACCGCGATCTCGGCGATCCCCCGGGCCCCCTCGCCGAGCGCGCCCGCGTGGATCCGGTCCGCGAGCCGGTCCGCGACGACCTTCGCCAGGAACTCCGTGGACGTGTTGATCCCGGCGAAGTCCGGCTCGTCGTCCAGGTTGCGGTAGCTGAGCGCGCCCACCACGGCGCCGAGCTCGGTGGTGGCGAGGCCGATGTCCACGACAATGTTGTCCACGTCCAGGTCCGGGCGGCGGAACGTGGCGTCGACGACGAAGGTCGCGCCGTGCAGCCGCTGCGCCGGTCCGAAGACCTCGCCGCGGAAGCTGTGGGCCACCATCATGTGGTCGCGGACGGTGATGCTGAACAACGCGGGGCCTCCCGGGATGGCGGAACGGCCCGTCAGCCGTCCCCGTAGCTGACACGGTGCAGGAGCCCGGACGGTTCACCGCCGAGCAGGTTCGGCATCACGCGGGGCAGCTCGTCGAAGGCGGAGCCCCCCGTGACCAGGGCGTCGTAGCGCGGATCGGCGAGCAGGCGGAGCGCCAGGGCGAGCCGGTCGGCGAACGTGCGGCGGGCGCGCCGGGCAGGGGACACCATGCCGACCTGGCTGCTGCGGACGGTCAGGCGGCGCGAGTGGAAATGCTCCCCGAGCGGCAGCGCGACCGTCCGGTCCCCGTACCAGCTCATCTCCAGTACCTCGCCCTCCGGCGCGAGCAGCTCCAGCGCCCGGACGAGCCCGGCCTCCGACGCGCTGGTGTGCACCACGAGATCGCACTCGCCCACGGCGTCGGGCGGCGACGCGAAGCCGACGCCCAACGCGTCCGCGACCGCGGCCCGCGCCGGCTCCGTGTCCACCAGCTGCACGTCGACGCCCGGGAACCCGGCGAGCACGGCGGCGACGCTGCACCCGACCATCCCCGCCCCGACGACCGCGATCCGGTCCCCGACCAGCGGCGCGGCGTCCCAGAGCGCGTTGACGGCCGTCTCCACGGTCCCGGCCAGCACGGCGCGCTCGGCCGGGACGTCGGCGGGCACCGCGGTCACCGCGCTCGCCGGGACGACGTAGCGGGTCTGGTGCGGATAGAGGCAGAACACGGTCCGCCCCAGCAGCGGGGGCGGTCCCTGCTCGACGACGCCGACGTTGAGGTAGCCGTACTTCACCGGCGCCGGGAAGTCGCCCTCCTGGAACGGCGCCCGCATCGTCTCGCGCTGGTTCGCCGGGACGCCGCCGCGGAAGACCAGCGCCTCCGTCCCCCGGCTCACCCCCGAGAACAGGCTCCGGACCAGCACCTCGTCGTCCCCGGGCGCGGGCAGCTCGACGGAGCGGATCTCGCACTCACCGGGCGCGCGCAGCCACAGCGCTCGGGCGGTGCGCTCCACGCGGTCTCCTGACTCGTCGGGCTCCGGGTGAACCGGTCCGGTCCGCCCGCGCCGGAGCCTAGGCCGGACGGAGACTCAGGACCGCCAGGCGCCCCGCGCGTAGTTCGGCGGGTACGGCGCCTCCTTCGCGGGGACGCCCAGCTCGTGCGCGGCGCGCAGCGGCCAGGCGGGCTCCCGCAGCGCGGCCCGGGCCAGCAGGACGACGTCCGCGTCCCCGTCGTCGAGGATGCCCTGGGCCTGCGCCGGATCCGTGATCAGCCCGACGGCACCGGTCGCCACCTCCGCCTTGGCGCGCACGTCCCGCGCGAACGGAACCTGGTATCCGGGACCGACCGAGATCTGCTGCCGGGCGTCCAGCCCGCCCGAGCTGACGTCGACGAGGTCGACGCCGTGTGCGGCCAGCAGCGCGGACACCTCCACGGTCTCCTCGGCCGTCCAGCCGCCCTCGACCCAGTCCGTCGCCGAGAGCCGGACCAGCAGCGGCTTGTCCTCGGGCCAGACCACGCGGACGGCGTCCACGACCTCGAGCAGCAGCCGCACCCGGTTCTCGAACGATCCGCCGTAGGCGTCCGTCCGCAGGTTGGCCAACGGCGACAGGAACTGGTGGAGCAGGTAGCCGTGGGCGCCGTGGATCTCGACGACGTCGAACCCCGCCGATTCCGCCCGCCGGGCCGCCGCCACGAACGCGTCGACGATCTCGCCGATCTCCTCGACGTTCAGCTCGTGCGGCACCGCGAGGCCCTGGTACGCCACCGCCGACGGCCCGGACGTGACCCAGCCGCCGTCCGCCTCCGGGACGGAGCCCTCGCCGCGCCAGGGCGAGAACTCCGAGGCCTTGCGCCCGGCGTGCGCCAGCTGAGTTCCGGCGGCCGCGCCGTGGGCGTGCAGGAAGTCCACGATCCGGGACCAGGCGGCGGCCTGCTCGTCGGTCCAGATCCCGACGTCCTGCGGGCTGATCCGGCCCTCGGCCGTGACGGCGGCGGCCTCGGTCATGACCAGCCCGAACCCGCCCGTCGCGCGGGCTCCGAGGTGCACGAGATGCCAGTCCGTGGGGATCCCGTCCCGAGCCTCCACCGCGTACTGGCACATCGGGGCGAGCCAGATCCGGTTGCGGACGGTGTGCCCGCGGAGGGTGATGGGGTCGAACAGGGACGGCATGAGTACTCCTTCAGTCGTGATCTTCTCCTGAGGTCAGCCGTCGATCACCCGGACCGCATTCCCGCTGTGCTGTTCTTCACCGGGGATCACGAGGATCGGTCGCCCGCCGGACAGGACCACCCGCGCCACCTGCCGCCGGCCCGCCACCGAAACAGTCAGTATTGACCCTCACGGGGTGGCTCCACCACGATCGGGCGCGTCGTCGGCTGCTCAACGAGGAGGCAACCGTGTATCCCGGTCATTTCGCCGCGCTCACCCCGCACAAGCCCGCGGTCATCATGTCCGACACCGGTGAGCAGCTCACCTACGCGGAGCTCGACGAACGCTCCGTCCGGCTCGCGCGGGTGCTGCACGACGCCGGCCTGCGCCCCGGTGACGACGTCGCCCTGCTCGCCGAGAACACCCCGCGCACCTTCGAGGTCTTCTGGGCGGCGATCCGCAGCGGGCTCTACATCACCGCGGTCAACCGGCACCTCAACCCCGCCGAGATCGCCTACATCCTCGCCGACTGCGGCGCGAAGGCCCTGGTCGTGTCGCAGAGGATGGGCACGGTCGCGACGGATCTGGCCGCGGAGACGCCCGGGATCGCGGTGCGGCTGGCCTTCGGCGGTGCGGTGGACGGCCACCAGGACTACGAGGCGGCGCTCGCCGCCGTCTCCGCCGAACCGCTGCCGGATCAGCCCCGGGGCAGGGACATGCTCTACTCCTCCGGCACCACGGGGCGGCCGAAGGGCATCAAGGCGCCGCTGTCCGACATGCAGGTCGACGAGGCGCCGGACCCGCTGCTCGCGGTGTTCGGGCCGGTCTACGGCCTCGCCGCGGACACCGTGTACCTCTCTCCCGCGCCGCTCTACCACTCGGCGCCGCTGCGCTTCGGCGGCATGGTGCACTCCGTCGGCGGCACCGTCGTCGTCATGCCGAGGTTCGACGCCGCGGCCGCGCTGGCCGCGATCGAGCGCTACCGCGTGACGCACAGCCAGTGGGTGCCGACGATGTTCGTCCGGATGCTCAAGCTCCCCGAGGAGCGGCGGACGGCCCACGACCTGTCCTCGCACCGCGTCGCCGTGCACGCGGCAGCGCCGTGCCCGGTGGAGGTCAAGCAGCAGATGATCGACTGGTGGGGGCCGATCCTGCACGAGTACTACGGGGCCACCGAGGCAGTCGGCCTGACCCTGATCGACTCCCCCGCCTGGCTGCGCAAGCCGGGCTCGGTCGGCACGGCCCTGCTCGGCGTGCTCCGCATCTGCGACGACGCCGGCGACGAGATCCCCCAGGGCGACGTCGGGCTCGTCTACTTCGAACGCGAGGCCCTGCCGTTCGCCTACCACAACGACCCGGAGAAGACCCGGCAGGCGCAGAACCCGAAGCACCCGAACTGGGGGACGACGGGCGACGTGGGCTACGTCGACGAGGACGGCTTCCTCTTCCTCACCGACCGCAAGGCCTTCATGATCATCTCGGGCGGGGTCAACATCTACCCGCAGGAGATCGAGGACGCGCTGACGCTGCACCCGTCGGTCCTGGACCTGGCGGTGATCGGCCTCCCGGACGAGGAGATGGGCGAGCAGGTCAAGGCCGTCGTCCAGCCCGCACCCGGGGTGATGGCGGGGCCCGAGCTCGAGCGCGAGCTGACGGACTTCCTACGTGCCCGGATCGCGCACTACAAGGTCCCGCGCAGCATCGACTTCGTCTCCGAGCTCCCCCGCACCGAGACCGGCAAGCTGCAGAAGCACAAGCTTCGGGCCGCCTACGCCGAGACAGCAGGAGCCGGCGTGTAAAGGCGCTCGACGGTCGCGGGCGCGAGGTCGTGTCGGGCGCTCTCGCCTGGTTGGATCAGGTCGTTCCCGCCAGCTGAAGGAGGACCCGGTGCAGGTCGATGCGGTCGCGGAGTTCTCCGCGGATCCCCTGGAGGTCGAGGCGGCGGCGCTCGCCGCGGAGGCCGGCGGCTACGCCGGCATCACGGTGCCGGAGACCCAGCACGACGCGTTCGTCGCGCTGTCCCTCGCCGCCCGCGCGACCGAGCGGATCACGCTGCAGACCGGGATCGCCGTCGCGTTCGCCCGCAACCCGATGACGCTGGCGATGCAGGCCAACGACGTGCAGCTGGTCTCCGGCGGCCGGCTCGAGCTGGGCCTCGGTTCGCAGGTCAAGGCGCACATCGAGCGCCGGTTCGGCATGCCGTGGAGCAGGCCCGCCGCGCGGATGGAGGAGTTCGTCTCCGCGGTCCGGGCGATCTGGGAGCGCTGGGAGACCGGCGAGCGGCTGCGCTTCGAGGGCGAGTTCTACACGCACACGCTCATGACGGAGTTCTTCGATCCCGGCCCCAACCCGCACGGCAACCCGCCGATCCTGCTGGCCGCCGTCGGCGAGCGGATGACCGAGGTCGCGGGCCGGGTGTCCGACGGGCTGCTCGCGCACGCCCTCACCACCGAGTCCTACCTGCGGGAGGTCACCTTTCCCGCCCTCACCCGCGCCCGCGGCGGCTCGCTCGACGGGTTCGTCGTCACCCTGCCCGTCTTCTCCGTCCTGGGCGCGGACCCGGAGGCGCGGGCGAAGGCCGAGGCGGGCGTGCGGCGGCAGATCGCGTTCTACGGCTCCACCCCCGCCTACCGCCCGGTCCTGGACCACCACGGCTGGGGTGAGCTCGCCGAGAAGCTCAACCGGCTCTCCCGCCAGCAGGCCTGGGACGAGATGGCCACCGCGATCGACGACGACGTGCTCACCGCCTTCGCACTCGCCGGCACGCCGGCGGAGCTCGCCGCTCAGATCGAGGAGCGCTACGGGGACCTGGCTGACCGGGTCTCCCTCTACACCCCGTACGACGTGGACCCGGAGCTGCTCACGGCCACCGCCAAGCACCTGCGCGGGTAGCCCGGGTCTCCTCCGGCGCGAGCCGCAGATCACTCCCGGTAGCCGAGCGGGACATACCGGGACAAGCTTGACGGATGCCTCTCGGACACGGGACCTTCCTCCGCCGCGCCCTGCGCCGGCCGGACCTGATGGGCGCCCCGGCCCCCACCGGCGCCGCCCTCGCCGCCGAGATCGCCGCTGTCGTGCCCGACGTCGGCACGCCGACGGTCGTCGAGCTGGGGGCCGGCACCGGCGCCCTGTCCGACGCGATCCACGCCCGGCTCGTCCCGGGCTCGCGGTACGTCGCGGTCGAGGTCGACGCGGAGTTCGTCGCCTACCTGCACCGGACCCGGCCGTGGCTGGAGGTGCTGCACGGGGACGCCGCCGACCTCACCACGCTGCTCGCCGAAGCCGGGGTCGGCACCGTCGACGCGATCATCTCATCGCTGCCGTGGACGCTCCTGCCGCCGGCGCAGCGCCACAGCATGCTCACCGCCGCCGCCGGAACGCTCGGGCGGGACGGCGTGTTCGCCACGATCATCACGCTGACGGCGATCCCGGACCGGGTCCGGGACCTCGTGCGGTGCATGGAGGACAGGTTCACCCACGTGGAGGCGACGGCCCCGGTGTGGCGGAACCTCCCCCCGGCCCGGCTCTACGTCTGCCGCGGTCCCCGGCACGCCGCGCTCCGCGCGGACGAGGCCTCCTAGAGTCTCAGGGCTGCCGGCGGCGGGTCCCGCTCCCGCGCCGTTGCCGGTCCACGGGGGCGGCGGCCCGGTGTCCTCGCCGCGGCCGGAACCGGTGCCGAGGCCCAGCTCGTACCCGGTCTCGGCGTGCTCGCTGAGGTCCAGGCCGCCGGCCTCGCTCTCCGGCCGGGCCCGGAAGCCGATGGTCACCGTGATTGGATCGCCACGACGTCGAGCGAGTCGTCGAGGCGCAGCCGCCACTTCAGCGAGCAGGCCAGCGGGCAGATGACCCCGGCGACGAGGCCGATCGCGACCGCCGCCCACAGATCCACGAACCCGCAGGCGGGGATGATGGCGACGAGCCCCGCGACGGCCCCGGAGGCCGCGCCCAGCGTCCTCGGGCGCCCGGTGCGCAGCTGCTCGACGATCAGCCAGGCCAGCACCGCGGCGCAGGTGACGACGGCGGTATTGGCGAACGCCAGGGCCGCGAGACCGTTCGCCGCCGGCGCCGAGCCGGCGTTGAACCCGTACCGGCCGAACCACAGCAGGCTGGCGCCCAGCAGCACGAACGGCAGGTTGTGCGGGCGGGCCCGAGCCGGTTCGCGATCCAGCCTCCGGCGGAGTCGGGCCCGAGGAAGGTGAGAAACCGATTGCGGATGTGTTCTCCTGATCACCGAGAGGGAAGGAATCGCGGATGACGACCGGTCCGACCGGCGGCGCGCACGGCGGGCTGCACCGCGGCCTCGCGCTGCTCGTCGCGGGCGCGTTCTTCATGGAGATCCTGGACGGCACCGTGATCGCGCCGGCGGCCCCGCACATCGCCGAGGACCTCGGGATCGCGCCGGTCGCGGTCAACGTGGCGATCACCGCGTACGTGCTGACCCTGGCCGTGCTCATCCCGATCAGCGGATGGCTCACGGACCGCTTCGGCGCCCGGCTGGTCTTCACGAGCGCCGTCGGGGTCTTCACCCTCGCCTCGCTGGGCTGCGCGCTGGCGGTGAACCTGCCGATGCTCGTCGGCACGCGGGTGCTGCAAGGGGTCGGCGGGGCGATGATGGTGCCGGTCGGGCGGCTCGTCGTGCTGCGGACGACGGCGAAGGCGGATCTGGTCAGGGCGATCGCCTACCTGACGTGGCCCGCCCTCGTCGCCCCTGTGCTGGCCCCCGCACTGGGCGGCGTGCTGAGCACGTACGCGTCCTGGCGGTGGATCTTCGTCCTCAACATCCCGCTGGGCCTCGGCGCGCTGGTGCTCTCCCGCCGGCTCGTCCCGGACGTGCGCGGCGACGCCCCGGCCGGGCTGGACCGGCGCGGGTTCGCGCTCACGGCGGTCGGGGTCGCGGCGCTCGTCGTCGGGCTGGAGAACGTCGGCGCGGCCGTGCCGGACCCGGCGGTCGTCGCCTTCTCGCTGGTGATCGCCGCGACCAGCCTGGGCGCGGCCGTGGTGTACCTGCTGCGGACGCCCCGGCCGTTGCTGAACCTGCGGATCCTGCGGGTCGCGACGTTCCGGGTGACGGCGCTGGGCGGCTCGGTGTTCCGCGCCGTCATCACCGCGATCCCGTTCCTGCTGCCGCTGTTCCTCCAGCTCGGGTTCGGCTGGAACGCCGCGGAGGCGGGGCTGGTGGTGATCGCGCTGTTCGTGGGCAACGTCGGCATCAAGCCCGCGACGACGCCGTTGATGCGCCTGTTCGGCATCCGCACGGTGATGCTCGGCGCCGTGCTGGCGTCCGCGGCGTGCCTGGTGGGGATCGCGTTCGTGCAGGTCACGACCCCGCTGCCGCTGCTCCTCGGCCTGCTCCTGCTCAGCGGGATCTTCCGGTCAGTCGGCTTCACCGCCTACAACAGCGTCGCGTTCTCCGACGTCGACCAGCCCCGGATGAACAGCGCCAACACCCTGATGTCCACGCTGCAGGAGCTCGGCGCGGGCCTCGGCGTGGCGGTGGGGGCGCTGCTGGTGCGGGTCGGCGAGGGGCTGACCGACGGCAGCGCGGACCGGCCGTTCCGGGTCGCGTTCGTGCTGCTCGCCGTCCTCCTGCTGGTGCCGGCGATCGAGGGGCTACTGCTGGCGCGTACGGCCGGGGACGAGGTGACGGGCCGCGCGTGAGGCGCTCTACCGCGCGGCCGTGCGGTGCGCCCGGAAGAACTGCCACATGATCGTCGACGCCCGCGGGCCGGCCGGGTCCGAGAACGACGCGTCCGGGCGACCGCCGGACCAGGCGTGCCCGAGACCGTCGACCTTCCAGTACTCCAGGACCCGGCGGCTGCCGGAGTACCAGCGCCGGCGGGTGTAGCGGCGTCCGGCGGTCCGGCCGGTGTCCGTCCGGGTGCGGCCGGGACCCACGGTCCGGTGGTCCAGCCACTGTTCGACGACCCGGTCCCCGTTCACCGGCCGGACCACGTGGTCCGACGCCCCCTGCACGACCACGACCGGCGCGATGGACCCCTCCACGTCCGGGACCCGACCGTGCCCGGCCATGGCGGTCAGCGCTCCCCCGCCACCCCGCGCGGACCGGTAGGGCGGGGCGGAGTGCACCCCGGCGGCGGCGAACACGTCCGGGTAGGTCGCCGCCAGGATCAGCGCCATCGCGCCGCCCGCGGAGATGCCGGCGACGTAGACCCTGCTCGGGTCGACGTTCCAGCGGCGGGGTTCGGCGCAGACCTCCCGGACGATCGTCGCGAGCAGGGCGGGCTCGCCGCCGCCCCGGCGCTGGTGGGCGGACTCGTACCAGCGCCAGCACCGCTGTGCCTGGTGCCAGCGCTCCTGCTGCGGGACGACGAGCGCGAACCCGTTGCGGTCCGCGACCGTGGTGAACCGGGTCGAGTCCGCGAACCCGGACGGGGTCTGGGTGCACCCGTGCAGCAGCAGGACCATCGGGATGCGGCGCCGCCGGGGCACACCCGCGGGCAGGTAGACGTCGTAGGCACGCCCGGATCGCAGGCTGCGGATCCACCGTCCGGTCCTGGGGGCACGCCGGCCGCCCGGGGCGGTGACCGCCGGCAGCCGCGGACGGGCCGGCAGGACCGGTACCCGCACGGTCGGCAGCCGACGGGCGCGTGACCCGGTCGGCGCCGGGGCCCGGGGCGCCCGAACCTTCGGCAGCGCGAACCACGGCAGGGCGGGGATCCGGGGGAGCCGGGCGCCCGGCAGGGACCACCGGGCCGGACGGGGTCGACGCGGCATGGTTCCCTTCGGACGGTGCGGCCGGTGCCGGCCACGCACGAGCTCCGACCAGGGTAGGCGGGACCCGGGCCGCGCCCGGGTCGGCTTCGTCACGGCGCCAGGGACGGATTCACACCGACGAAACCTCGCCCGCCGAAGGACGGAAGCGGCCGACGTCATTTCCCCGATCAGCGGAGCTCTTCCCGCCGACGCCGCACGAACGGCCGAGGAATCAGCGCCGGTGCGACCCGGTGGCCCGCCCGGACCCGATCGCAATTGCGCGGCGCGCCGGCCACGCCCTGTTGGAACGGCACGGGAGCCACCAGGCCGGCGACGCCGCCGCGGAGCGCGGAGTACGCGTGTGACGTGGTCCGGAGTCCGAAAACCGACCGATCCCCGACATGAGCTGCATCGCTGCGCTTCTCCTCGTCCGCTCGGTTGTCCCCCCGGGGATCAGGCGGCCCCGAGCCGCGGGGAGGACCTTTCCGAGAAGTCACAGGGGGCGACAGCGGAGCTACCCGGCCGTGCGACGAAGAGCACATGGGGGACTGTGAACGGCGAATGGCGCACCGCTGAACGACCGGGGTCATTTCCGCGCTCGCGACGAATTGCGCGATAGCGGCGGTGACCGGGCCGGCGGTCACGAGCGGACGAGCGTCACCACCCGCACGAGGGCGGGCGTGCTCGGTGTCGACCCGAAGCCGAAGCGCACCGGCGGGTCCACCGGGGCGAGCCCGCCCTGGTCCACGCCCTCCCAGCGGACGTTCGCCACGACGATCCGGTGCAGGTCCAGCGCCGCGTAGAACTCCTCGCGGCCGTTGCCGGCACTCCCCCGCGTCCGGACCCCCGGCAGCACCCGGCGCGCGACGACGTCGATCGCGGAGATCCACCACGGGGCGGTGGCGAGCGGGCGGGGCACCGCGCGGAGCAGCGCGCCGAGCGGCGAGCGCCCGCCGATGTGGAACGTCAGCTGCAGCGGGCCCGCGGACACCCGGCGCCGGTCGCCGTCGATCTCGTGGTCGACGGGGGTGAGCACCACCTCGTCGAACGTGTACGTGCCGGAGACGAACTCCGCCACCGCGGCGTCGGGGGCCAGCAGCATCCGGCGCCCGTCCGGGCGCTCGACCATGACGTCGGTGAACGCCCCCAGCGGCGACGCCGGCCAGTGCCCGACCACCACCCGCAGGCCGGCGGCCGTGCCGAGGCCCGCGATCGTGCCGTCGAACCGGTCCGTGGCCGTCGCCGATCTCGTCATCCGCGCGGGTACCCGCCGGGCCCCCCGCATGAACCGGCGGGTAGCCGAGCATCCCGGCGCATGGCCAGGGCACTGATCACCAACGACGACGGCATCGACTCCGCCGGTCTCGCGGCGCTGGCCGCGGCCGCCCGGGACGCGGGGCTCGACGTCGTCGTGGCCGCGCCGGACCGCCAGTACAGCGGCGCCGGCGCATCCAGCGCCGCGACGCTGCAGGACGGCCGGACCGTCGTCACGGCCGCCGAGACCGAGGGACTGCCGGACGTCCCGGCCTACGCGGTGCAGGCCGCCCCGGCACACATCGTCGTCGCGGCGCTGGCGGGCTGGCTGGATCCGGTGCCCGACGTCGTCCTGTCCGGGATCAACCGCGGCGGGAACGCGGGCCGGGCCGTGCTGCACTCCGGGACGGTCGGCGCCGCGCTCACGGCCGGCCTGCACGAGCGGCGGGCGCTCGCCGTCTCCCTCGACGTCCCGCTCGGGGCGGAGGAGCCGCCGCGCTGGGAGGCCGTCGCCGGGCTGGTTCCCGGCGTGCTGGACGTGCTGTGGGACAGCCCCGAGGGCACGGTCCTGTCGCTCAACTCCCCGGACGTGCCTCCCGCGGCCGTGAAGGAGCTGCGGATCGCGACGCTCGACCGCAGCGGCACCGTGCGCACGCTCGTCGAGGACGCGCGGTCCGACGGTCTGAAGGTCGTCGAGCTGGAGACGGACGACGAACCCGAGCCGGGCAGCGACCGCGCACTGCTCGCCGCCGGGCACGCCACGATCACCGCCCTGCAGGGTCTGCGTGAGGCACCGGAGGCCCTGGATCCGGAGCGACCGCGGCTCTGACCTGCCGGGGTTTTCCCGGTCGGCCGCGGGGGGATCCCACCGCGACCTACCCCGCTCCCACCGAAGGACTCCGAACCATGGACACCGACCACGCCCGCTCCCTGCTCGACGACGAACTCCGCCGGCTCGACGAGCAGGTCGAGTTCAGCGAGGAGTCGCTCCAGGAGGTCATCGGCCAGGACGACCGCTCCGCTGTGGGCCTCGACATCGGGGACCGCGGCTCCCATCTGGCCCAGACCATGGAGGAGGACCTGCAGGAGGACACGTCGCACGTCCAGCGCGACAGGGTGCTCGCCGCGATCGAGCGGCTGGAGAGCGGCACGTACGGCCGGTGCGAGGTCTGCGGCCGGGAGATCGACGACGAGAGGCTGGAGACCCGTCCCGAGGCGAGCCGCTGCCGCGAGCACGCCTGACCCTCGTGGCCCGACCCCTACGGCCGGATCCCGCGGACGACGTTGGCGATCAGGCCGTCGACGAAGGCGTCCGTGATCGGCTCGTCCGGGATCAGCAACCGGTGGTAGCACGCCCCCCACAGCTGGTCGACGACGATCTGCGGGTCGACGTCCACGCGGAGCTGACCGCGATCCTGCGCGCGGGCGATCGCCTCGCCCGCCAGGGCGCGCCGCGGCCCCGAGTAGCGCTCCCGGAAGGCAGCGGCGAGGTCGGGGTCGGTCTGGCTCTGCCCGATCAGCTCCGCGACGACGCGGCCCGCCCGGGTTCCCGTCATCAGCCCCGCGAACGCGTGGACCTGCGTGCGCAGATCCGCCTCGATGTCCCCGGTGTCCGGGAAGGACAGCGTCTGCTCGACGGCGGCGAAGTACCCGTCCAGCGCGAGCGCCCCCCTCGAGGGCCACCACTTGTACAGGGTCATCTTGCTCGCGCCGGACACAAATACGGAGGCCCCCATGAGCAGCACCGACACCCCGCGGGTCGCGATCGTCACCGGCGCCTCGGGCGGGATCGGCCGCGCGGTCGCCGAGCGGCTGGCCGCGGACGGCATGCGGGTCGTCGTCCACTACTCGGGCAACGCCGGGCGGGCGAAGGAGACCGTCGAGGCGATCGCCGCGGCCGGCGGCACCGCGGAGTCCTTCCGCGCGGACGTCGCGGACGAGACCGAGGTCGCAGCCCTGTTCGACCGGGCCGAGGAGCTCCACGGCGGCGTCGACGTCGTGGTCCACGCGGCCGGGATCATGCTGCTCGCACCGCTGGCCGAGCTCGACCTCGCGGACTTCGACCGCATGCACCGCACCAACGTCCGCGGCACGTTCGTCGTGGACCAGCAGGCCGCGCGCCGGGTCCGGGCGGGCGGCGCGATCGTCAACTTCTCGTCGACGGTCGTGAAGCTCGCCCTCCCGAGCTACACCGCCTACGCCGCGACCAAGGGCGCCGTCGACGCGATGACGCCGATCCTCGCCCGGGAGCTGCGCGGCCGGGACGTCACGGTCAACGCCGTCGCGCCCGGCCCCACCGCCACGCCGCTGTTCCTGGACGGCAAGGACGACGCGACCGTGGACCGGCTCGCGAAGGCCGCCCCGCTGGAGCGGCTCGGCACACCGGACGACATCGCGGAGACGGTCGCGTTCCTCGCCGGCCCGGCCCGGTGGGTCAACGGCCAGATCCTCTACGCGAACGGCGGAATCGGCTGATCCTTCGCCCGGCCTGAATCCTTCGCCGGATCGAAACCTCCGGCGGCGCCGGGAGGCGTGACAATCGGGCATGGCCACCACCGTCCACGTTCCCCGGGACCCCGCCGCGGACGCCCGGCTGCTCTCCGACTTCGCCGCGCTGTCGGCCATCGGCGTGACGCCCGCCGGCGGCGTCGAGCGGCAGGCCGCGACGCTCGAGGACGGCGCCATGCGCGCCTGGCTGACGGAGTGGCTCGTCGAGCGCGGGTTCACGGTGGCCACCGACCGGGTCGGCAACCTCTTCGGCCTGTACGAGTTCGTCCCCGGCGCCCCCTACGTGCTGGCCGGGTCCCACCTGGACAGCCAGCCGCGGGGTGGGCGCTTCGACGGCGCGTACGGCGTGCTCGCCGCCGCGCACGCCGCGTACCGGCTCGTGACGCACCACCGCGAGGCCGGGACGACACCGCGGTTCAACCTCGCGGTCGTGGACTGGTTCAACGAGGAGGGCTCCCGGTTCAAGCCGTCGATGATGGGCAGCGCGGTGTTCACCGGGGCCCTGCCGCTGGAGAGGGCGCTGTCCACCACGGACACCGCCGGGATCACCGCGGGGGACGCGCTCGCGCGGATCGGCGCGCTGGGCGAGGCGGACGTCTTCGGCGAGGCGCGGCCCGTGAGCTCCTACGCGGAGATCCACATCGAGCAGGGCCGGGAGCTGGACAAGTCCGGCACCACCCTCGGCCTCGTCGACGCGACGTGGGCGGCGAACAAGTACGAGATCGCGGTGATCGGCAGCCAGGCCCACACCGGCGCCACCGCGATGGCGGACCGGCGGGACGCGCTCTACGGGGCGGCACTCGCCGTCGTCGCGGTGCGGGAGCTGGCGGACCGCTTCGGCGAGGAGCTGCACACCTCCTGCGGGCAGCTGACCGTCCACCCGAACTCCCCGGTCGTCGTCGCGCGGGAGGTGAACATGCACCTGGACCTGCGCTCCCCCAGCGACTCCCTGCTCGACGAGGCGGACGAGATCCTGCGCCGGCAGTTCGCGGAGATCGAGGTCAAGGCCGGGGTGGAGATCGAGCGTCGCTCCGCCCACACCTGGAAGGGCCACCTCTACCAGGAGGCGGGCGTCGCGCTGGCCCGCGCGGTCGCCGCGGACCTCGAGGTCTCGTCGATGCTCGTGAAGACCCGCGCCGGGCACGACTCGACCAACATGAAGGACCTGGTCCCGACGGTCATGCTGTTCATCCCGAGCGTCGAGGGGATCTCGCACGCCGAGGCGGAGTTCACCGCGGACGAGGATCTCTGCACGGGGGCCGACGTGCTCACCGAAACCCTTGCCCGGATGCTCGAGGGCGCCGTGGCGCCGTAGCCCCCGGTCCGTGCTCCCGGCGGGCCTCTGCTCTGCGCACCCCGGCGCGGGAGTGGCTAGTTGAGCGGGCGGACGCCCTCCGGCAGGTTCGCCCCACCCAGGATGTCCGTCGTCAGGTCCGCGAGGTAGGTCAGCGCGGCACGCTGGGCCCAGGGGCCGTAGGACACCCGGGCCACGCCGAGCTCCTGCAGCCGGGCCTGGGACAGCGAGCCCGGCACGTTGATCACGCTCACCTTGCGCTCGCCGATGCCCTCGACGAGCGCGGTGACGGTGGCCTCGTCGAGCCTGCCGGGTACGAAGACGCAGGACGCGCCCGCGTCGAGGAAGGCGCGGCCGCGCTCGATCGCGTTTGCGAGCACGTCCTTCGGGTCCCGGTCCGCGCCCTTGAGGAACGCGTCCGTGCGGGCGTTGAGCACGAACGGGACGCCCTCCGCCTCGCCGGCCTTCACCGCCGAGGACACCTCGCCGACGGCGGTGGCGAGCGGGCGCATCTGGTCCTCGAGGTTCGCACCCACCACGCCGACGCCGATCGCCCGGCGGACGGTCTCGCCGGCGTCGCCGTAGCCGGCCTCCAGATCCGCGCTGACCGGGATGTCCACCGCGCCCGCGATCCGGCCGACCGCGGCGATCATCTCGTCCCGCGGGATGTTCTCGCCGTCGGCGTAGCCGAGCGAGGCGGCGATGGAGTGGCTGGCGGTGGCCAGGGCCTTGCTGCCCTGGTCGGCCACCACGGTCGCGGTGATCACGTCCCACACGTTGACGACGACGAGGAGCTCGGGATCGGTGTGCAGCCGCAGCAGCTCGGCGGCCTTGGAGGACAGCGTCATGCCGGCGACGCTACTGCCGGCGGGCCACCACCGCCCGGCCGTCCGGCCCGATCCTTCCCGGACGGTCAGGGCGGGGCGCGGTCAGCTCGTGAGCAGGCGGTTCAGCGCCGGCGCGACGTCGCGGTGTGTGTGCACCGGCGCCATCCGGCCGTGCCCCAGCCGCGCCAGGTCCCGGCCGAGCGGCGTGTCGTGCTCGCCGTCGGTCTCCAGCAGCACGTGCAGCTCCGGGAAGCGGCGCGCGAAGGTCCGCGGGTCCGGCCCGGCGTTGTGCACCGCATCCGTCAGCAGGATCGCGGTCCGCCTGCGCGCGGCGGAGCGGGCCAGCTCCGCGTGGGCCACCTGCAGCCCGAACCCGACGTTGGTCAGGCCGCGCGCCGGGATGCGCAGCAGCTGGTCCAGCAGCGCGGTGGGCGTCGCCCGGCTCGTCAGCGGTTTGAGCAGCGCCGCGTCCGACCAGAACGCGACCACTGCCAGCTGGTCCCCGACCCCGCTCAGGTCCGCCGACAGCGCCGCGACCGTGGCCGCAGCGATCCGCACCTTCTCCCCGCGCATGGAACCGGACACGTCGACGATCAGCACCCCAGCCCGCCGCGAGCCCATGCGTTCGCGGACGATGATGTCCGTGTCCTCCGGGCGCGGGCGCTCGGTGAGCATCTCGATCGTCTTGTCCAGGTCGATGTCGTCGGAGCCGTAGCGGTACGGCACGGACGCCAGGGTGCCCGTCCCCCGCTCCTGGCGGGTGTCCCGCGGGCGGCGCCGGATCGAGAGCCGCCGCGCGATCCGCTGCGCCATCGCCGCGACCTCGCGGTCCGGCGGGACGTCCTCGAGGAGCTCGTCGAGCTCGCGGCGGCGCGCCGCCTGGGACGTGACGAGCACCCCCTGCCCGCCCGCGGGCAGCTCGTCCTGCCCGGATCCGCGTTCCGGGTCCAGCTCGACGACGACCGGGGCGCCCTTGCCCGTCTCGAAGACGTTCGGCGCCTCGGTCAGCTTCTTGGGCTTGCGCCGCAGGGGCGCGAGGGCCCGTCGCTCACCGGTGTCCGCGGTGGGCAGCGCGACGGCGTTGTCGACGTTCAGGCGGTGCGGTCCCGGCGCTGCCCGCCGGCCGAGGAGAAAAAATGGTTCTCCCAGATCTCGGTGATCACCTGCTCCGGGGTGGACTCCGAGGCCTCGTCCATCCCGATCCGGGCGGACAGCGACAGCAGCGCCGCGTCCAGGACCACGTGCTCGCGGTCCTGGTGGGCGTCCAGCTTCGCCAGCTCGGTCGCGATCGCGACCAGGTCGATCGCGCCCCGCACGGACGAGCCGCGGCGCAGCTCCGGGTGCACCCGGGTGGCCCGGGTGAGCGCGACGGCGTCGTCGACGAGGGTCCGGTCGTCGGACCCCGTGCGGACCTCGACGATGTCCGCCTCCTCCGCCGCGTTCTGGTAGCCGACGGCGAGCCGGTTCCAGCGGTCGTAGACCGAGTCCGAGATCCGAGCGGTCCCGACGTTGTCGAACGGGTTCATCGAGGCGAGCACCCGGAACGTCGGCTCGGCCTTGATCGTGCCCACGCGGGGCACCGTCACCGCGCGCTCGGCCATGGCGCCGAGCAGCGTGTTCAGCGTGTCCTCCGGGGCGCGGTTGAGCTCCTCGATGTAGAGGAAGCCGCCCTCGCGCATCGCCTCGACCAGCGGGCCGGGCACGAAGTTCTCCGCGGAGTAGTCCTCCTGCAGCACCCGGGCCGGGTTGTGGTGCCCCACCAGCCGGGCCGGGGTGAGCTCCGCGTTGCCCTCCACCAGCACGAACGGAACGCCCCAGTGCTCGGTGATCGCGCGCAGCATCGTCGACTTCGACGTCCCGGGCGGGCCCTCGAGGAGGATGTCCCGGCCGGCGGCCACGGCCGCCAGCACGAGGTTCAGCTCGCGGTCGCGCCCCACCACGGCGGAGGCGATCGCGTCGCGGGCGGGAACGGACGTCGATGTCGACGCTGTCATCGGTCCTGACTCCTACTGGTCGAACGCTCGGTCACGAAGGGACGCTACCCCGCGGCCCGCGACGGAGTCGCCCCGCGACGGAACACACAGAGGGCGAGACCGAGCGTGTCGCCGCCGTCCGCGAGGGGACGCCGAGAAGGGGTTGACGAAGGTAGCCCGGCGTGGGCCCGGACGGAGGGAGGCGGCAACGGGCTCCTTCGACGACGGCGCGGCACGTCCCGGATCCGGGCCGGTGGTGATCGAGGTTACGGGCCGCCCGGCGGCTCCCCGGTGCGCGGGCCGCCCACGGGCCCGCGGGGGATGGCATCCTCGCGGGCGAGGCCGGTCCCGCGGCCGACCCCGTCCCCGTCTCCTGGAGCCTCCGTGACCGTCACCGTCGTCGTCGGCAACCCCAAGCCCGCCTCGCGCACGCTGCAGGCGGGCCGCCTCCTCGCGGAGAAGCTGACCGGCAGCGCCCCGGACACCGTCCTCGACGTCGTCGACCTCGGCCCGGGCCTGCTCGGCTGGGGTGACGAGGCCGTCGCCGCCGCGGTGAAGACCGTCCAGGAGTCCTCCGTCGTGGTCTTCGCCAGCCCGACGTTCAAGGCCACCTACACGGGCCTGCTCAAGCTCTTCCTCGACCAGTTCGCCGGCGGCACCGGCCTGCAGGACGTCGTCGCCGTCCCGCTGATGCTCGGCGCCGGGCCCGGCCACGCGATGGCCCCGGACCTCCTCCTCAAGCCGGTCCTCGCCGAGCTCGGCGGCACCTGTGCCCTGCCCGGGCTCTACCTGATCGACCAGACCTTCGCCGAGGACCCCGCCCTCGACGCCTACGCGCAGCGCTGGGCCCCGGTCGTCGCGGCCCTGACCGCCGGCCGTCCCTGACCGCCGTGCCCATGCGGATCCTGATCACCGGTGGGACCAGCGGCCTCGGCCTGGCGATGGCGCGGGCGCTCACCGAGGACGGCCACCGGATCGTGCTCACCGGCCGAGACGCGGGCCGGGCGGCCGCGGTCGCCGGGTCCCTCGCCGGTGAGGTGCACGGCATCGGGATGGACGTCCGGGACGCCGGTTCCGTCCGCGCGGGCCGCGACGCGGCTGTCGAGCGGCTCGGCGGTCTGGACGTCCTGGTCAACAACGCGGGGATCGGGATGCGGACCGTCAACCCGGCGTTCCTGACCGCGCCGCAGCCCTTCTGGGAGGTGCCCGAGCAGGGCTTCCGGGACGTCGTCGACACGAACCTCACCGGCTACTTCCTCGTCGCCTCCGCGGTGGTGCCGGACCTGCTCGCCGCACCCGCCGGGCGGATCGTGAACGTGACCATGAACCACGCGACGATGAGGCGCGCCGGGTTCGTGCCCTACGGGCCGTCGCGGGCGGGCGCGGAGTCGCTGTCCCGGATCATGGCCGCGGACCTCGCCGGGACGACCGTGACGGTCAACCTGCTGCTCCCGGGCGGCCCGACCGTCACCGGGATGATCCCGGACGGCGTGGACGCGTCCGCCATGCTGCCCGCCGAGATCATGGCCGCGCCGATCCGCTGGCTCTGCTCCCCCGCCGCGGACGGCGTCCACGACGAGCGGATCGTGGCCACGGACTTCGCGGAGCGGTCCTGAGCCCGTTGCGGGCGGCATGTGACACGTCCGGTTCGCCTTCTCCTCGGTGATCACGGCGACGTCGGCGCACCGGTGTTGTCCTGCACCTTCGACAGGATCCCGCGGCCCGTGCCGCGGCTCGGCAGCCCCTTCGGACCGCCGTACCCAGCGGTAACAACGACGCAGGTCACCCCGGTCGTGCGAGACTTTCCGGGCGAGGCTCGACGACGGCCTCCGCCCCGGGAACCGTTCCCGGGTTCGACGAACCGGCCGTACCCGGCCGGACGAACGCCGTCGACGGCGGTCCCGCGCGCGGGGCGGCCACGCGAGCGAGAACGGGGTGGTCGGATGGGCACGCGACACGGGGCCGGAGGAGGTGCGACCGTGCTGGCGGGCGTCGGCTCGTCGGTGCCGGTCCACGTCGTCACGAACGACGACCTCGCGGCGCGGCTCGACACCTCCGACGAGTGGATCCGGTCCCGCACCGGCATCGTGACCCGGCACGTCGTGGCGCCCGGCGTCGCGACGTCGGACCTGGCCGTCGAGGCGGGCGGGCACGCGCTGAAGTCCGCGGGCCGGGAGAACGTGGACGTCGTCATCGTCGCGACGACGACGCCGGACCGGCAGTGCCCCGCCACCGCACCGGCCGTCGCGGCGCGGCTCGGGTTGGGCCACGTCCCCGCCTTCGACGTCAACGCGGTCTGCTCCGGTTTCGTCTACGGCCTGGCCACCGCGGCCGGCATGCTCGGCTCGGGGCTGTTCGGCTCGGCGCTGCTGATCGGCGCGGACACGTTCTCCACGATCCTGGACCACGACGACCGCAGCACCGCGTTCCTCTTCGGGGACGGCGCGGGCGCGGTCGTGCTGCGCGCCGGCGAGCCGGACGAGCCGGGGGCGCTGCTCGCCCTGGACATGGGCGCGGACGGCGACCTCGAGGACCTGATCATCGTCCCGGACGGCGGCGCCCGGAACCCGGACGGGCCTGCGGACCGCTTCGCCATGCAGGGTCAGGCCGTCTACCGGCAGGCCGTCGCGCGGATGACCGAGACCACGAAGGTCGTGCTGGAGAAGGTCGGCTGGACGCCCGAGGACGTCGACCTGTTCGTCGGGCACCAGGCCAACCAGCGCATCCTCGACGCCGTCGCCGGCCGGTTGGGGCTGCCGCTGGACCGGGTGTACAGCAACCTGGGCCGCGTCGGGAACACCGCCGCGGCCTCCATCCCGCTGGCGCTCTCGGACGCCGTCGGCGAGGGCCGGCTCGACGCCGGGGACAAGGTCGCGCTGGCCGCGTTCGGGGGCGGCGCGACGTGGGGCGGCGCGGCACTCACCTGGCCGGAGCTGCGGGCGCGGTAGGAGGCGGGCACAGTAGGAGCGCCCGGAGACCTCAGCCGGTGTTCCGCAGGCGCAGCGTGTCCCGCGGACGCTCGCCGAACCGTTCCCGGTACTGCTGGGCGAAGCGGCTCTGGTGCAGGAAGCCCCAGCGCATCGCGACGTCGGTGACCCGCACCGTCGCCGGGTCGCTGCGCAGCAGTTCCCCGCGGACGTGGTCCAGCCGGATGCGGCGCAGGTAGCTCATCGGGGACTCGCCGAGCACCTGCTGGAACGTCGCGTGCAGGGTCCGGACGCTCATGCAGCCGACCCGCGCCAGCTCCTGCGGCGTCAGCGGCTCGTCGGCGTTGTTCTCCAGGTACTCCAGCACCGGCGCCAGCCGGCTGCGGCGGACGGGTTCGGCCGGGGCGACCAGGTCGTCGGAGAACTGGTGCCGCCCCGCGTGCAGCAGCTGCGTCATCACGAACGCCTCGAGCTGCTCGCGGGCCATGGGCATCTCCGCGAGGCCGTTCGGCCGGTCCAGCTCGGCGGCGAGGAACTCGACGGCGTTGAACAGCGAGCGGCCCGCCGGGGTCGTCAGATCGAGCGAGAAGTCGAAGTCGACGACCTCGGCCACGGCGCGGCCCAGGAGGTCCGCGAGATGGTCCTCCAGGCGCCGCCGGGAGAGCTTGAGGATCAGCTGCTCGGCGTCGGGGGTCCAGTGCACGGTGTTGCGCTGCTGCGGGGAGAGGACGACCCCGCTCAGTCCCGCGCGTGTGGTGGCGCGGCCGCCGTCGGACCGGTCCGCGTCCGTGGTGCCCACCGTCGTCAGGTTGACGTGGTAACAGTCCTCGGTGGGCGGCATGACCAGCGTCGTCTCGGACTGGTAGGTCAGGTAGCCGAGCGTCATCACGCTGTCCGACACGGCATTGAGCGTCATCTGGAGCCGGTCGTTCGCCGAGGTCAGCTCGTGCTCGAGGTACACACGGGTGACGGCGTCGCGGGCCTCCTCGAGGCTCCGCGTGCCGAGGATGGGGAAGCGGGCGAGCGCGTGCTGCCGCATCGGCACCTCCTCGTGTCCGCTGGTCCAGGCCGAGACTAGATCGGCGCGGGAGCCGCCACCATCCCGGAAGTGCAGGCCGATATCCGCTGAGTGCGCAGTTCGTGTCAGGTGCGGCACGTCCGCGCTCCCCACCGGGAGGGAGAAATGCGCTCTCCCACCCGGGGGGAGAAATGCGCTGGGCGGATGCGCGCTCGCCGTCGTCGGATATCGGCGGGGCACCGGCCTTCCTAACGTTCGGGACCGATCCCATCCCGATACCAAGGAGGCGGCCCGATGACCGCGCCACCGCTCGACGACACCGCGCTCGAGGAGTTCGGACTCTTCATCCACGGGAAGTCGGTCGACGCCCGCTCCGGCCGGACCTTCGAGTCCCAGAACCCCTACACCGGCACCGCCTGGGCGCGGATCGCGGACGGCTCCCCCGAGGACGTCGACGCCGCCGTCGCCTCCGCCCGCGCCGCCTTCGACGGCGACGAGTGGGGCGGCATCACCGGCTTCCAGCGCTCCGCGATCCTGCGGAAGGTCGGCGACGCGATCGCCGCCAATGCCGAGCGGCTGGCGATGCTGGAGGTCAAGGACTCCGGCAAGCTCTACCGGGAGATGATCGGCCAGCTGAAGGCCCTGCCGAACTGGTACTACTACTTCGCCGGGCTGGCGGACAAGCTCGAGGGCCGCACGGTCCCGCCGGTGAACCCGAACTACTTCGCCTACACCCGGCGCGAGCCGGTCGGGGTCGTCGGCGCGATCACCCCGTGGAACTCGCCGCTCCTGCTGCTGACCTTCAAGCTCGCCCCCGCTCTCGCGGCCGGCTGCACGATGGTCGTCAAGCCGTCGGAGCACTCCCCCGCGTCGACGGTCGCGTTCGCCGAGATCCTCTTCGAGGCGGGGCTGCCCGCAGGCGTGCTGAACGTCGTCACCGGGTGGGACCGCAGCACCGGGGAGTCCCTGGCCGGGCACCGGGGCGTGGACAAGGTCGCGTTCACCGGCTCGTCCGCGACCGGGGTCAAGGTCGCGCAGGCCGCCGGGGCCAACCTCAACCGGGTCACCCTGGAGCTCGGCGGTAAGAGCCCGCAGATCGTCTTCGCGGACGCGGACCTCGACGCCGCGGCGAACGGCCTGATCGCCGGGGTGTTCGCCGCGACCGGGCAGACCTGCATGGCCGGGTCGCGGCTGATCGTCCACGCCGACGTGCACGACGCGCTGGTCGCGAAGGTCGTCGAGCGGGCGAACAGCATCGTCCTGGGCGACCCGACCGCGCCCGAGACCGAGATGGGTCCCGTCGCGAACGCGCCGCAGTACGAGAAGGTGCTCGGCTACCTGGAGGGCGCCGCGGCCGAGGGCGCGACGTTCGCCTGCGGCGGCGAGCCGGACGCCGAGCGCGGTGGCCTGTTCGTGAAGCCGACCGTGGTCACGAACGTGACGCCGGAGAACACCATCGTCCGCGAGGAGGTCTTCGGGCCGGTCCTGGCCGCGTACACGTTCCGCGACGAGGACGAGGCGCTCAAGCTCGCCAACGACACCCCGTACGGCCTCGCCGGCTCCGTCTGGACGAAGGACGTGCACCGCGCGCACCGGGTCGCGGCGAAGTTGCGCGCCGGGACGGTGTGGGTCAACGCCTACCGCGTGATCGCCCCGAACATGCCCTTCGGCGGGTTCGGCGCCAGCGGGATCGGCCGCGAGAACGGCATCGAGGCCGTCAACGAGTACACCGAGAACAAGTCCGTGTTCGTCGAGCTCACCGGCGGCACGCGCGATCCCTTCCAACTCGGCTGAGCGCCCCCAACCTGATCACACGTCGAAGGAGACCCCTGTGACCGTCACCGCCAACGAACGGCTCGGCCTCGCCCCGACCGACCCGCGCCCCGCCGCCGAGACCGCCCCGCTGGTCGACCGCGCGCAGACCAACCCGCTGTTCGGCGACCAGAAGATGAAGCTCGGGCTGTTCGGCACGAACTGCTCCTACGGGCTGATCATGAGCCACGCCCCCACCACCTACGAGGCCACCTGGGCCCACACCAAGGAGATCGCGCAGCGCGCCGACGCCCTCGGGTTCGACGTGCTCGTGCCCGTCGCCCGTTGGAAGGGCTTCGGCGGGTCCACGAACTTCAACGGCAACTGCTTCGAGACCTACGCCTGGGCCGCCGGGCTCGCCGAGGCCACGGAGCGGATCGCCATCGCGTCGACCTCGCACCTGCCGACGGTCCACCCGATCGTCGCCGCCAAGGCCGCCACCACGATCGACCACATCTCCGGCGGCCGGTTCGCGCTGAACCTGGTCATGGGGTGGGTGCCGCCGGAGATGGAGATGTTCGGCGGCGAGCAGCGCCAGCACGACGAGCGCTACGAGTTCGGCCAGGAGTGGCTGGACTTCGCCCTCAAGCTGTGGACCGAGCCCGGCTCGTTCGACATGGACACCAAGCACTTCCAGGGCAACGACATCGAGGCCTACCCGAAGCCGCACCAGGCCCCGCGGCCCGCGTTGCTCAACGCCGGCAACTCCCCGCGCGGCATCGAGTTCTCCGCCAAGAACGTGGACATCAACTTCGCGTCGCTGGACACGCTGGAGAACATCAAGGCCTACACCGAGGCGGTGAAGAAGAAGGCGCTCGAGGAGTACCAGCGCCAGATCAAGGTGATGACCTACGGGCTCGTCGTCTGCCGGGACACCGAGGAGGAGGCCAAGGCCGCCTTCCAGCAGGTCGTCGACGAGGGCGACTGGGGCGCCGCCGGGAACGTCATCAAGATCGCCGGGTCGGGCGCGAGCCAGTCCTTCGACCACGCGGTGAAGGAGATGCAGGAGCGCTTCATCGCGGGCTGGGGCGGCTACCCGATCGTCGGCACCCCGGAGCAGGTCACCGAGGAGCTCGGCCGGCTCAACGAGGCCGGCATGGAGGGAATGATCTTCGGGCTCATCGACTACAACGAGGAGCTCAAGTACTTCGGCGAGAAGGTCATGCCGCTGCTGAAGGAAGCCGGCCTGCGGCACTGACCCACCCGATACCGACCCACCCGGCACCGACCCACCGGGCGCGCCCGGCCGGCTGCGGAAGAATCGCGGCCGGGCCGGGCGTTTCCCCGGTATGGACCACGACCCGGCAGCGCTGATCGCGGCGGAGCGCGAGGCGACGACGTCGCGGATCACCTCACTGGCCCGCCAGGTCGAGGGGCTGGCCGCCGAGCAGGCCCTCACCACGCACGACGACGAGCACGATCCCGAGGGCGTCACGATCGGCTTCGCGCGCGCCCAGATCCAGGGCCTCCTCGCCGGGGCCCGCAAGGACCTCGACGCGCTGGACCGGGCGGCGGAGCGGCTCGCCGCCGGGACCTACGGACGCTGCCTGACCTGCGGAAACCCCATCCCGGACGCGCGGCTCGAGGCCCTGCCCGCCGCCGAGACCTGCCTGGCCTGCGCGCCCCGCCGCTGGCGCTGATCCAGGGGGCGACGGCGCGCCCGAACCGGCCCCAGGGGTTCACCGGCCGTTCGCCGGGCGGCAACATCGATCACGGACCGGTCTCGTTGAACGGGTACCGGCGTCGGCGGCAACCGGGGAGCCCGCCGCCGACGTCGGATCCTCCGGTCGCCGGCGCCGCCGCTCAGGTGGGCGCGAGCGGGATCGGACCGGTGCCCGCGCGCGGTTCCCGATCCGGCCTCGGGACACGGGCGGACCGGCCGACGGGGAGCCGCGCGCGCACAGCGAAACCGCCGTCCGGGACGGGGCCGCTGTCCAGCTCCCCGCCGACGGACCGCACCCGCTCGGCCAGTCCGGCCAGCCCCGCACCGCCGATGCCGAACGCCCCGCGCCGGGCCGCGTCCTGGCGCACCGGCCCGTTGCGGACCTCGACGCGCAGCCCCGCCGGCTCCCGCCAGTCCAGCGCCACCTCGACCGGCGCGCCCGGCGAGTGCCGGGCGGCGTTGGTCAGGGACTCCTGCACGATCCGGTAGACGGCCCGGTCCAGCGCGACGGTCAGCGGCCGCGGCTCCCCCGCCGGAACGAGCCGGATCGCCATCCCACCGGCCGCGGACCGCTCCACCAGCCCCACGAGCTGCGCGGTCCCGGCCTCCTCGGCCGGTTCCGCGCCGGACAGGCCCAGTGCCGTCCGCATCTCCGAGAGCGCCCGCTTGGCGTGCATCCGCAGCCGGTCGGCGGCGTCCCGGGTCTCCGGCTCGGCGGTGGACGCGGACAGCGCCGCGGCACCGACGGCGATCAGCGTGGCGTGGTGCCCGACGGCGTCGTGGATCTCCCGGCCGATGCGGGCGCGCTCCTCGGCGCGGGCCGCGGACTCGCGGGCCAGGACGGTCGCCTCGCGGGCCTCCTCGAGCTCGCGCAGGCTCGCGGTCAGCCGGTCCCGCAGGGCGACGAGCAGGCCGACGGCCAGCGGGCTGCCCGCGGACAGCACCGCGAACACGACGGTCAGGACCACGGACTGCCAGCTCAGCTGCTGCGTCACCAGCACCGGCACCACCGCGGCGACGACGGAGAGCACGAACCACGGCAGGGAGCGCCGCAACGCCCCGGTCCGCCGCCCCACCACGAACAGCGCGACGATCTCCGACGCCCAGCCGAGCCCGCCGGCGATCGCCCAGAACGAGCCGATGATCCCGAGCGGGGCCCAGAGGTGCCGCAGCGGCAGCAGCGCGCACCCGACGAGGGCCGCGGTCACCGACCAGGGGAACGGCCCCGGGGCCGCGAGGAGCACGAACACGACCGGGACGCCGACGGCCGGCACCTCGAGCGCGACCGGCCCGACCCGCCGGGCCATGCCGCTCCACCGGGCGACGCTGTTCCATCCGGTCACGGGGTCGGGGCTCACACCTGCCCCCAGCTCTGGGCGATCAGCGCGGCCTGCACCCGATTGTCCGCACCCAGCTTGATCAGCAGCGCGGAGACGTACTTCTTCACCGTCGCCTCCGCCAGCCCGAGCCCGTCCGCGATCGAGGCGTTGGAGTTCCCGGCCGCGAGCAGCTTCAGCACCTGGTTCTCGCGCATCGTGAGGTCGGCGGGCGGCGACGGCGGGGTGGGCGCGGACCCGGCCAGCCGCGGAAGCAGCCGGGCCGCGATGCGCGGGTCGAGGACCGCTCCCCCGGCGGCGAGGTCCCGCACGGCGCGGATCAGCGCGTCCGGTTCGGCGTCCTTGAGCAGGAAGCCCTGGACGCCGATGCGCAACGCCTCGGCCACGTAGTCGTCGAGGTCGAAGGTGGTGAGCACGGCGGCGGGCGGCGCGTCCGGGCGCGCGCACAGCACCCGTAGCGCCGAGAGACCGTCCCGGCCGGGCATCTGCACGTCCGCGAGGACGACGTCCGGTGCGTGCGCCTGGACCGCGTCGAGCAGCTCGTCGCCGTTGGCGGCCTCGCCGACGACGGTGATCGTCCGGCGCGCCTCCAGGACGGTCCGCAGCCCCGCCCGCAGCAGGGGTTCGTCGTCCGCGAGCACGACACGGACGGGAGACAGCGAATCCCCCGTTGCCGTGGTCATGCACCGAGCCTAGGGCATCCCGGGGCGCTGATCGGCGGTTCGCCGATCAGTGCTTGCGGCGTCCGCCGCGGGCGCGCTTCTCCCGCACCCGGACCGAGAGCCGTACCGGGGAGCCGGTGAAACCGAACTCCTCGCGCAGCCGCCGCTCCAGGAACCGGCGGTAGCCGGCCTCCAGGAATCCGGAGGTGAACAGCACGAACGTCGGCGGCCGGGTGGTGGCCTGGGTCGCGAAGAGCACCTTCGGCTGCTTCCCGCCGCGGACCGGCGGCGGGGTGGCCGCGATGACGTCCGCGAGCCAGCTGTTGAGCTGCCCGGTGGAGATGCGCCGATCCCAGGAGTCCAGCGCGGTCCGCAGCGCCGGCGCGATCTTCGAGACCGAGCGGCCGGTCAGCGCGGAGATGTTGACCCGCTCGGCCCAGCGGACGCTGATCAGGTCCCGCTCCAGCTCGCGCTTCATCTCGGTGCGGCGGTCCTCGTCCACGAGGTCCCACTTGTTGAACACGATGACGAGCGCGCGCCCGGCCTCGTGGACCATCGTCAGGACCCGCTGGTCCTGCTCGGAGATCGGTTCGCTCGCATCCAGCAGCACGACGGCGACCTCGGCCGCCTCGATCGCCGCCTGGGTCCGCAGGCTCGCGTAGTACTCCATGCCGCTGGCCATCTTGACCCGCTTGCGCAGGCCCGCCGTGTCCACGAAGCGCCAGATCTCGCCGTCGAGCTCGACGAGGGAGTCCACCGGGTCGACGGTGGTACCGGCGACGTCGTGCACCACCGAGCGCACCTCGCCGGACACCCGGTTCAGCAGGCTGGACTTGCCGACGTTCGGCTTGCCGACGAGCGCGACGCGGCGCGGCCCGGCGCCACCGGCGCCGAAGTCGTCCCGCGGGGTCTCGGGCAGGGCCTCCAGGATCGCGTCGAGCAGGTCACCGGAGCCGCGGCCGTGCAGGCCGGACACCGGGTGCGGCTCGCCGAGGCCGAGGCCCCACAGCGAGGCGACGTCGGCGACCAGGCGCTCGTCGTCGACCTTGGTGGCGGCGAGCAGGACCGGACGGTCCGAGCGGCGCAGCACGTCCGCCGCGGCCTCCTCGGTGACCGTGGCGCCCACCCGCGCGTCGACGACGAGCAGCACGACGTCCGCCGTCCGCATCGCCAGCTCCGCCTGCGCGGTCACGGCCGCCTGCAGGCCCGTGGCGTCCGGGTCCCAGCCGCCGGTGTCGACGAGGGTGAAACGGCGGCCGTTCCACAGGGCGTCGTAGGAGATGCGGTCCCGGGTGACGCCCGGGATGTCCTGCACGACCGCCTCACGCCGCCCGATCAGGCGGTTGACCAGGGTCGACTTGCCGACGTTGGGCCGTCCGACGACCGCCAGGACCGGCATGGGGACCCGCGGGCCGTCCTCGCCGTCGATCGGCTCGCCGAACTCGTCCTCGGTGGCGACGAACTCGTCCGGGTCCAGACCCATACGGGCCATCTCCGCCCGGTCCGATCCCTCGAGAATGTTCTCGCTGCTCACGTACTGCTCCGTCATCCGTCACTACTGCGTCGGTCGTCGAGCTCCGCGACCAGCGCGGCGAGCTCGACCCGAATGGTCTCCGTGGCCGCGACGAGGTCCGCGCGGCCCTTTCCGGTGGGTGCCGGCAGGGGTTCGCCGACGAGCACGTCCACCCGAGGCCGCAACCGGCGTCCGGCCCCGTCGGGACGCCGGGTACCCCGGCACACCACCGGCAGCACCACCGCCCCGGAGGCCCGGGCCAGCCACGCGGCCCCCTGCTGCGCCGCCGCGACGTCACCCTGCCCGCGGGTCCCCTCCGGGAACACGCCGACGACGCCGCCACCGCGCAGGACGCCCAGCGCCGTCGTCAGCGGCGCCCGGTCGACCGAACCCCGGCGGACCGGGATCTGCCCGATGCCGCGCAGCCCGGCCCCGACCGGCCCGGTGAACATCTCCTTCTTCACCAGGAACGCCGAGCGGCGCCGAAGTAGTCCGAACAGCAGCGGCCCATCGACCATCGCGCTGTGGTTGGCGACGAGCACCACCGGACCGATGGCCGGGATGCGCTCCCGGCCGTGCACGACCAGCCGGTAGAACGGCCGGTACCACCAGGTCCCGAGCCAGCGGGCCGCGTCGTGCAGCGGCGGCACCGCGGTGGCCGGGAGATCCGTGGCGGTGGCGCCGCCGTCCCGGGTCACGGTCACCTGGGCGTGGGGCTGCACAGTCCCCGCTCCTCGACCAGGCCCAGCAGCGCCGTCAGCACGTCGTCCACGCTGAGCTCGTCCGTGTCCAGGACCAGGGCGTCCTTCGCGGCGTGCAACGGCGAGACCGCGCGCGTGGAGTCCAGCCGGTCCCGGCGCTGCACGTCCGCCAGCGTGGCCTTCGGGTCCGCGACGCGCCCGGCCTTGGCGTCCTGCCGGCGCCGGCGCGCCGCCCGAACCCCGTCCGACGCCGTCAGGTAGACCTTGAGCGGCGCGTCCGGCGTGACGACGCTGCCGATGTCCCGCCCCTCGACGACGATCCCGCCGCCTGCCGCGACGGCGGCGTCGATCAGGCGCCGCTGCCGGGCGACGAGCGCCTCGCGGACCTCGGCCTGCGCGGACACCGCACTGACCAGCTTGGTGACCGGCACGTCCCGGATCTCCGCCTCGACGTCCTCGCCGGCCAGCCGGATGCCGGGCGCGGCCGGGTCGGTCATCGACTCGACGTCCGCGGCCGTCGCGACGGCGACGATCTTCTCGATGGGGCTGGACTCGTCGAGCCCGGCCCGCAGGACGGCGAGGGTGGCGGCCCGGTACATGGCCCCGGTGTCCAGGTAGGCGGCGCCGCAGGCCGCGGCGAGCCGCCGGGAGACCGTGGACTTGCCGGTGCCCGAGGGGCCGTCCATCGCGACGATGCCCTGCAACGTCTTGGCTTCGCGCACCGACCCGGACATCTCCGTACCCCTCGCCTCGCGTCCCTCGCCACCCACACACGGCGCGAGCCGACGTCCATTGTGCCTTGGCGCGGTCCGGTGCCCCGGAGCGGGCCGAGCCGGCTACATCCCCACCGTCCGGTAGAGCGACCCGACCTCCGTCTGGTTCAGCGGGCGGAGCTTGCCCGGGCGCTGGTCCCCCAGCTTCACGTCCCCGATGGCCGTGCGGACCAGGCGCTGCACCGGGTGGCCCACCTCGTCGAGCAGGCGGCGGACGATGTGCTTGCGCCCCTCGTGCACCACGATCTCGACGATGGACCGGCCCGGCAGGGAGTCGATCAGCCGGAACGAGTGCACCTTGACCGGCCCGTCCTCGAGCTCGACGCCCTCTCGCAGGCGCTTGCCGACGTCCCGGGCGACCTGGCCCATCACCTCGGCGGTGTAGGTCTTCTCCACCTCGAACGACGGGTGCATCAGCCGGTGGCCGAGCTCGCCGTCGTTGGTCAGGAGCAGCAGGCCCTCGGTGTCCTGGTCCAGGCGGCCGACGTGGAAGAGCCGCCCGGCCTGGTTGAGCAGCTCGGTGCGCTGCATCACCAGGTCCCCGACGCAGAGCCGGCCCTTCTCGTCCGACATGGTGGAGAGCATCCCGGCGGGCTTGTTCAGGGCCAGGTACACCTGGTCGTCCCGGAGCTGGATGCGGGAGCCGTCGACGTGCACGACGGCCGTCTGCGGGTCCACCCGGCGGCCCATCTCGGTGACGACCTTGCCGTCGACGCTGACCCGGCCGGCGGCGATCAGCTCCTCGGCGGCGCGGCGGGACGCGACGCCGGCCTGGGCCAGCACCTTCTGCAGCCGCACTCCGTCGGCGGAGGCGTTGCGGGGGTTGCTCATCTGGTTCACGTCCGTGTTCTGGTGCTTCTCGTGGTTCGGTTAGGGTCTAGATCTCGTCGATCGCGTCGACGTCGGGCAGCAGCGGGGCCAACGACGGCAGGTCCTCCAGCGAGGACAGCCCGAGCCGTTCGAGGAACAGCTCCGTGGTGCGGAACAAGGTGCCCTGGGTGGGGCCGTCGATCCCGGCCTCCTCCACGAGCCCGCGGGTCAGCAGGGTGCGCAGCACCCCGTCGCAGTTGACCCCGCGCACGGCCGCCACCCGCGCGCGCGTGACCGGTTGACGGTAGGCCACGACGGCGAGCGTCTCGAGAGCGGCCCTGGTCAGGCGGGCGCGCTGGCCGTCGAGAAGGAGCTTCTCGACGTACGGCGCGTACAGGTCGCGGGTGTAGAACCGCCAGCCGTCCCCCACCCGGCGGAGATCGATCCCGCGGCCGGCGACGCGATAGCTCTCGGCGAGGCGCAGCAGCCCCTCCCGGACCCGGGCGACGGGCTGATCCAGCGCGGTGGCGAGGGCCTGGTCCTCCGTCGGCGCGTCCACGACCAGCAGCAACGCCTCGAGCGCGCCGTCGAACTCGTCGTCCCGGGCGAGGGCGGGCAGCTCGTCGAGGACGTCGATCCCGTCCGGATCGGTGGTCGGGTCGGTGCTGGTCACGCGTGTCTCACTCGCTGTCGGGGTCCGGCACGTTCTCCTCCGGGAACGATGCCGTCCACCGTACCGTCAGCTCGCCGAACGGCTCCGGCTGCTCGACGTGGATGCACTTCTCCCGGAACAGCTCCAGCACCGCCATGAACCGGGCGACGATCTCGATCGTCTCGCGACAGTCCTCGGTCAGCGTCGCGAACGTGGCCTCCCCCAGCTCGGCGAGGCGCTCGCGCAGGATCTGGGCGTGGTCGGCCACCGAGACCTGGTGGGAGTGCAGGTGGTCGACGCCGACGGTCGGCGGCGGCTTGGGCCGGAACACCGACGCCGCCATCTCGGCGAAGGTCGCGGCGTCGATCCCCAGCAGCACCTCGGGCAGGAGCTTCGCGAACCGGTCCTCCAGCGCGACCGAACGCGGGAAGCGGCGCAGCGCGGTCTTCTCCAGCTCGCCGAACATGACCGCGACCTGCTTGTACGCGCGGTACTGCAGCAATCGGGCGAACAGCAGGTCCCGCGCCTCGAGGAGCGCGAGGTCGTCCTCGTTCTCGACCTCCGCGGACGGCAGCAGGCGGGCCGCCTTGAGGTCCAGCAAGGTAGCCGCGATGACGAGGAACTCGGTGGTCTCGTCGAGGTCGGCGTCGTCACCGAGCAACCGCAGGTGCGCGATGAAGTCGTCGGTGACCTTGTGCAACGCCATCTCGGTGATGTCCAGCTCGTGCTTGCCGATGAGCTGGAGCAGCAGGTCGAACGGGCCCTCGAAGTTGTGCAGCCGGACCGTGAACCGCGGAGCGGGCGCGGTCCCCTCCGGGAGACCCGGCGCGTTCTCGAGGATGGTCACCGAGCGATGACCTCGCGAGCCAGCATCCGGTAGGCCAGCGCCCCGCTGGACGTGGGCGCCCACGTGGTGATCGGCTCGCCGGCGACCGTGGTCTCCGGGAACCGGATCGTGCGGTTGATGACGGCATCGAACACCTTGTCCCCGAACGCCTCGAGCACGCGCTGGTGCACCTCGCGGGTGTGCAGCGTGCGGGCGTCGAACATCGTGGCGAGGATGCCGATCAGCTCCAGGTCCGGGTTGAGCCGGTCCTTCACCTTGTCGATCGTGTCCATCAGCAGCGCGACGCCGCGGAGGCTGAAGAACTCGCACGCCAGCGGGATGAGCACCTTGTTCGCACAGGCCAGCGCGTTGATCGTGAGCAGGCCCAGCGAGGGCTGGCAGTCGATCAGGATGACGTCGTAGTCGTCGAGGACGCTCTTGAGCGCCCGGCCCAGCGCCTGCTCCCGGCCCACCTCGGTGACGAGCTGGACCTCCGCCGCGGACAGGTCGATGTTGCTGGGCAGCAGGTACATGCCGTCGACCTTGGTGGACTGGATGACGTCCTCGGCCTCGACGCCACGCTCCATCAGCAGGTTGTAGATCGTCGTCTCGAGCTGGTGGGGCTGCACGCCCAGGCCCACGGAGAGCGCTCCCTGGGGGTCGAAGTCCACGAGCAGCACCTTGCGGCCGTACTCGGCCAGCGCGGCGCCCAGGTTGATGGTCGACGTGGTCTTGCCGACGCCGCCCTTCTGGTTCGCGACGGCGATGATCCGGGCGGGACCGTGCTGGGTCAGCGGCGCGGGCTCGGGCGCGCCGATGTGGTGCCTCCCGATCGCCGGTGCGACGACGTCGTCGTCGCTGCCGGTGTCGTCGGCGTACCCCTCGACCTCGGGCTCCGGTGCCGCCGCCGTCATGGCCGTGACCAGGCCCGTTCCGCCGACCGCGACAGGGGGCTCGACGGTCCGCGGCATGTCCATGCGGGCTCCCGTCTCCTCGTGGGCGTCCCGGCCGGATCGTCGCCGGCGGTGCCTGCTCGTATTGGCCCGCAGCGTAGGAAAGCCTCCGACGTGCGGCAACGCGCCTCGCCGTAGTGGGGCCAAGCGGTTTCGGCAACGCTACGCGGCGCGCACGTACTAGTGATCGCCGGACCCAGGCCGCCGCTCAGGCGTGGGCGACGGTGACGTCGCCGGTCGTGGAGCGGGCGGTGATGACCGCGTCGGCCCCCGGATCGTCCGCGACCCGGACGTCGACGCGTCCGACGGTCGTCCGCGCGTCGACCCGGTAGACGGGCCCGACCGGCACGAGGACCGTCACGTTCCCGGCCGTCGACTCGGCTTCCACCTGGGCCGGAGCACCGGAGAAGGTCAGGTCGACGTCGCCGGCGGCGGCACGCGCGGACGTCTTCTCCGCCCCGAGCCCGGTGCCCGCGACCGAGCCGGCCGCGGTCGAGAGCGAGTGGGCGCCGGTCAGCCCGGTCACGGCGATGCTCCCCGCCCCGAGCTGCACGCGGGTGGCGGTGGCGGCCGGCACCTCGACGGCCAGGCCCACCGAGCAGGTCTCCGCCGGGCTCGGGCAGTGCACTGTGATCCGCAACACGTCGCCGTCGAGGGCCTCGGTGACCTCCGGCTCGGGGCCGGTCCAGCGGGCGGTGCGGCCGACCCTCGCGCCGGCGGCGGCCCCGGCGTGCAGGTCGACGTCGCCGGCGTCGGACACGATCTCGACGCGGGAGACCGGGCCGTCGTGGGAGTTCGTGGTCGTCGCCGTGCGCACGTCGCCGCCGGTCTGCTCGACGGCGGCCGGGCCGATCGAGACGCCCTGGACGGAGCAGCCACCCGCCAGCAGCCCGGCGGCGAGGATCAGGAGGAGGCGACGGACGCGCATGGTGACGGAATGTATCGGAGCCGTCACCGTGGGAGATCAGCGGGCGCGGGCCCGGGGATGTGCCGTCGCGTAGACCTCGCGCAGCGCGTCGACGGTGACGTGCGTGTACACCTGCGTCGTCGTGACGGAGGCGTGCCCGAGCAGCTCCTGCACCACCCGGACGTCGGCACCGCCGGCCAGCAGGTGCGTCGCGAAGCAGTGCCGCAGCGTGTGCGGGGAGACGTCCGTGCCCAGCCCGGAGACCTCGGCCGCGGAGCGCAACGTGTGCCAGGCGCTCTGCCGGGACAGCCGGGCGCCGCGGGCGTTCAGCAGCAGGGCCGGGGTGCCCCGGCCCCGCGCGGCGAGGTCCGGCCGGGACCGGACCCGGTAGGCGTCGACGGCCTCCAGCGCGGGCCGCCCGACCGGCACGATCCGCTGCTTGCCGCCCTTGCCGCACAGCAGCACGGTCCGGCTGGTGACGTCCAGGTCGTCGAGATCGATGCCGACGGCCTCGGAGATCCGCGCCCCGGTGGAGTAGAGCAGCTCGAGCAGGGCCCGGTCCCGCAACGGGACCGGTCCCTCACCCGGGCAGCCGGCGAGGAGCTGGTCGACCTGGTCGATCGTCAGCGCCTTCGGCAGCCGCTTGGGCAGCGCCGGCGGCGAGACGGCGTGCGCCACGTCGACGGGCACCAGTCCGTCCCGGGCGGCGAACCGGTGCAGGCCGCGGACCGCGGCGAGCGCCCGGGCCGCGGAGGACGCCGCGAGCGGCGTCTCCCCGCTGCGCAGCGCCACGACGAAGTCGCTGACGTCCCGCTCGCGGACCACCGCCAGCTCGGCGATCCCCCGCGCGCGCAGGTGGTCGCGGTAGCGCTGCAGGTCCGTGGTGTAAGAGCGCAGCGTGTTCACCGAGCTCCCCCGCTCGACGGCCAGATGCGCCAGGAACGCGTCCACGCATCCGTCCACCCCGCCGGCACCCATGCAGGCCATCCTGCCCCGACCGCACCGTGGATCCCCGCAACCACACGCCCTGTGCGCGTGAAACCTCGTTAGAGCGAGGTTTCACGCACACAACCCCGTCCGAGCTGCGAAGACGGGGCGTCCGCACACGTCGGCGGGGGTCGTGAGTGCGCAGCCTCGTTCTAGCGAGGCTGCGCACTCACCGGAAGGCCGGGATGACCTCGCGCTCGAAGAGCTCGATCCCCGAGCGGTCGTAGGCGGCCTCCGGGAAGTAGAAGATGCCGTAGGTCATCCCCCGGGCCTTGAGGTCCGACAGCTTCTCGACGATCTGCTCCGGCGTCCCGTGGGCCGGCAGCCCGCGGATGGACGCGAGCTGGGTCTCGGCCTTCTCCTCGCCGACGTACGGCACGAGGCGGGCCTTGAGCTGCTCGAGCCGCTCGTCGGCCTCGGCCTGGGTGCGGCCGATCGCGACGTTGTAGTTGGCCGAGCGGACGATGGCGTCGAAGTCCGTCCCGACCTCGCGGCAGTGCTCGGCGAGGATCTCGGACTTGGCCGTGAACGTGCCGGGCGTCCCGGCGAAGTTCGTGTACCGCGCGTACTTGGCCGCGATCTTCAGCGTGACCTTCTCGCCGCCGCCCGCGATCCACAGCGGGATGCCGCCCTCCTGCAGCGGCTGCGGCTGCACGATCGCGCCGTCGACCTGGTAGTGCTTGCCGTGCAGGGTGGCGGTGCCCTTCTCCCACGCCTGCTTGAAGATCTGCACGCCCTCGTCGAGCATGCCGAGGCGGGTGCCGGCCGGCGGGAAACCGTAGCCGTAGGCCCGCCACTCGTGCTCGTACCACCCCGCCCCTATGCCCATCTCGATGCGGCCGCCGGAGATGACGTCCGCGGTGGCGGCGACCTTCGCCAGGTACGCCGGGTTCCGGTAGGCCATGCAGGTGCACATCTGGCCGAGCCGGACCCGCTCGGTGACGGCCCCGAACGCGGACATCAGGGACCACGCCTCGTGTGTCGCCTGGTCCGTGGGGACGGGCACCGTGTGGAAGTGGTCGTAGACCCAGATCGACTCCCACGGACCGGCGTCCGCGCGCTGCGCCAGCCCCTTCATCACGCCCCACTGCTCCGCGGGGTCGATGCCGACGAGGTCGTGCCGCCAGCCTTGGGGCACGAAGAGTCCGAATCGCATTCCAGCCATGGTGGTGAGACTACGACGGCCCGGGTCCTGGGACCCGGGCCGTCGTGAGCATTGCGAAAGATCAGGCGGGGCGACCTGCCCGCGCGTCGAGGCCGAGCATCGCCAGCAGCTCGGTGCAGTCCTCGAGATCGGTGGCCTGCCCCGCGACGACGCGCGCCGCCAGGCCGTTCTGGGTGTCGCAGCTCTCCTGGTACGCCGCCTGCGCCTCTGACCAGGTGTTACCCATGGTCCCGTCCTCATTGGTGGCGCGTCCGTGTCGGGCCCAGCTCATGTGCGGTTCTCCTCCGGCCGGCCGCATCAGCCCGGCCGACCTGGAGCACTCGTCAGCACGTGACCCTGCGGCGCGAACGCCGGGTGGCACCCTGCGCGGCGTGACGCCCGCGCACCGGGTTCTCGATGCCCACCCAACCTGACCTGCCCATACTACCCCGGATCGGTCCTGGGCAGGGCGTCGGGCACCGAGTGCAACGTCCCCGTGACCGAGACGAGTGATCGGGCTCACCTCCGTGAGCGCGCCGTCGGCCGCGAGCGTCGCGGGGCCACACCGCGACTTCCGGGCCCGGGGCCCGGGCTCGCTACTCCTTGCGGGCCGCGAAGCGGGTGGGCCGGTCCGGCCACTCCGCGTCCGGTTTCCGGGTCGTCCCGTGGCCGTCCTTGATCACCCGGATCGCCAGGATCGACGCCACCGTCACCGCGTTGACGATCTCCCCGGACAGCACCATCGCCACGGCGTCGTCGAGCGGGATCCAGCGCAGCTCGAGGTCCGCCTCCTCGTCGTCGCCCAGGTCCGGCCGCTGCACCTCGGTGAGCCCGCGGGCCAGGAACGCCCGCACGGCCTCGTCGGAGAACCCGGGCGACGGCACGACGTCGACCAGCACGGACCAGTCCGTCGCCTCGAGGCCCGCCTCCTCCATGAGCTCGCGCGCGGCGGCCTCGGCGGGGTCCTCCCCCGCGTGGTCCAGCAGGCCGGCCGGGAGCTCCCAGAGCCGGCGGCGCACCGCGTGCCGGTATTGGAAGATCATCATCAGCCGGTCGTCCTCGTCGAGCGCGGCGATCGCGACGGCACCGGCGTGCTCCACGATCTCCCGCGTCGCGACCCGGCCCCCGGGCATGACGACGTGGTCCACCCGCAGCGCCATCACGCGTCCGACGTGCACGTCCTCCGACGACTCGACCGGGAACGCGTGCTCCCCCGGCGTGATGCCGTGCCCGGACGCCGAGCTCACGAGCGCCCCACGTCCGCGGTCTCGGCGGCCTTCTCGACCCGCGTCCCGTTCGGCCGCGGCGGGGTCTCGGCCGCCTTCTTCGACCTCGCCGGCAGCTCCACCGGCAGCCGCTCCGCGGCCCGGTACCGCAGCGCCGCCTTGACGAACGCCGAGAACAGCGGGTGCGGCCGCGTCGGACGGCTCTTGAGCTCCGGGTGCGCCTGCGTGCCCACGTAGAACGGGTGCACGTCGGCGGGCAGCTCGACGAACTCGACGAGCTTCCCGTCCGGCGACGTCCCGCCGAACACGAGCCCGGCCTCGCTGAGCCGCTCCCGGTAGGTGTTGTTGACCTCGTAGCGGTGCCGGTGCCGCTCGGTCACCTCGGTGCTGCCGTAGGCCTCCGCGACCACGGAGCCCTTCTGCAGGACGGCCGGGTAGCTGCCCAGCCGCATCGTGCCGCCCATCCCTCGCTCACCGGAGATGACGTCGACCTGGCTGGCCATCGTCGCGATGACGGGATCCGGGGTGTCGGGATCGAACTCGGCCGAGTTGGCCTTCTCCAGCCCGGCGAGGTCGCGGGCGACCTCGATGACCATGCACTGCATGCCGAGGCACAGGCCCAGGGTCGGGATGCCGTTGACGCGCGTGTAGCGGAGCGCA